>JAFOYH010000045.1 GCA_017391465.1 Lachnospiraceae bacterium | reverse complement strand
TCCGAAATACGCATCACAACTTCATCAATCCATCCGCCAAAAAAGCCTGTAACAGAACCAATAATCGTTCCAAAAACAACACCGATGCCGACCGTACAAAGAGCAACGAAACATGTCGTTCCCATACCATTCATGATTCGGCTTAAAATATCGCGTCCAAAATTATCACAACCAAATGGATGAAGCAAGGATGGCGCGGCATTTTTTAACATAAAATCCATATCTGTTGGACCATATGGTGTCCAGAACATGCCAATGACAGCCATGAGAACAACAATCACAGCAATGATCGTTCCAATGGTTAAATTATAATTCCATTTTTTATTCTTCATTTTGTACTCCTATTCTGTACGCACTCTAGGATCTACCAACTGATAGAGCATATCTACAACAAAGTTAATAATAATTACAATCGCTGTAATATACAGAACAACTGCCTGAACAACAGGAAAATCACGATTGGAAATCGCAGTAACCAAAAGACGTCCCATACCATTCACACTAAACACCTGTTCAACAACAATACCGCCTGCTAAAACTTCTGCTGCGACAATGGCAACGAAAGTAATCACCGGAATTAATGCATTCTGCAATACATGTATATATAATACTTTTTTCGTACGATTGCCTTTACTGTAGGCTGTACGAACATAGTCTTTTTTCACTTCACTTAAAACAGAGTTTCTTAAGAACTTGACAACCATGGCAATCTTTGGAATAGCAATGGAAATCGCTGGGAAAATAAGATATTTTAAACATCCCCAAAAATCCGTCTGCGGCATCACAAAGTTTCCCGGCTGGAAAATCTTAAGGGTAATACCAAAAATATATGTAACAACCATTCCAAGGAAAAATCCCGGAACAGCCATTGTTACCTGCGTAAACAGGTTAATAAACACGTCGATGATCGTGCCTTCTTTCCTCGCAGCAATAATACCGATCGGAATTGAAATAATAACGATAATTAACAGAGATAATACCGCAAGCATGATTGTTACCGGCAATCTCTGACTTAAAAGTTCACTGACTGTGATTCCCGCATACTGATAGGAATCTCCAAAATCACCTCGAACGGCATCTTTAAGCCAATTCACATAGCGTTCAGGAATCGGATCATTTAATCCCATCTCCTCACGAAGCGCTTCGATACGCTCCGGTGTCGCATCCGTTCCGAGTTTTGCAATCGCTGCATCCCCCGGAATGACAGAAAAGGCCACGAAAGTGACCATGGATACAAGTAACAAAGTTATAATGAGAGTTGTTAATTTTTTTATCATGTATTTCATGGTTTTTTTCGTGCCCTTTCTATCTGAAATATACTTATATTATTTCTTGTTTAAATACAAATAAATCTTTGATTCTAATCCTTAAACCGGATTATTCCTGTACATAATGAATGATAGATACATCCTGTGCAGAGATTGGATAGAATTCGTATCCTTCAAGACCTTTTTTCATTGCTACAAGGTTCGCTGGATCCTGAATATAAACCGCTGCCGCATCTTTAGAGAGGATCATTAAACAATCTCTGTAAAGCTGTGTTTTTTCTGCATCATCGATGGATGCTTTTGCTGCTGCATAAGCAGCTTCAAATTCTTCATTATGATATTTCATAAAGTTTGTTGGTGAATCTTTATAGTAATTTCTAAGTGTTGTTGCTGCATCTAATTTTGCAGTAAATGCAGTAATTGTTGCCTGGAATTTACCTTCACCGTAAACATCTGTTAACCATGTATTCCATTCAACAGGTTCAATTGTTGCATTGATACCGGCTTCTTTAAGGTTTTCAACAATAATTTCTGCTGTCTGCATATGTGGAACATAGTTGTTTGGCACAGAAATCACAAGGTCGAAACCATTTTCATAACCGGCTTCTTTTAAAAGTTCTTTTGCTTTTTCAACGTCTCTTGGATATAAATCATTGGTTTCTTCGTTATAGAATTTACCCATTGCAGGAATCATATGTGTACCAATGATCTGGCTCTGTCCATTAAAGAGCATATCATTGATCATATTTTTATCGACTGCATAGTTGATCGCCTGACGAACTTCAAGTTTCTGAAGCGGTTCATATGTCTGACTGAAGAATAAGCCCTGAATGTAGTTAATACTTCCTTCTACAATATCAAACTTATCTGTCAGCTGTGCTGCCATATCTGCTGTCAAATACTGATATACGTCAATTGTTCCTGCCTGAAGCTGAACGATTGCTGTATCTGTATCCGGTACAATCTTAAATGTAACTTTGTCAAGATATGGAAGTTCAGGATTCCAGTAACCATCGTAAGCTTCTACAACAAAATCCTGACCAGGTGTATAGGATACAAACTTAAATGGACCAGTTCCAATTGGGTTCGTAGCGAAATTAGCTTCATTACTCTGCGGAACAATTTCCAATGTAAGCATGGAAAGGAATTCTGTATTTCCTTCATTCAACACAACTTTCACTGTACTTTCATCAATAATCTCAACAGCCGCTAAACTAGAAAATGCGGAGCTGTTAATCCCCGCATATCGTTCAATCGAATATTTAACATCTTCAACAGTGACTGGGCTGCCATCGTGGAATGTGATACCATCTCTTAAGATGAAAGTGTATTCTTTAGCATCTTTAGAAATATCATAGTCACTAGCAACTGCAGGCACAAGATTGCCGTTACTGTCAGCCTTTACAAGGCCTTCAAAAACGTTGTACATAACTTCTCTAGTTCCTGCTGCCACCATATTGTGCGGGTCAAGACTATCTAGATCCTGTGTGATACCAACAGTGATTTCGCCGCCTTTAACCGGTTTACCTGCTGCTTCAGAATCTGTTGTTGTTTCCGTAGAGTTATTACCTTCTGCTGAAGTCTCGCCTCCCTTATCGCCTCCACATGCGCAAAGTGCAATAGTTACTACAAGTGTCATTACACTTAAAAGAATCTTTTTGGATCTTTTCATCGTAATATTCTCCTTCTTATAAGTAATTCCTCTCATTATTAAATTGTCACCTACATTCTATACGAATGTCCAAAGAAAATCAATCATTTCTTGATAAAAAAACAATTAATTATTATACTAATATATTATATAAAGTTTACAATTCAAAACCAAACGGGAGGATTATTTATGTCAAAAAGCAACAAAGTATTATTACGTTCTGAGATAAATAAGGCAGATACCTGGGATCTGACACATTTATATGAAAACATGAAAGATTTTGAAACAGACTTTGAAAAAGTCAAATGTCACATCGATGACATGGCTTCTTACCGAGGAAAAATCACCGTCTCTCCACATAAACTCTTTGAGTATCTCGAAGAGCGCGATCGCTGGCTTTTGGATCTTGACCGATTATACAGCTATGCTTTTCAACTTTCTGACGAAGACACCACGCGCACAGAAGGACAGGCCATGAAAAATCAAACCCTTGGTCTCTATAACCGTTTTTCATCCACTATCGCCTGGGAAGCCCCGGAACTCTTATCCTTAGAACCTGATACCCTCGAAAAATGGTTTAAAGAATTTCCGCCGCTTGAATTTTACCGACATTATCTGGAAGATACATTACGTCAAAAAACACATACCTTATCTGCTCCAGAAGAAGAACTGCTTTCTTTAAGTTCCGATATGAGTTTTGGTCCGCAGAACATTTTCGGTATGTTTAATCATGCAGACCTTCATTTTCCATCCATTGATGATGGCAATGGTAACTTCGTTGAAATAACTCATGGACGTTTTATTTCCTTCATGGAAAACAAAAACCGTCAAGTTCGTAAAGATGCTTTTATGGCACTCTATCACACTTATGAGAATTACAAAAACACATTAGCGGCTATTTATAGTGCAAATGTTAAAAAAGAATTATTTTATACACGCGCCAGAAAATATTCGTCAACTATGGAAACGCATCTGGATGCACATAATATACCAACCAGCGTTTACACCCAGTTGATTGAAACCGTACATGAATTTCTCCCATCCATGTACCGTTATGTTGCACTCCGAAAAAAACTGCTCCATATCGATGAACTTCATATGTATGATGTTTACACACCGATCATTGAATACGATTCTCCGGAATATTCTTTTGAAACAGCAAAGCAGATCGTTCTTGAAGGACTTGCACCATTGGACGAAGATTATTTAAATCTTTTACGTCAAGGATTCGATGACCGCTGGATTGATGTTTATGAAAACAAAGGCAAACGCAGCGGTGCTTATTCCACCTGCGTCTATGGTCACCATCCATATGTGCTTCTTAATTATCAGGGCACACTGGACAATGTATTTACACTGGCACATGAAATGGGACATTCTCTTCATTCCTGTTACACAAACATGAATCAGAGTTATATTAATTCAAACTATAACATTTTTGTAGCGGAAATTGCATCCACATGTAATGAATATATTCTCATTAACCATTTACTTAAAAATGCAGCATCCAAAGAGGAAAAAGCCTATCTTTTAAATCATTTAATGGATCAGTTTAAAGGCACTCTTTTCCGTCAGACCATGTTCGCCGAATTCGAAATGATCACCCACGAGATGGAAGCAAACGGTGAGGCCTTAACCTGTGATGTACTCTGTAACATCTATAAAGATTTAAACAAGCTCTATTTTGGTCCGGATATGGTTGTCGATGATGAAATTTCCATGGAATGGGCACGTATCCCTCATTTTTATACCCCATTCTATGTTTATCAGTATGCTACCGGTCTTTCCGCAGCCATAGCCTTTGGAAGCCGCATTCTTTCAGAGGATGAAGATGCCTTATTTGATTACAAACGTTTTCTTTCCAGCGGCTGCTCCATGGATTGTATCGACCTTTTAAAATCCTGTGGTGTCGATATGACCACCGGCGAACCAACCCGGGAAGCATTAAGGGTATTTAATCATTATCTGACCGAACTTGAAAAGATGTTTGACTAAATTATATATTCTGAAAACAAATAAAAGCCATATACTCTTAAGAAACACTATTCTGTTTCTTAAGAATATATGGCTTTTTAAATATTTTGTTTGATTATCAATCACACGCTTATCTTTCCATTCGAAATAACTCACCTGAAATCAGACATAAACTTCCTGCAAAAATCGCAAAATCACCAAGATTATACACGATTCTTCGATATTTTGGATTTTTCACATTCAACTGAACATAATCCGTGACCTTACCGTAACTTATACGCTCATAGGCATTACTTCCTGCACCGCCGAGCATCATGGATAGACCAAATTTCTGTAAATAATGACCTTTAAGACCACTGATTGCTGTTAAAGCACCCAAAAGACTTCCTACGCCAAAAATGGTAATACCTTTCAAAAGTGTCGGATGTTCTGAAAGCTTTCCTAAAGCTGCTCCCCGATTATAAAACTTTGTCACGATCAGTTTGTCTTCACACACATAAGTTTTGCTGTTTTCATCCACTTTCTTTTTCACTGTCTCTTTGATCACCAGATCACTTCCACAGATCAATGCCGAAAGTCCCAAATATCCAATCATACAAAAAGCCTCCTTTGTATCATCAGTATATACAAATGCTTACAATGTAATTCCCAAAAAATCGATAAGAATACCGGCCACAACGCCGATGACATACAACATTCCGGTAAGTTCAAGATTCTCTCTCATCGAATCGTTTGTTTTAAACAAAACAACAAGACCAACCCCTGCACCGACTAGCAGTCCCGACATCATAGCACCAAGGCTCATAGCACCATCCAGATAAAGCTGAGTAATAACAACAGATGCTGCACAATTTGGAAGAAGTCCCACAATACCACTTAAAACAGAACCAAGCAATGGCTGATTCAGAATAAAGCGGCTTAAACTTTCCTTTCCAACAATTTCGACAACAAAGTTAAAGGCAAAGGTAATAACTAAAATAAACAGAAAAATATGAATCGTATGTCGAATAGCCGATTTAATCACGCTGCCCTCTTCACAGTGACAATGATCATGATCACACATATGATGAATATCAACATGGTGTCTTGGCTGTTTTCTTACGATATGTAAAAGAATATCCACCAAAAAACCACCAAGAATACCAATCACAACTTTCATTCCTAAAACAGAAAAAATCATCTGCATCGGTACTTTCTGAGAAATCATAATCGGAAGCATTTCATCCGATGTTGAAAGGAAAATAGCAATCAATGTTCCGCGTGTGATAACATGTCCAGCATACAGACTGGCTGCAGCCGCCGAAAAACCACATTGAGGAAATGCACCAAGAATTCCACCGATGATTGGACCAAATTTACCCGATGTCTGCACAAATCCCTGCGCATGTTCACCAATCTTATCTTCAATTGCTTCCATAATAATATATGTGATCAGTAAAAACGGTAACAGTTTTAAACTTTCTTCAAATGTATGAGAAATGGCATGTTCAAAAGCATGCTCCACTGTATGTATCATTACTTCGCTCATAAATACCTCATTTCAAATATTAACCGTCTGCAACTTTTTAATATTATCTCAAGGCATTTTACTTTGTCAAGCAGATATTCAGACATTTATTCTCATCCTGCGCATTTAAAACCACTTTCTTTATCATCATATCCATTTCATCACTGTGATTGATCTCAACATTGACTTCTTCACACAATTCTGTAAGCAAATCATAAAGCGCATCCATATTTTTTCCAAAGTGATCTGGAAAATGAAACAGCTCCTGAATATAGGTGTAACCTTCAGGTGTCCGCTGTAACCTTCTTCCGTCTAAATATATTGTTTTCATTTACTCTTCACCTTCATAAAGCTGAACAAAACTTTCGTAGTGATCTTCTGTATAATAAATATCTCCTTCGCTGGAGAATACAATACGTTTTGCACCGCGTTTCTCTGCACCTAATGTATCAATGTCGCATTCTTTGTAGGTCACACCATCTTCAACCGGAAGAATTTCTTCGTAATTCCCAAAATTATCACCACCAATACACATTCCCGGTGCATAAGGTTCCAAAGAACCGCCTTCCCATCCAAGTTTTTTAGCTTCTTTTTTGGTTATAAAGTTCTGTGGCAATTCATCATATGTGTACAGATATAATGCGACATCTTCTTTGGATGTGTAAACGCCATCATAGTCGATGGTCACTTCATATTCTGTCTCTTCTGCGATGATTTCATCTGCAGCTGTCTCGAATGTTTCCGGCAAAACTGTTTCTGATTTTGTTGCTTCATTGCAGCCTACAAACAACATCATACACAAACTAAGCAATGTCAAAATTAAATATCTAAGTTTTTTCATAAAAACTCTCCTTTTGTTTTTTGTTTCTATTATAGAAGATAAAAATTTTCACTTCAACAGAAAACGGACAATTCCCTATAAGAATCGTCCGTTTTTGTTTTTTGTATCATCTAAAAAATATTATTTTGTTAAAGCTTTCATAATCTTATTGCTTCTGTCAATAAACGCTGTCATTGCTGCAGCATCTAACGGTTTATGACTAAGAAGTGCAAGATCATAAAGCTGCTGACAGATCATATCTGTATATTCGCCTTCCGCATTGGAAAGAACATACTGAACGAGACTATTGTTGGCATTCAGGATTAAAGTCTCACCATCATTTCCATACATACCCATATCTGTCATACCGTACATACGCATCATATCCTGCATACGACGACTTTCTTCTTTAAGGGTAATCATAGAAGAGGTTTCTGCATTTTTAAGTTTCTCTACTTTTACTTCCAGATTTTCACGTCCAAGTGCCTTTTTGAAGATTTCTGTTAAAGATTTTGTATTTTCTTCAAGAACCTTGCCATCTTCTTCGCTGATTTCTTCCTTGAAAACATCGGAAAGTTCTGTATCAATTCGATGGAACTGCACACCTTCTTCATCCTGTTCAACCATACTGATAAATGGCTGATCAATCGCCATATTTAATAAAATAGCATTCATTTCCTGTTCACGGAACATATTCACATACTGTGCCTGCTGAACTTCGTCTGTTACATAGAACACCTGATTTTCATGTTTTTCTTTGCAATTTTCAAGATAATCTTTCAAAGAAAGGTATTTGCCATCTAAATCTTTGTAGATAATATAATCTTTCATCTTGGATTTAAACTTATCATCTTTCATGCATCCAAACTTAATAAATGGATTAATATCATCCCAGTATTTTTCATAGTTTTCGCGATCTGTTTTGCACATACCGGAAAGCTTATCTGCCACTTTCTTTGTAATGTAATCTGAAATCTTCTTAACAAAGCCATCATTCTGAAGTGCAGATCGGGATACGTTCAACGGAAGATCCGGACAATCAATCACACCTTTTAAAAGTAATAAAAATTCCGGAATAACTTCTTTAATATTATCCGCGATAAATACCTGATTATTGTAAAGCTTAATGGTTCCTTCAACCGCTTCAAGTTCAAGATTTAATTTAGGGAAATATAAAATACCTTTTAAGTTAAATGGATAGTCCATATTTAAATGAATCCAGAATAAAGGTTCCTTGTAATCTTTGAAAACATTACGATAAAATTCTTTATATTCTTCTTCTGTACATTCGTTTGGATGTTTGCTCCAAAGAGGTGTTGTTACATTCACAAGATACGGACGGCGTTTGATCTTTGCCATTCTCTGCTCCGGAGTGATTTCAATCACTTCTTTTGTTCCGTCTTCATTCTCTTTTTCTTCTGTCTTCGCAGGTTCTGTGTAATATTCAATGATTCTGTCTTCTGCACGAAGATCTTCTTCTTTTACATTCTGTGTTTCTACTTCGCTGCCTTCTTTTGAAATATAAATTTCAACCGGCATAAAACCACAGTATTTATCAAGAACTTCACGAGCACGGTATTCATTACAGAATTCATAGCTGTCTTCGTTCATGTACAATGTAATTTCTGTACCACGCACGTCGCGATCACCTTTTGACATAGAGTATTCCGAATCTCCGTCACATTCCCAATAAACAGGTTCTGCATCTTCTTTGTAAGAACGTGTCTGAATTGTTACACGATCTGCCACCATAAATGCGGAATAAAAACCAAGACCAAAGTGACCAATAATCTGATCTTCATTGGTCTTATCTTTATACTTTTCAAGGAAATCTGTAGCGCCTGAAAAAGCAATCTGTGTAATATATTCCTTGACTTCATCCGCTGTCATACCGATACCATTATCGCGCACGATCATTGTTTTATCTTCTGCATTAACGATCACTTCAACTTTGAGTTTTTCGCCTTCATTGATCGTTGCTTCACCCATCATCTCAAGTTTTTTAAGTTTTGTGATGGCATCACAGCCATTGGATACAAGTTCTCTTACAAAAATATCGTGGTCCGAATATAACCATTTCTTAATAATCGGAAATAAATTTTCACTGTTAATGGATAAGCTTCCCTGTTCTTTCATTGTTTCACCCATTATCGATCACTCCTTATATTAAAATAATTTCAATTCACATTTGTATTATGTCGTCCTTGCGACATTAGTAATTGTAATACCACGTGACTGAAATGTCAACACAAAATTAGCACTCACCAAAAGTGAGTGCTAATTATTCAAATATCTTCTATACTTCTTTTTAAAGAAAGAATAAATTTTTTAAAATCAGCTTTTGTCCATGTGACTGGTGTTGGATACAACGGATTTCCTTCTTTGTGTGCCCATTCGACAATCTGGTCCACATCTTCTTCTTGAAGCATCGGTGGATATAATGGAATGTCCATTTTTATCTTAAGTTCTTCAATCCAGCCAATAAAGGCTTCCGCTTTTGCTTTTCTTGTATCCTCTGCCGGTTTAATTCCACAGACATCACACAGTTCTGCTAATCGATCATAAACTGCCGATCCATAGGCCCGCATGACATGCGGCAAAAGAATGGCCATAGCAAGCCCGTGAGGTGTTTCATACAAACCGCCCAATGTATGGCCAATGGCATGCACATATCCGACACATCCGCGTGTAAATGCACGTCCTGCGTAAAATGCAGCCTTTTGCATATTCTGACGACCTTCGATATTCGTTCCATCCTCATAAATCTTATACAGATTATTATAAATCAGTTTCACTGCTTTTTTACACAGCTTTTTCTCAAGCTTTGAATTATAGGTGTTATTTGTATAAGCCTCAACCGCATGGCAGAGCGCATCCATCCCTGTCACTGCCGTCATTTGTTTCGGAAGTCCCATGGTTAATTCCGGATCTAAAACAGCATACTTCGGCATAAGACAAAGATCATTCATCGAAGCTTTATGATGCGTTGAAGCCTCTGTTATAACAGCTGCAATGGTTGTTTCCGAACCGGTTCCTGCAGTCGTCGGTACTGTAAAAAGAACCGGAATAGGACGAAGCACACCAAATAATCCCTGCATACGTCTGATTTTTTTATGAGGTCTTGCAATACGAGCACCAATACCTTTGGCACAATCTATGGGTGAACCACCACCAAAAGCAATCATGCAGTCGCATTGATTTTCACGGTAAAGAGCTGCACCTTCTTCGATATTAATATCTGTTGGATTTGGTGCTGCGCCATCATAGATCACATATTCCAGACCAATGCGGTCCATTGCTTCAAGCATACCATCTAAAAGATGCATATTCATAAGCATATGATCCGTTACAACTAAAGGTTTTTTGAACTTTTTACGTTGAATCGCCATCGGGAGTTTTTTTACAATCCCCGGCCCTTTCATGATTTTAGGAATTCCCCAGGGTAACACATATATTCCAATCTTCATCATCAACTGAAAACTTCGACAAAATGCAACTTCTAAATTCAATTTCTTTTTCATAGAATACTTTACTCTCCGCTCCAAAAATCTTTATAGTTTTTCAACCATAATATGGTTCTGTTTAAAATACTGATACACCGTATCATCCCAATACTGCTCCAGCGTCTTATCCATCACAAAGGTTTTATATGAAATACCTGATGTACATATCAGCTTTTGATGATCATACGTAATATTCATAAATAATCCCCCAAGGTCTTCTCCCCGGGTTGATGTTTTATGTTTTTCCATAAACCACTGAGTATTCTCATGAGATAACTGAAAAACAAACTTAAATCTTACCGGAAGCTTATGCCCTTTAATCAACTGAAATGCAAAAGGACGCACTTCGGACCATAGACATAATTCTCTGCCCTCCATAGCTTCCCACTCTTCCGAATCATAATAGGCCTGGTTCAGGTATCCCCCCATATGAAACTCCGTAAATGTCTGTATTTCTCCATCTCTTAAATAGAACTTATCAAACATATGTCCGGTCAAAATACCGGACATAAAGGTCTTTATATCAACAATGGATAATCCAATCATTGCCCATCCTCCTGTACTTCCACTTATCTTTTATTTTAGCTTAATTTTTTATGGAAATCAATTATCAAGCACCCAATGCCACATCTAATACCATCATTATTAGAAAGCCAACCATAACCCCCATCGTTGCCTTATGTGAGCTGTCCTCCTGATTTGCCCGGGGAATGAGTTCATCCACAACAACATAAAGCATGGCCCCTGCTGCAAAGGTCAAAAACCATGGCATTAATGGTCGGATTTTTTCAGATACAACGACCACTGCAATGCCGAAAACCGGCTCCACAACTGCAGATAATAAACCATATCCAAAAGCCCTCACAGAATGCATGCCCTCCTGTCTGAGCGGCAATGAGACTGCGGCTCCTTCTGGAAAATTCTGTACACCAATACCAATAGCAAGTGCCGTGGCTGTTACAAGATATTCGGGCTGATCCATATGATCTGCAGCCAGTGAAAATGCAAGCCCTATTGCCATGCCCTCTGGTATATTATGAAGGATTACCGCAAAAACCATACGATTCACCTGTTCCATTTCTCCGGTATATTTCACAAGCAGACGATCTACATTCATAATGAAAATGCTTCCTAAAAAAATGCCTGCTGCAGCTACAATCCATGATATTTCTCTGGCATTTTCCATCTGTTCAATTGCCGGAAGAATTAAAGACCACACCGAAGCCGCCAGCATGATTCCTGATGCAAACCCCAAGATGATATTTTGAAGTTCTTTCCCCTCTTTATCACGAATCAGAAAGACTGTTGCAGCTCCCAATGTTGTCATCAAAAATGCAAAACCTGTGCCACATGCTGCCCATATTAGCGAATATACCATTCGTCCTCTCCTTATATGTCACAGTTATATTATCTTATGCACACACAAAGCAGATGGAACAAAAAAGTCTCCTGCATCAATTACAGGAGACCCATTCATTTAATCTTCATTTTTTTGATCTTCACGATATCCACATGCTTCGTCGGCACATACAAGCTTCTGACCTTTGGCGAGAAGTACATTTCCACATTTCGGACAATTCTTTCCGGATGGTTTTTGCCACGTCATAAAATCACACTCCGGAATATCAATGCATCCAAAATACTTACGTCCTTTTTGAGTTTTACGAATGACAATGTCTTTTCCACACTTTGGACACGGAATACCTATTTTTTCAAAATATGTTTTTGTATTTTTACATTCCGGAAATCCCGGACATGCAAGGAATTTCCCATGAGGACCATATTTAATCACCATATTTCGACCACACTGATCACATATGACATCCGACACTTCATCTTCAATCTTAATTTCTTCCAGTTCCTTTTCTGCTTTTTCCACAGCTTCTTTTAAATCCGGATAGAAATTGCGGATAACCGTTTTATATGGAATTCTTCCATCACCAATTCGGTCAAGCAGATATTCCATATTTGCCGTAAATGTTACATCTACAATACTTGGAAAAGCATCTTTCATAATCTGGTTGACTACTTCACCGAGTTCTGTCACGTAAAGATTTTTATTCTCTTTCGCAACGTAACGACGTGCAATAATCGTCGTTATGGTTGGCGCATAAGTACTTGGACGGCCAATACCTAATTCTTCCAATGTCTTTACAAGGGAAGCCTCTGTAAAATGTGCTGGAGGCTGTGTAAAGTGCTGTTTGGTTTCAAAAGAATCAAACGACAACTCACTCTCTTCAGATAATTTCTTCAATAAAACATTCGCTTCCGCTTTATCCTCTGCCTGTTTATAAACAGAAAGAAAACCTTCGAACTTAATCTTGGATGCGGTCACCGTAAAAATATAACCATTACAGTTAATTTTTACATTCGTTGTCGTATATACGGCATCCGACATTCGACTGGCTACAAAACGACTCCAGATTAACTGATATAAACGGAACTGATCTCTGGATAAAGATTCCTTAACCTTTGTCGGTGTTAACTCGCTGTTCGATGGACGGATTGCTTCATGCGCATCCTGAATCTTACCATTATTCTTTGCATCTTTCACCCGATCAGTCACATATTCCGGACCATAGGCTTTATCAATAAACTTACGAACAGCCTCATCTGCCTCTTCGGAAACACGTGTCGAATCGGTTCTTAAATATGTGATCAAACCAACCGTTCCATTGCCTTTAATGTCCACACCTTCATACAACTGCTGAGCAATACGCATTGTTTTTTGTGTCGAAAAATTTAAAACTTTTGATGCTTCCTGCTGCAATGTACTTGTCGTGAACGGAACCGGTGCTTTCTTAGAACGTTCACCATTCTTTATATTACAGATTTTGTATGTCTGACCTTCAAGATTTTCCAAAATGGCATCCATTTCCTCTTTGGAATGAATATCTATTTTTTCTTTTTCTTTACCATAAAATTTGGCTGTCAACGGCTTTTTCTCACCTTTAACATTCAACAGGACATTTAAAGACCAGTATTCTTCTGGGATAAATGCTTCAATTTCCTGTTCTCGATCGCAGATGATTCGAAGTGCAACCGACTGAACACGTCCGGCACTTAATCCACGTTTTACTTTTGCCCACAGCAGCGGACTGATTTTATACCCGACCATACGATCAAGAATACGTCTTGACTGCTGAGCATCAACCAACCCCATATCGATTTCTCTGGCTTGTTTGATGGATGCCTTCACCGCAGATTTCGTGATCTCATTAAATGTAATACGATGAATCTGTTTCTTTTCAAGTTTCAAAGCTGTTGCCAAATGCCATGAAATTGCTTCTCCTTCACGGTCCGGGTCAGTTGCGAGATAAACTTTATCGGCTTTCTTAACTTCTTTACGAAGCATCGCCAGAATATCTCCTTTTCCTCGAATCGTAATATATTTCGGTTCGAAATCATTCTCTATATCAATACCTAACTGACTTTTTGGCAAATCACGTACATGTCCATTGGATGCAACAACGTGATAATTGGATCCAAGGAATTTATTAATGGTTTTGGCTTTCGCAGGTGATTCCACAATAACCAAATATTTTGCCATAATACTCCTCCATTACCTTCTCTAAACTTCTTCCTGATATATGCTTATAACTTTAACATATACTGGTTCTTCCCCTGGGAGCGAATCTTCCCTTCCAGTTCCATCTTCATCAAAAGTGTGATGGTTTCTGACAAAGGCAATCCACAAAGCATTGAAATCGTGTCAATATCTTTCGGGGCTAAACTTAAACTAGCATACACCAATTGTTCTGATTTATCAAGTGAAAGTTTTTTTTCTTTACTATCATTACCAACAGACAAAACAGGCAAATCCTCCAATATATCTTTTGGTTCATACACAAGCTTTGCTCCACACTGAATCAACTGATGACATCCTTTACTCAATGAAGTCTGAAAATGTCCAGGCAACGCATAAATATTTTTACCCTGCTCGAGTCCCATATCCACAGTAATCAGAGAACCGCTGCGTTCTCTGGCTTCAATGACAAATACACCATCAGCAAGGCCGCTGATCAGCCGATTCCTCATAGGAAAATGCCAGGCTTCCGGTTTAACTCCAAGACCATATTCACTCAAAATTCCACCTTTGGATTTCATCTCTTCAAACAAGTAATAGTTTTCTTTCGGATAACATATATTGATACCACAACCCAAAATACCCCATGTACATCCATTTCCCTGAAGTGCACCCCTATGTGCTTCTCCATCGATCCCCCTTGCAAGACCGCTGATTATACCAACACCTTTCTCTGCAAGTTTTTTTGAGAAATAACGAGCAGCCTCCAATCCATATCCACTGGCTTCTCTTGCACCAACAATGGCAATCATTGGCTGATGCGGTTCCGGCAAACTTCCGTAATAAAAAATCCCTAACGGAGGATCCGGAAGTACACGAAACTTATCCGGATAACACGAATCCAGACGACACACAAAATGTCCGCCCTGCAATGCCAGTTTTTCCATGGACCTTTTTATCTGATCTTCATCCCGATCTTTTGCTTTTAAATAAGATACTACTTTGGGCTTCAAGCCTTTGATCTTTTCATAGTGTGAATCTGTTCCATAATAAATATTCCTTGCGGATTTAAAATATCCCAGAAGTCTCTCTGCGGATTTAATACCCATCCACTCACAGGAACTTAACCAAAACCAACATTCCCGTTCTGTTAATCCCATGGCACGCCTCCATAATTTTCATCCGGAAAACGATAACATAAACTCTCCGCAATATGATTCATCTGAATATCTTTTTTATTTTCCAGATCACTGATGGTCCGTGCGACCTTTAATATTTTCTGACGTGTACGTGCAGACAAATGATATTTTTCATAGGCTTTTTCCAGAAGTTCCCGTGCCGAATCATCCAGAGAACAGTATTTTTCTATGAAACAGGTGTCCATCTCCCCATTATATCGAATAGTCGTTCCTTTAAATCTTTCTTTTTGTATGACAAGAGCATTCTCGATATTTTGGTGCATCGAATGACTGTCCATAAAATCTTCTCTTTTTTCAAAATCCGAACATGTGACACGATGTATACGCACACATAAATCCATACGTTCCATGAGCGGTCCGCTGATTTTTGACATATAATTTTGAATCTGATAAGATGTGCATCGACATCGCTCTCTGTCCGGATAATAACCGCACTTACATGGATTCATGGCAGCTACCATTAAAGGACTTGATGGAAATGTATAATCCCCACGCACCCGATGTAAAAAGACTTCGCCCGATTCCAATGGCTGTCTTAACGCTTCAATCGTATTTCTTGAAAATTCACCAAATTCGTCCAGAAACAAAACCCCTCCATGAGCAAGACTGATTTCCCCAGGCATAGGTATGCTTCCACCTCCAATTAACACTTTATCTGAAACCGTATGATGCGGCCTGCGAAAAGGTCGTTCTTTTATAAGTCCCGTTCCTGGTTTTATTCTTCCTGCCGCACTATGTAATTTTGTTACAAGAATCTGTTCCGACAAATCCATCTCTGGAAGGATATAGGGAATTCGTTCTGCCATCATCGTTTTTCCACTGCCGGGCGGTCCAATCATTAACAAATGATGATGTCCAGCAACACTGATCTCAATACTCCTTTTTGCCATCTCCTGACCATAAATATCCTTAAAATCCATCGGATATCTATATTTTTCTTTGTCGGATGTTTCTTCTGATTTCATCTCCGGATAAAATACACTTTCCATCATCTTTTTTCCTTGCAGATGTAAAATCGCCTGTCTTAAATTTTTCACCGCATATACCTGTATTTGAGGTAAAATCGCAGCCTCTTTAGCATTCCCTTCGGGAACGAAACAATAATTAAATCCCATCTCTGTGGCTTTACTGATCATAGATAACATACCTTTTACTGGTACAAGATTTCCATTTAAGCCCAATTCACCAATAAAAATACTCTTTTCCAAATATTCCGGATTAATCTGCTCGAAACAGCAAAGAAGTGCAATAGCAATGGGAAAATCATATCCTGTTCCTGTCTTTCGAAAATCAGCAGGTGCCAGATTAATGACCCATTTCTTTGTGGGAAGTGCATATCCCGAATTACGAAGTGCGGTTCGAATACGTGCACCGGATTCTTTAACTTCTCCGGTAATCTCTCCAACAATACGAAACGACGGCAGTCCACTGCTCATATCCGCTTCCACTTGAACAACATGACCATCTATACCAAGACAAGCCATTGTATAAACTTTACAAAACATAGAAATTTTCCTTTCTTCCGAAAGGCGATACCTTCTTTTAATCTATCATTATTATAACGATCTATCAATCGAAATATATCGGGTCATTTCCCCAGGATTTGACAGAAAAAAACAGGCAGAATTATAATTTGACCAAAATGAAAACTCCCTTTATAATACTCATAGATTAGTAAAGGAGTGAATTCAAATGAAAGCAGTCATTCAGCGCGTATCTCACGGTAAAGTAACGATCGATCATCAGATTCACGGCGAAATCGGGCGTGGTTTTGTTGTCTTACTTGGTGTTGCCAAAGACGACACCAAAGAAGATATGGATTACCTTGTAAAAAAGATCGCCGGTCTCAGAGTTTTTGAAGATGAAGAAGGTAAAATGAATCTGGCATTAAAAGATGTCAACGGCGAACTTTTGATCATCTCCCAATTTACCCTTTTTGCAAACACCAAAAAAGGAAATCGTCCAAGCTTTATTGATGCGGGTCTTCCTGAACCATCTAAAGCCTTTTATCTTGATTTTATTCAAGCTTTCCGCTCCCTTGGTTTTACCGTAGCCGAAGGTGAATTTGGTGCCGATATGGCTGTTGAACTGGTAAATGATGGACCTGTAACGATCATTATCGATTCTAAAAACAGATAAAAAAGGCGGAACCCGTTTCAAGGTTCCGCCTGAATTATTATTATTGTAAAATCTTTTTAATCTCATCCATGAATGTATTCACATCCTTAAATTCACGATAAACCGATGCAAAACGTACATATGCAACCGGATCAAAATTTTTCAACCGATTCATAACAATTTCACCAATGTCCTCTGTAGAAATCTCCCGTTCTTCACGATTGAAAATTTCTGTTTCAATTTCATCCACCAGACGATTGATCTGATCTGCAGAAATTGGTCTCTTGTGACATGAACGAATGATACCCGAAGCAATCTTCTGACGATCATAAGGTTCACGATTGTCGTCCTTCTTGATGACAATCAATGGAATCGTCTCTACCTTTTCATATGTTGTAAATCTTTTTTTACAGATATTACACTGTCTGCGTCTGCGAATCGCACTTCCGTCCTCAGCCGGACGTGAATCAATAACTTTTGAGTCTGCTTCCCCACAAAATGGACACTTCATCTTTTTATCCTCCTCATCAGATTTATTATAATCGAGGAGAAAAAAACGGTCAACAGTTTTTCCCTGAAAAGCCCGTAAAATCAAGGTTTTCCGTCATTACACGGACGCATGATCTCTTCCAGACACACATCAACAAGAATGATGTCTGCACCAATCTGACGGACGCATTTCCAACCAATGACATACTCCGTATCCCGCCCCAAAAGACCACACCATTTTCCCTGTCCAGGAATGATCAACTGACAGATCACCCCTGTTTTCGGATCAAACTCCACATCAGCCACAATACCAATGCGTTGACAATCACATATGTTAATAACTTCTTTTTGTCTGAGTTCACATACCCGCATTCTTTACACCATCATAACATTCTTAATTTATGTTACGCATCTAATTTTATTGAGTGACATCCTCATATTCAGCTTCCACGAATTCTTTTAAATGATCCGGATGTATAATAATCTGCATGCCTCGCACTCCGGCACTGACTGCAATCTCATCATACAGCATAGCTGTTTCATCAAACCAGGTCGGATATTTCTTTTTCATACCAATCGGTGAACATCCACCTCGAATATATCCAGTCAACCCCAGCAGTTCTTTGACATGGGTCATCTCAATCTTTTTATCTCCGGCTGCCTTTGCCGCTTTTTTCAAATCCAGTTCCATCATTACAGGAATACAAAAAACCATGATTCCCTTTTTATCACCACGCACAACCAGCGTTTTAAAAATCTGCTCTTCCGGCAAACTTACCTGGGCTGCCACATGAGCTCCCCCCAAATGTTCCTCATCAAATTCATAAGTCTCAATGCGATATTCAATCCCTGCCTGCTCCAAAAGACGCATGGCATTGGTTTTACTCAAATCGTTTTCTTTTTTCTTCGCCATTTTTTCTTAAATCCTTTCTCTTGCAATACGCAGTAAATTATACTATAATTTTTCACATAATTCCAGAGAGGTGAACGATTTATGAGATTCAGACCATGTATTGACATACATAACGGAAAAGTAAAACAGATTATTGGCGGAAGTTTAAAAGATGAAGGTAATCATGCAGAGGAAAATTTTATCTCTGAACTCGATGCTGCCTGGTATGCAAAGAAATATCGCAGCGATGGTCTTTCAGGTGGTCATATCATTCTTTTAAACCCTGAAGATTCTGAATATTATAAGGCTGATGTGGAACAGGCACTTGGCGCCCTTGCTGCCTATCCCGGAGGACTTCAAATTGGCGGCGGCATTCACCTTGGTAATGCAGAGCTTTTTCTTTCCGCTGGAGCCTCACATGTAATCGTCACATCCTATGTCTTTAAAGATGGACAGATTCATTTTGACCGACTTAAAGAACTCTCCGATAAAATCGGTAAAGAACATCTTGTTCTCGATGTCAGCTGCCGTAAAAAAGGGAATGACTATTATATTGTTACGGATCGTTGGCAGAAATTTACTTCTGTTAAAATGAACCTCGAAACACTTCATATGCTTGAACCCTACTGCGATGAATTTTTGATCCATGCCGTTGATGTCGAAGGAAAAGCTGCCGGAATTGAACAACCCATAGCAAAACTTCTTGGAACATTTACAGCATGTCCAGTAACTTATGCTGGCGGTGTAGGTTCTTTTAAAGACTTACATGATTTACGAACACTTGGAAATAATCAGATTCATGTCACCATCGGAAGTGCGCTTGATCTTTTTGGCGGACCACTTCCTTATGAAATCATAAAAAAGCTTGGTACAGATGATGAGGTGGAATTATGATTGAATATACAGATGTAATGCCGATTCCTTTCTTAAAAAAAGAAAGCTTTACAGGCAGCTATCAAGGTATGCGCTACCGTATGCAAAAAAAAGAAGTCCCGGTAAGCGAAACATCCGAAGAAACCGTGACTAAATTAAGTGTCTTTATCTGGCCTCAGCCCTTTTGTTTCGATAAAACAGAGGCTTCAGAAAAAACAGAAAAAATATTTGATTTTAATCCAGACGGCATTCGTGAAGCTGTTGACTGGTTAAATCAGAATTATAAATCCGAAAAAAAACGCTGGACAAAGGAGTAATTCCTGTCCAGCATTTTATTGTTTATTGTCTATTCTTTATTTTTACTTAGTTTAAAACTGCTTCTACAGAACGTTTAACAATTTCCAAACCTTCTCTAAGCACATCTTCTTCAATTGTCAATGGCGGCATTAATTTCAATACCGCGTCTTTTCTTCCTGCTACTTCCATGATCAAATGACGATCAAAACCTTCATGTACAGCTTCCAGTGCTAATGCCGGATTGATTTCTGTAAAATCAATACCCCACATAAGACCCATTCCTCTGCAAGAAAGGCGTTCATCCAACGGAAGAATTTCTTTTTTAATAAACGCTTCAACAATGGCCGCTTTTTTCTGTACTTCCTCATCCAGTTTATGCTCAACAAAGTAATTAATACCTGCTGTACCACCAACAAAGGATAACTGGTTACCACGGAATGTGCCATTATGTTCTGCAGGACGGAAAATATCCAACTCAGGACGCATGAGCAAGAGTGCCATTGGTGTTCCAAAACCACTAATGGATTTCGATAAAACAACCATATCCGGTACAATTCCTGCACGTTCAAAAGAGAAGAATGTTCCTGTACGTCCATTACCAACCTGGATATCGTCAACAATCATTACAATATCATTATCTGTACAGATCTGGCGAATCTGGCGAAGCCATTCCACACTTGCAATATTGATTCCGCCTTCTGCCTGAAGTGTTTCAAGAACAATAGCTGCCGGTTTTTCAATACCGGAATGATCATCTTCAAGAATCCATTTCAAATAAGCAATCGAATCAAGCATTGTTCCATCATATGGAACAAATGTGACATTATTCAATGGAACACTTGCTCCCTGACGGCTTGTACGATCTGTTGTCAATGCAAGACTTCCCAAAGTCATACCATGGAATGCGCCTGCAAAGGCAATAACGTTGGTACGTCCTTTATTCTTACGTGCAAGTTTCAACGCAGCTTCCACCGCATTCGTTCCTGTTGGCCCGCAGCACATTACCTTATAGTCCAAATTTCTTGGTTTAAGAATTTTTTCTTTAATTGTCAGAAGAAATTCTTCTTTTGCTGCCGTATACATATCTAAAGCATTGATGATATGGTCTTCACTTAAGTATTCTAAAATTTTAGCTTTAATTTCCGGATTGTTGTGTCCATAGTTCATAGAACCAGCAACTGCCAGAAAGTCGATATATCTTTCACCATCAGCAGAAAAAATCTCAGCATTCTTTGCTTTACTAAATACGACAGGATATTTTCTACAATAAGATCTTACTTCGGATTCAGTGCTTTCAAAAATTTCAAACATTACTGTTTTCCTCCATTCATTTTTCAGGTGTGCATAGTTTACCACCATATCTCATTATACGCGTTATCTTGTCGAAGTCAATGTTTTTTACTTACTGCTGGAGATAGTTTCGCATACTTTTCAATGCATTTTTTTCAATACGCGAGATCTGAGCCTGAGAAATTGCCAGTTCCGATGCCACTTCCATCTGTGTCTTCCCCTGAAAAAATCTCAAATCTATGATTTTTCGTTCACGTTTGCCCAGGCGACCAATGGCATCATTGAGTGCCAGATTCTCGACCCAGCTATTCTCTGTGTTTTTTGTATCTCTAACCTGATCCATAATGCATAATTTATCTCCACCTTCTGTAAATACAGGTTCGTATAAAGACATGGGACTTTGAATGGCATCCATGGCAAATACAATATCTTCTTTTCGGATACCGATTTCATCCGCAACCTCCATAACAGAAGGTTCACGATGATTCTTTTTTATAAAAGCTTCTTTGGCATAGATTGCTTTATATGCCGTGTCACGCAAAGAGCGACTTACTCGAATACTGTTATTGTCACGTAAATACCTTCTTACTTCCCCGATGATCATAGGAACAGCATACGTTGAAAACTTAACCCCCTGACTGAGATCAAAATTATCAATCGCTTTCATCAGGCCAATACATCCCACCTGAAACAGATCATCCGGATTCTCATTTGCATTTGAAAAACGTTTGATCACACTAAGTACAAGCCGAAGATTTCCCTTGATATATTCTTCTTTAGCTTCTAAATCTCCACTCTTTACTCGCAAGAGCAATGCTTCTTTTTCCGATTCCTTTAACAATGGAAGCTTTGATGTGTTTACACCGCATATCTCAACTTTACCCTGAGCCATATCCAGAATCCTCCTTACTCCATTTGCTGATCACGCAAGTACAGTAAAGATTTTTCACATTACATCCTGAAATATACGATTTTATAAAAAATAAAAAAATTATTGGGGCTTGACAATCTAAACCATTCTTTTTATTTTGAGATCAACTCATGCGGTTCATTTCTTTTTTCAGCCGTAAAATAATCCTTTTTTCTAACCGCGATATATATGATTGAGATATACCCAGCAAATCCGCCACCTCTTTTTGAGTTTTATCATAACCATCCTGTGTATTAATTCCAAATCGCAGTTTGATGATCGTCTGTTCTCTCGGCGTTAAACGACCAATGGCCTTATGCAGCAATTTCCGATCAACTTCACCTTCAATTCCCTTATAAATCACATCCTCATCCGTCCCTAGAATATCTGAAAGTAATAATTCGTTTCCATCCCAATCCACATTCAAAGGTTCATCAATAGATACCTCCATACGATTTTTATTATTTCTGCGCAAATACATTAAGATTTCGTTTTCTATGCAACGTGACGCATACGTTGCCAGCTTTATATTCTTCTCCGGATTGAAAGAATTAATCGCTTTAATCAATCCAATTGTGCCTATAGAAATTAAATCTTCCACTGAAATTCCTGTATTATCAAACTTCCTTGCAATATAGACAACCAATCGTAAATTATGTTCAATTAATCGCTTTCGTCCATCGGATGCCTGTTCTGTACCAAGCATATGAATTGCTTCTGCCTCCGCTTCATTTTCAAGCGGCAGAGGTAAAACATCCGTACCACCAATGTAAAAAAGTTCTCCCCCATTCGTCCTTCCTTTTTCCCTCGATCTTCGATGGGCAGCATGGCGATATTTCCCAGGTATTATTGCGTTACAAATCATAATCTGCTCCTTCGCACACATCATTTTTCCAGAATATCCGGGTGAATAATTGCACTATAGTCTCCACTTTTACTCATATTTCCACTAAATATTGCAATAATACACCCACATTTTATGATTTTTACTCCTTTATTTTGGAAAACCACTTTATCTGCAGTAAATCCCCATAACATCCCCTGGCTCTTTCCAATGGTGTGATAGGGTATCATCCATCCTTTTTTTTCCATAAAATTCAAATTTAAACAATGTTTAATGCTTTCATATTCAACCAGACACACAGGTTTTCCGGTAATCGGTTCATACAAATGATTCCCCGTATCTACCAGTGCCTTCAGCTTTACATGTCTTCCCTTCATATAAATATGAAAATTTCCCATATAGTTTTTTTGATCATATTCTTTTGCAAAATGGGTGTGAAAGAAAATGACAGGAAACATATTTCCCAACAAAAATACAAGTACATATCTAAACATCTGGCGGTGAACAGATTTTTCAGCATACATACTCAACTTCGAAAAATATGAACGAATAACGGAACTTCATCACCTCCAATCAGCATTGTCCCTATTATAACGCACATCAAAAAAATATTTTGTCAAACGAGCGTATGAATCTCATAAAACTTTTCTACATTTGTAAACAAAAAAGGTACTATTCTAAAATCCTCTATGGATTCTAAAATAGTACCTGTCTTTACTTTTTTATAACTTATTCAAATCTTATCTCTTCTGTAAAAAGCTTGGAATCTGAATTGTGCTTGTTCCGACTGTTGTTTCTGTTTTTGTCACAGGCGTTTTCTGTACGGAAGCTGCTGTTTTAAAAGTTGGAGCTGCATTATTGTTAAATGCAGGACGTTCGTTGGCTTTCTTCATAAATGTAGAAGCCTGTCCAGCACTTTCCTGTGCATCTAATCCAGTTGCAATGACTGTGATTGTACATGTATCTGGTGTACTTTCATCATACATTGCACCAAAGATGATGTTTGCTGATTCACCAGCAAGTTCTTCAACATACATAGCTGCTTCATTCGCTTCAATCAAACCAATATCGCCAGAAATGTTAATAACAATATCCGTAGCACCTTCGATTGTTGTTTCAAGTAATGGGCTTGTTGTTGCCTGTTTCACAGCATCAAGAGCCTTATCATCACCATGACCTTCACCAATACCGATATGCGCAACACCTTTATCTTTCATAACTGTAGAAATATCTGCAAAGTCAAGGTTGATTAAACCTGGTACATTGATCAGGTCTGTGATGCCCTGAACCCCCTGCTGTAATACTTCATCCGCTTTTTTCAAAGCTTCAGGCATAGATGTACGACGGTCTACAATTTCAAGTAATTTATCATTTGGAATAACAATTAATGTATCTACATTCTCTTTAAGTTTTTCGATACCTTCAACTGCATTCAACATTCTCTGTTTTGCTTCAAAACGGAAAGGTTTTGTAACAACACCTACAGTAAGACATCCAAGGCTCTTAGCGATACCAGCTACAACCGGAGCAGCTCCTGTACCGGTTCCGCCACCCATACCACAGGTAACGAATACCATATCTGCACCTTTGATCAACTCTGTAAGTTCATCCACACTTTCTTCTGCTGCTTTTGCACCAACTTCCGGCTTTGCTCCAGCGCCAAGTCCTTTTGTCAACTTTTCGCCAATCTGAACAAGCTGGTTTGCTTTACATAACTGTAAAGCCTGTCTATCTGTATTCACACCGATGAATTCAACACCGACAATATTTTCTTCAATCATACGGTTTACTGCATTGTTACCAGCACCGCCGACACCAATAACAAGTATTTTAGCTGCTGCATCCATTTCATTTGTTTTTATCTCAAGCAAGGTAGTTCCTCCTTTTAAATTAAATTCTTCTAAATTTACACCATCATACTATATGATAGCGTTTTTCATTAAAATAATCAACCGTTAATTTTAATTTTCTTTTGTAAATACAATTGATTTTTTGGTCGAATCGTAGTTCTCTAAATGAAGAATTCCTCGAATATCTTCGGTTTTACGCATTTTTTCCAACTCAGGAAGAATATTTGCCATCTCGGCTGCCTTTTCCTCCAAAAGTACCGGAGATCCAAAGCCTACACGAATAGCATCATTCACATAAACCATGAATGTTCCTTCCGAATCCACCTCAATCTTTTGTACTTTTAATCCATTATCAAACAGCAATTGACTCAATTCCATCATCCCTTTAAAAACGGTTCGGTTTTTAACAGAAATCGCTTGATCCAATTCAAGAACCTCTGTATCTACACCTACAATGATTGGAAGCGTATTTCGCCGCTCTGTCAAAACTTCACGAACAATTCCATCATCGTCAAAATAATAATATTTTTTACCCTCTTTTATACAGGCCAGAATATTGGTCTCATTGACTTCAATATATAGAATGGAACTGCTTTCCATTTTTACATCAATGCTCTCCAAAAATGGAATTTCTTCAACTTTATATCGACGATATTTCAAATAACATAAAAGCGTATTTGCACGATCCTCTGGAAATCCAATGAGTTCTTTCACCTCATCCGATGTATAATTTTTGTTGCCAATAACTCTTACTTCTTCCAGGCGGAATCCATATGAGATTATTCCTATTACAATAGTTACAACCACAAGAGCAATTGTAAACAGTTTCAGACCAGAAGAATTTTTTTCTTCTTCCAGCGTTTCATTTTCTATAAATTCTTCATTATAATATAATTCTTCCACATCTTCTAATTCTTCAAACTCTTCATCCTGATAATAATTTTTATCCACGGTATATCCACCTATTTTCCATTTATGATTTTAATGTTTGCACCCAGTTGTCTCAAATCTTTGCATATATCCTGATAACCTCTCTCTACAAAGATGGAGTTTTCGACGATTGAATCACCCTCTGCCATTAGACCGGCAATAATCAATGCAGCTCCGCCCCGCAAATCCATGGCAGAAACAGAACATCCTTTGAGACTTTCCACACCTCGAATTACCGCCCTATTATTTTTTATTTGTATATCTGCTCCCATCCGTCCAAGTTCTTTCGCTGTTCGAAAGCGTTTTTCAAACACATGCTCATGGATGATCGTCACCCCTTTTGCCGTTGACAACACTGCCATCAGCTGAGATTGCATGTCTGTTGGAAACCCAGGAAAAGGTTGGGTATGAATATCTTTTACAGAAAACAAACGATGTTTGGATTCCAGAAAAACAGATTTCTCCGATTTTTGAATCCGACATCCCATTTCTTCACATATATGTAACACTGCCTGAAGGTCTTTGACCTGTACACCTCTTATTTCAATCCGGCCTTTCGTCCCCGCCGCCGCTAAAAGATAGGTTCCGGCAACAATGCGGTCACCTGTGATTTTATATGCTACATCATGGAGTGAACATTTACCTAAAATACCAATGCGATCTGTTCCTTCCCCATGAATACAACCACCCATTTGATTCAAAAATCGGGCAAGTTCTATAACTTCAGGTTCTTTCGCTGCATTCTCAATCCATGTCACACCTTCTGCCCATACGGCAGCCATCATCAGATTTTCAGTCGCCCCAACACTCGGATAAGGTAAAACAATCCGTTTGCCGTACAATTTATCCGTATAACAGATAATCTGATCATCCACTTCTTTAATCTGAACCCCCATGGACTTGAAGGCATTCAAATGCATATCAATGGGCCGTGCACCTATCGTACAACCACCCGGATAATCCAATTTTAGTTTTCCACATCTTCCGATTAATGCCCCCAATAACAAAATGGAGGATCTCATCTTCCCCAGACATGACCGTGATAAATGTTCAACATCAACTTCCGATGCATCGATCTGAAGAAATTCGGAATTCCATTCGATTTTACATCCAAGACTTCTTATAATCTCAATCATATAACGAACATCCAATATATTCGGACATCCATATAAAACAGTTATTCCCTGATGAAGCAAAGATGCCGCCAATATTGGCAATGATGCATTTTTTGATCCTTGAATATCAATACTTCCAATTAATGGTTCCCCGCCTGTTATTTGAAAAGCAGCCATTTAAATTACCTCCGCACACGAATATATCCTATTCTATGCAGGGTCCATTTAAATATTTCTTCATGATTTAAATTTAATCCCTCTGGACACACTTAAAACCAAACCAATCTCACATAAAAGAAAAATAACTGATGTACCGCCGTAACTAATAAACGGTAACGGAATTCCTGTATTTGGAATGGTATTTGTAACAACACCTATATTAATAATAACCTGTAAGCCAATCTGTGCCATTACACCAATGACAATCAAAGCACCATAGAGATCCGGTGCATTGTTTGCAATGATCATACATCGCCATAATAATAAAATAAACAGCAAAATAATTGCAATTGCTCCAAACAGTCCTAACTCTTCACATATGATTGAAAAAATCATGTCATTATGAGCTTCTGGAACATAGGAAAGTTTTTGTATGCTTCTTCCAAGACCTTTTCCAAAAACACCTCCGGAACCAATGGCATAAAGTGCCTGTCTTGTCTGATACGCATATTCGGAAGTTTCCACATTCAACCATGCTTCAATTCTGTCCATACGGTAAGCTGCAATATTTAAAAAGAGAACCATCAATGCCACACCGGCACCTACAACACCAAAAAAGATCTTATATTGATTACTTGCTACAAAAATAATAATAAATGTGATACCAAGAAGAATAATCCCCGTACTCAGGTTAGACACCGTTACAAGAATAATCATTGGAAGTGCAATCATAAAACATTTAACGACACCCCTCCAGTTTTTTAACTGACGCACACAATTACTGGTTAAATGTGCCAGAAAAACAATTAAAACAGCCTTTGCCATCTCCGATGGCTGAAATTGAATCGGTCCAATGGCAATCCAACGTCTCTGTCCATGACTGGCTACACCATACAACAAAACGATAGCAAGCAATCCATTTGTAATTGCATAGGCCAACAATGTAAAACGTTTCCAAACCATATACGGAATACGGCTTGCCACAAAAAGTCCGGCCATGCCAACACCTGCAAAAAATGCCTGTCGTTTCAGATAATAGAACGAATCCCCATCATTGGCAATCTGTGAGCTGTATGCACTGGTACTGTAGATCATGACTAATCCAAAACAAACCAGAAAAATGACAATGAACAGAAGGCTGTAATCAAAATACTTTTCTGTCTTCTCATGAACCCTATTCGCTTTTTCTTCAATGGCTACCATCCCGCGGGACATGCACAACACCTCTGTCTTCGTTTATATTTTAATCCGCTAACTGATGTACAAATTCTTTAAACATATGTCCACGTACTTCGTAGCTTTTGAACATATCCCAACTTGCACAGGCTGGTGAAAGCAGGACTGCATCTCCATTTTCTGCCTTTGATGCAGATACTTTTACGGCTTCTTCGAGGCTTTCTACCATAATGATTTCATGAAATCCATGACGTCGGGCACACTCTGCAATCTTGTTTGCTGTTTCGCCCATTAAAACCAAATAACGTACTTTTCCATCAAAAGCTTCTATCCATTCATCATAGGTACTATCTTTATCATAACCGCCGCCAATCAAAATCGTTGGACGAACCATTGCCTGAATAGCTTTGATCGCTGCATCCGGATTCGTTCCCTTTGAATCATTGTAGTAAGACACACCTTGTTTTTCTGTGACATATTCGATACGATGTTCTACCCCCATAAATGAAGTAATCGTTTCACGAATCTTATCCATCGGAACATTGATACAACGTGCCATAGCAACTGCTGCCATAATATTTTCCATATTATGAAGTCCTAAAATCTTCAATCCATTAGCACTGCAGATGATCTCTGTCTCACCATTTTCAGCATAATATATTTTACGATCATGGAAATAATATCCATTTTCCAAAATCTGTGTACTCGAGAAATAAATAACCTGAGGTACAGCTTTTTCGCCAATGGCGCGCGTTAATGGATCATCATAATTCAAAATCACATAATCATCGGCTGTCTGATTTTTCATGATATTTTTCTTTGCTTCTACATAGCCTTCCATCGTGTGATGACGATTCAGATGATCTGGTGTTAAGTTTAAAATAGCACTTACTATTGGATGAAACTCATCAATTGTTTCTAACTGGAAACTGGATGTTTCTGCGACAACATGAGAATTTTCTGTTGTATCCAAAGCTACACCTGCATATGCAGTTCCAATATTTCCAACAACAAAAACATCATCAAAATGGTTTTTCAGAATTTCGCCCACAAGTGTTGTTGTCGTTGTTTTACCATTTGTACCAGTAATAGCAACAACACTGCCTTTTGCGAACTGATCAGCCAGTTCGAGTTCTCCCCAGATTAAAACACCTGCATCGCGCATCTGGTTTACAAACGGAACATCTGTCGGGATACCCGGACTTAATACGGCAATATCTATTTTTTTAATCACATTCTCCGTCAATTCACCAATAATGATTTCAATTTTCTTATCTGTTTCCGGAAGCTTTGCCTGGATTCCCTCTACTGTAAGCTCTGTATTTCCGTCATAAAGAATCAACTCTGCATCTGTTTTTACGAGGAGTTCCATTGCTCCCATACCACTGATTCCGGTTCCGGCTACAAGCACGGTCTTATTTCCCAAATCCATATGTATCTTCCTCCTGTTTATCCAAACTAATTCTATTTAAAGTGCCATAAATCCAATAAGACATAAGATTGCTGTCACAATTGAAAAAATTGCAACAACCTTTGTTTCCGGCCATCCACAAAGTTCATAATGATGATGAAGTGGTGCCATTTTAAAAATACGTTTACCGCCTGTCATCTTGAAGTAAGTTACCTGAATGATGACAGAAAGAACCTCAACCAGATAGATCAAACCAAAAATAACAATAAAAATCTGAAGGTTCATCATACTTGCGGCTGCAGCAACAAATCCACCAAGTGCAAGGGAACCTGTATCTCCCATAAATACTCTGGCAGGATATACATTAAATAACAAAAATCCCAAAAGACTTCCCGCTACCGCTGCTGTGATTGGGGACAATCCACTTTCAATGCCAATAGACACAACCGTCAGGAACACTGCAACAAGTACAGTCACACTGGCCAACAAACCATCCAGACCATCTGTAAAGTTTGTTCCATTCGTTGTTCCAAGGAAAACGCAGAACATAAACACAATAAATAACCAGCCTGGCAATTCCAGATAAAATCCATTTTCTACTCCACCGGTAAATGGAATTAAAAGACCGGTTCCAACTTCTGTGTAATTCATCATGTAGAAAAGAAAAATTCCTGTAACTACAATCTGACCTGCCAGTTTCTGAATTTCTGTCAGACCCATGCTGCGTTTTTTCACAACTTTAATATAATCATCCAAAAAACCGATGATTCCAAAACCCAACGTAGCGAATGCCACCGGAAGAATCATTGGGTAATCTTTAATATAAAATAAGGATGTCACAATGACACTTATAATAAAGATCACACCACCCATTGTAGGTGTTCCCGTCTTTTTCAAATGTGCTTCTGGTCCTTCATCTCGAACAACCTGACCAAATTTTAGTTTCTGCAAAAATGGAATGATTACCGGACATAAAAAAGCACTGATCACAAATGCAATAATTGCTGGTAAAATAACTGTATATTTCATAATTACACCTCTCGTTTAATTCTTTCGTATTCTTTCCAAATAAAAAATTATAATACCTCATTGCTTCCTTGTAAAGTATTTACCATGAATTCCTCTTACGTTTCCTCTACAGTTTCCTGTTTTTGCTCTGGAAACAAATAAGGTAAAACAACTTCATAAATTTCACTCATAACCGGTGCGGCAATTGTTCCTCCGTAATAGGTCCCCTCTGGTTCATCAATCAAGATAATACCTATGATTTCAGGGTCTTCTACCGACGAAAAACCGATAAAAGATGCAATATATTCTCTTGCACTTCTTGGAAGCTTCTGCGATGTGGCCGTCTTTCCGCCAACCGAAAATCCGGACACCTGACCATTTTTTCCGGTTCCTTCAGATACAACTTTACCAAGAAGCATCTTCATTGTTTCTGACGTTTCTTTAGTGATCACATTCGTTTTCACCGGATAGCTAAATTCACTGACATGATTCCCCATATCATCTGTGGTATACATTCCAAAATGTGGCGTGACCATGTTTCCACCATTGATAATCGCACTCACTGCACGTAAAAGCTGCAAAGGCGTAATCTGAAAAGACTGTCCGAAGGATATCGTGGCCAATTCCACCGCACCAACATTTTCAGTCAAATGCATAATCGATGTCGCTTCACCCGGAAGATCAACACCGGATTTTTCAAACAATCCTAATTGTTCAAATGTTTCATATAATGCATGAATGCCTATCCGCGCGCCAACATCCATAAACACCGGATTACAGGAATTCATAAAACCATCTTCGAATGTTACAACACCATGTCCACCTGTTTTATGACACCGAATCTTGCGATCAGCAACAATACGAAATCCCGGACACGAAAACGAATCATTGACTGTAACCATTTTGTTTTCCAGGCCGGATGTTGCCGTTATGATTTTAAATGTTGACCCCGGTTCATATGTATCATTAATACAGCCGTTACGCCACATTTGATTTAATAAGTCCTGTGTTGCCACCGTATCTTCCGATGCATTATTTAAAAGAAACGGTTCATTTAAATCAAATTCAGGAACATTCACCATGGCATATATTTCACCGTTTTGAGGATTCATTAAAATCACTGAAACACTTTTTGCCTGTTTTTGTTCCATGATACGTTCAGCAATCTGTGTCACATAAGATTGGATATTATAATCCAGACTAATATGCAGATTCTGTCCTTTCACTGGATCGACACGTGTTTCCGCACTGTTTTCAACTTCAACACCGCGTACATCCGTGACCGTAAGAATCGTACCTTCCTGTCCCTGAAGAAAATCATCATATTTGACTTCAAGTCCAATAATCCCCTGATTATCACCACCTGTAAAGCCAAGAACCTTTGAAGCAAGTATTCCATAAGGATAATAACGTGCATAATCTTCATCCACCATAACACCGTCCAGTTTATAGGCTCGAATGCGATCTCCCGTTTCTTTCGGCACATTTGACCGAATCTTTTCTATAGAAGATACTTTCTCAACCCGTTTTCTTATTGTACTTTCATCCATCTTCAATTCATCACATAAAACATCAATAACCGTTTCCGAATCTTTTATCTGATTATGAATCACAGATATCGTACATACCGATTGATTGGTTGCCAGCGCAATGCCATTTCGATCATAAATCATGCCGCGTTCCGCTTTAATCGTTCGTTCACGTTCATGCAGATCATCTGCCCGTTCTTTATAATATTCCGAACGAGATACCATAATATAACCAATACGTAAGACAAGCACGCTAAACATCATTGTTAAAACAACCATCGTAAATGCCATCTTTTTCCGTTGATAGGTCCGTATATCCATGAACTCACCTGGATTAGAATTAATACACTATATTCTTTTTAATTATAACTTAGACCATTTGTCTCTATAAACTCTGCCAGATCATCCCAATAGTATTCACCAGTCAAATCATCATAACCATCCTGATCATTGTCTATCCACTGATTTTGAAATTCTTGAATCCTTTCATAATCCGAAAGATTTTCATCCATATAAGAAGCATCCGTTTGAATATCATCTTCATCGGATACCGATTCTTCAATGCTTCCATCTTCGAATTCTGTTTCCAATTCACTTCCTGTTTCGGATTCAGTTTCAGATTCAGTTTCTGGTTCAATACCCCATTCATAGGTTTCCGGAATTATTTCCGTTCCATCTGCAGGGAACACTTGTAAATATGGAAGAATCTCACGGATAATATCTCCTGCCATCTTTGTCGGTGTACCACTGTCTTCCTGATTATCTTTTAATTCATCAATAACAACATAGACTACGACTTCCGGATTTTCAACAGGTGCAAATCCGACAAAAGATACAACATATTTGCCAGAACCACGCGGCAATTTTTCTGCTGTACCGGTTTTTCCACCCACCGTGTATCCGGCAACTCTGGCTGCTGTACCTGTGGTATAATCACCATCATCATAAACCGTCTGATACATGGCTTCTTTCAGCCAATCACAGGTTTCCTCAGACAGCGTGTTGCGAACCAACACTTTGTCAAAAGATTTCACAACCTGCCCGCTTTCTGTAGTTATTTCTTTAACTACATGTGGCTGATAGTAATGTCCGCCATTTAAGATGGATGAAAATGCCGCAACCATTTGCACCATTGTCAGGTTATATCCCTGTCCAAAAGCACTGGTTGAAAGTTCAAAGCTTCCCATGGTTTCTTCATCAAAAATCAGGCTCGATGCACTGGCTTCTCCCGGAAGATCAATTCCTGTTAATTGTCCAAATCCATATAGACGATGATATGCCAGCATATCCTCTTTACCAAGCGCAGTACCTATCTGCATCAATGCATCATTACACGACCACATAATAGCTTCTTTTAAGGTTGTAACTCCATGACCATAGACGTTATGACAGGCAATGTGCTGCATCTGAGAGCCATCAAAAAGCTCTTCTCCGCCATCACATTTGAATGTATCCAATACAGAGACCTGATTTTCATCCAAAGTTGCACCGATGGTGAGTGGTTTTACAGTTGAACCCGCTTCATACGTATCGCTGATACAAAAATTACGCCAAATTTTGTTCAATACCTCTACCACCTGTGCATCTGTCATTTCTTTGAGTTCATCTTCCGTATATATTCCGGATAAATCTCTTGGATGATTTAAATCATATGTCGGTGCATCTGTCATTGCCAATATTTCTCCGGTGTTTGGATTTGCAACAATGACACCAATATTCTCACATTCTCTTGTCTCTAATAATTGATTCACATATTTTTCAACAATACGCTGAATATTTAAGTCAATGGTAGAAACCACATTATATCCATTCACCGGTGATACCGTTGTTCTTTCAAAATCAGACTCCTCTGACAAATAACCATAGCTGCGGCCATTGGTTCCATTTAACATATCATTATAATAACCTTCAATGCCCCATGTTCCATCATTCCCTTTATTAGTAAATCCAATCAAAGTCGAAGCCAGTGAATTATATGGATATTTTCGAACATACTCTTCTTCAAACCAAATCCCTTTCACATATTTGCTTTCTTTCTGATCTTCTTCATCCTCAGATTTCATGAAATCCTGATAGGCTTTGACCACTTCATAATTTAATTCTTTAGCTAAAACCTTATATCGACTATCCGAATCATTTTCTAAAATATCATAGATTTCGGATTCATCTATGCCAAAATATTTTTCAATAGCTTCAGCCGTTGGCTCTTCACAGTCCCCATTGGAATTAATGACAACATAAGGATCAAGAATAAGATTATAAACTTTCTCACTTGTCGCCAGAACTGTCCCATTTCGATCAACGATGTCCCCTCGCTTAAATGGAATGCTCTGACTATCATAATCCATTTGCGCCAGTACAACACGTGCATAATCCTCACTATTTGAAAGATTGATATAAATCAACCGTCCAATTAAAATACAAATCAATAACAATAACCCACCAAAAACGATCAATAACTTTTTACGGTTACTATTACCAAATTTTTTCCCTTGTCTTTTTTTTCTTTGTTTCTCGGTATGTTTCCGAACCCCTGACCGATTCGTCACTACTCGACACCACCTATCTTTATCACCTAACAAAGGGCTTTTTATTATGTAGAATATTTCCGTTTATTTTTAACCCAATGTAAAAAAAGCCCCCAGAATACCGAAGGCTTTCAAAATCAATTCTCATTTGGAATATGTTCATATTGTTTCACATAATCCTCATTATCATTCGAATAGTAATAGATCTGCCCTTCAGTGATTGCTGTCATTCCGAATTCATTCACAGCCATATTATATACTTTGGCCAAATCTACCGCACTGTTTATTCTTTCTTCCATTGCCAGATTTTCATTTGTTATTGCACTAAGTCTGGCTTCTAACGAAGCAATGTCCTCATTCGTTCGTGTTATTTCGTTTTGAAGGTTCAAATAAACCACACATGCTGCTACGGTTACCACAACAGAAATAATCAGAAAAACAGTATATGTCAAATCCAGTCTTAATGCACGTTCTCGATTTCTCTCCGCAATCGCACGTTTTTTACGAATCTGTGCACGTCTGCGCCGCTCAGCTTCTGTTAATTTCTTCCGTCTATCCGGATAAATCTCCGGAACAGCTTCAAGTTTACGAACGGTATTGCCATCAAAATAATAACCGGATGTTTCTGTATGATGTCTTTTTCTTTGATGTTCCGGCATTTTAACCGCTCCTCTCCCCTTTTTTTATCGACGTTCAAACACACGCAGCTTCGCACTTTTTGAACGTGGATTCACTTCCAATTCTTCTTCCGAAGGAAGAATCGGCTTTCTTGAAATCACTTTACCGAGTGATTTCTTTCCACACACGCAGGCCGGAAAACCTGGAGGACATTCACATGGATTCTCGCATTTTTTAAAAATATTTTTTACAATGCGATCTTCAAGGGAATGAAATGTAATGATACATATACGTCCATTCTCATCCAAGAGATCAACCATCTCATTTAAATGTCCTTTGAGTACTTCCAGTTCACGATTCAATTCAATTCGAATCGCCTGGAATGTTCGTTTTGCAGGATGCCCTCCGACTGCACGAAACTTCATCGGAATAGCAGCCTTGATCACTTCTGTCAATTCATCCGTTGTTTCAATCGGCTTTTCCTGTCTTGCTTTGACAATATGTTTTGCAATATTTTTCGCAAATTTATCTTCACCATAATCACGAATGATTCGGTATAATTCCATCTCACTATATCCATTAATAATATCTCTGGCTGTCTTTTCCTGTCGCTGATCCATTCGCATATCTAATGGCGCATTCTCGCGATATGTAAATCCTCGTTCTACCGTATCCAACTGATAAGAAGACACACCTAAATCCAATACGATACCACTGACTTTCTCGATTCCAAGATCATGTAATACTTTTTTCATATCACTGTAGTTACTTCGAACAATGGTCACTTTCTCTCCAAACGGTTTCAAACGTTCGCCAGCCGCTGCTATGGCCGCTGCATCCTGATCAATTCCGATAAAACGTCCGTTCTCACCAAGTTGACTGCACACATAAAAAGCATGTCCGCCACCCCCAAGTGTTCCATCAACATAAATGCCATCTGGCTTAATATTCAAATTCTCAATGGTTTCTTCCAAAAGGACCGATATATGTTTAAATGTCATATTCTTACCTCTTTCACATACTGTTCTTATAAGGATATACCGATATCTTCCATATGCTGTGCAATATCATCCATATCGTCCACATCCACATCGTTGATTTCTTCCCACTTATCGCGATTCCAGATTTCAATTCGATTGGACACACCAACTAAAACAGCATCTTTTTCTAATTTTGCAAATTCTCTTAAATTTGCAGGAATTAAGATACGCCCCTGTTTGTCTATTTCACATTCCGTTGCTCCTGCCAGGAAGAAACGGCTAAACTTTCGTGCATCTTTATTTGTCATCGGGAGTTTTTTTAATTTTTCCATAAAGAAGCCCCACTCTTCAGTAGGATAGACAGATAGACAGCCATCCAGTCCCTTTGTTAAAAAGAATCTTTCACCCAGAGATTCTCTTAACTTTGAAGGAACAATCAGCCTGCCTTTAGAATCTAATGTATGATTATATTCACCGATAAACATACAATCACCCATTTCTTTCGTCTAGCTCCTTTTCGATCCACTTTTCACCACTTTGTGTCACTTTCTCCCACTTTGTAGTTCTATTCTATAGTAATTCATTTGATATAGCAATACCAATTTCAATTATTTAAAAAAATTCATTTTTTGTTAACATTTTTTATAAAGAGGATTTTTGTGGATTTTCATAGTAATTTTTTCAGATATGTGTTAAAATGGATAAGAATGTCAAAAATCGCAAGAAAGGATGCATATATATATGAAATTAGGTATTGTCGGTCTTCCTAATGTCGGAAAAAGTACACTTTTCAACTCATTAACAAAGGCTGGTGCTGAATCCGCAAACTACCCATTCTGTACAATCGATCCAAACGTTGGTATCGTTGCTGTTCCAGATCATCGATTAGATGAATTGACAAAACTTTATAATTCCGAAAAAACTACTCCTGCAGTCATCGAATTCGTTGATATTGCCGGTCTTGTAAAAGGTGCTTCCAAAGGTGAAGGTCTTGGAAACCAGTTCCTTGCTAACATCCGTGAAGTAGATGCTATCGTTCATGTTGTTCGTTGTTTTGAGAACGAAAATATTATACACGTTGATGGCAGCATCAATCCACTTCGTGATATTGAAACAATTAATCTTGAATTGATCTTCTCTGATATCGAAGTTATGGAACGTCGTTATTCCAGAGTTGGAAAAGCTTCAATCAACAATAAATCCTTAAAAAAAGAAGCAGATCTTGTGAAACGTATTATCGCTCATCTCGAAGATGGCAAAATGGCACGTTCTCTTGAAATCGATGATGAAGAAGAACAGATTTTATTTGACAGTTTCAATCTTCTTACAGGAAAACCTGTCATTTATGCAGCGAATGTATGCGAAGACGAATTAGCAGACGACGCCGAAAGCAATGAATTCGTTGCACAAGTTCGTGAATATGCAGCTTCTGAAGGTTCTGAAGTTTTCGTTGTCTGTGCTCAGATTGAACAGGAAATCGCAGAACTTGATGATGAAGAAAAGAAAATGTTCCTTGAAGATCTTGGTCTTTCCGAATCCGGACTTGAAAAGCTCATCAAAGCAAGCTACCGTTTACTCGGTTTAATGAGTTACCTTACAGCAGGTCCAACGGAATCCCGTGCATGGACCATCAAAATCGGAACAAAAGCACCTCAGGCTGCCGGAAAGATTCACTCTGACTTTGAACGCGGTTTCATTAAAGCTGAAGTTGTAAGCTATGATGATCTTATGGCTTGCGGAACATACAATGCCGCCAAAGAAAAAGGTCTTGTTCGTATGGAAGGTAAAGAATATGTCGTTAAAGACGGCGATGTTATCCTTTTCCGTTTCAATGTATAATTTTTAAAAAAATCCCGATGGTTATCTCCGTTCAGCAAGCTGAACATGTCGATACCCATCGGGATTTTTTATTTGAATTTTTCTTTTTATTTCATTGGCTAATCTATTTATTCTAATTCATTTTTTTCGTCGACTTTGGAGTACCATAAGATCCCGGCAACAATAACAATACCGCCAACAATCACAAGCGGCCCCGGAACTTCTCCAAAAAAGAAAAAACCAAGCACAGCTGCAAAAAGCGGTTCCAAAAGCTTGATGGTTGTAATATACGATGCCGAAAGATATTTCAGACCCCAGCTATAAACACTATGTCCGAGAAATGTACAGAAAATGGTCATACCAAAAGCATATGCCAGATTCATCGGTTCATACCCAACAAAGGATGTTCCTGTAACAATGGCTGCCACAGCCACTGTCAATGCTGCAAATCCATAAACAAAACATGTATATACAGATGTTGAAAGCCGCTCTCGACATTTCTTACCAATCATGGTATAAATCGCTACGCAAAGGGATCCAACAAAGGCAAAGACATCTCCAAGAACAACATTTGTTCCTCCTCCCATGTCACCCACCGCAATAATAACTGTTCCTAAGAAAGCGATGATGATTCCTGCCAGGGCTTTAAATGGAATCTTTTCGCGCCATACAATCATCATGACAAGTGCCACAAAAAACACTTCCATATTAACAAGTACAACAGCAGCAGCAATACTCGTGAATTTCAGCGACTGAAAATATAAGGTAAAATGCATTCCAAGAAACATACCGCTGCATGCACATCGCAGCACATCGCCTCTTCGCAGATCTTTTAACTCATTTTTACATTTTGTAAGTACAATCGGCAGCAAAAGCAGCACTGCAAACAACATACGATAAAACACCAGAACAACTGATGGTGCTGTTGACATGCGGCCAAAAATAGCCGACATGGAAATGCTGATCGTACCAAGAATAATGATCAGTTTTTTCATACGTTAATCTCTGGATAAGATCATCCATGCTATCCCTTCTTTAATTTCAATATATCCCTCATCGCTGATCAATTCATTGCTGACACAAAGACTCTCTCCAAAACATGTACGTGCATTTTTCAATGGATATTTAAAACCGTCCAATGTAATACCCCGTAATTCCATGGATGCTGGAATCAGTGACAAATACTTTCCAAAAATCTCTGAACGATTTAATATTCGAAGACCACAAATCATCTCGATATAATTATTCGAATCTATGATTGCTCCCTGAACCCCCGATTCCATAATGTTTTTAAGCATTTGAAGATTCGCCATAACATGGTCCAGACGTGTTCCTGTTCCTCCAATAATGTGAAGAACCTTTTCATCCAAAGATGTTGAATGTTCACCCACCAGACGAAGCGCTAATTTTACTGCAATATCCGTATCCGTATAATCCTTTTCCGGAATATACTGATGAACACAAATATCCTCGCAGTGAATGTACTGTTCAAGAATAACTGGATCGATTGTATCAAAATCGCCCACAAGATGGGTCGGTCTGAAATCATTTATCCGATGCTTTACCCGATCTGCAAACGCAAGACCTCCATCTACAGCAATTATCTCATCATAATTTTTATCCGATAAAAAAGAGAAGGCAAAATCGTCATCGATATTGCCTCCTGTAATAATCAACACTTTCATGCGTATTTTTTAAATACCTCCAAAAAGCCTTTCACATTGTCTTCGATGGATCCCTTATATACGGCTGAACCGGCAACTAAAATATTGGCACCCGCTTCGATCAGCATATCTACATTATCTAATGTTACGCCACCGTCAACTTCAATATCAACGTTAAGATTTCTATCATTAATCATCTGACGAAGTCTTCGAATCTTATCCGTTGTCGTTTCAATATACTTCTGTCCACCAAAACCTGGATTTACACTCATCAGGAGAACCATATCTACTTCTGGAAGTATCTCTTCAATTGTAGAAAGGGAAGTCGCCGGATTCAATACCACACCGGCTTTGATTCCATAACTTTTAATGACCTGAACGGTACGATGCAAATGTTTACATGCTTCCACATGGACTGTGATCATGTCCGCTCCGGCATCCACAAACTCCTGAATGTATCGTACCGGTTCTTCAATCATCAAATGCACATCAAAAACCTTATCGGTAAGCGGACGAATGGCTTTGATCACTGGCATTCCAAAAGAAATATTCGGTACAAATGCACCGTCCATGACATCAATATGAATATATTCCGCACCCGCTTTCGCTGCACGCTCAACACCTTCGCCCAAGTTTGCAAAATCTGCTGATAAAATGGATGGTGATAATACAAGCATCCTAATACCTCCTTTGTTCTTTCAGTTCTTTATACATCTGAACATAATGCTCATAACGTATCGGACTAATCTTTCCTTCTTCCAACGCATGTTTCACGCCGCAATCCGGTTCATTCAAATGATTACATCCAATAAACCGACACTCTTCCTCATAATGAAGAAATTCCGGAAAATATATCTTCAATGTTTCATCGTTAAAATCATTGAGATATAAAGAACTAAATCCTGGTGTATCAAACAAATAAGTTCCCTCACCCAAATGAAAGAGTTCAGAATGACGTGTTGTATGACGACCGCGTTTGATCTTTTCACTGACAGCCCCTGTTTCCATCTCTGCCTCAGGCAATAACCAATTCATCAAGGAAGACTTTCCTACGCCCGAAGGACCCGCAAGTACGGTTGTTTTTCCTTCCAGCAAAGTACGAAGTTTTTCCAACGCCTGTTCTTCCTTAACACTGACAAATAATAACGGATATCCACTCGATTCATAAATCGATTGCAATTCTTCAATCTTGGAAACTTCTGTCAGATCACATTTGTTAAAACCAATGATTGTAGGAATCTTTTTATACTCCATCTGAAGTAAAAAACGATCCAATAAACCGAGATTTGGATCCGGTTGGGCTGCCGCAAAAAACACCAGTGTCTGGTCAACATTGGCAACCGCCGGTCGGATTAATTCATTTTTACGGGGTAGAATTTCCCGGATATTTCCTTTTTTATCTGGCTCACTGATGATATCGATGTCAACATTATCTCCAACTAAAGGTTTAATCTTGCGATTACGGAAAATACCTTTCGCTTTACATTCATAAACTCCTTGATGTTCAACATGGATATAATAAAATCCACCAATACCTTTAATTATCTTTCCCTGCATAAAATGCCTCAACTAGCTAAAATAAATCGTGTAAGTTGCATACTGTACACCATTAATATATGCAACAACATTTGCCGAACTGCCTAAGTCGCCAGTAACTGTTGTACTCCAACTGGAATCATATCCTGCAGATGCGGAATAGTTCCCCGAATATACTGTATTTACAGTACTGTTTGCATAGATGACTTCAATAACAATCGTACCTTCTGCTGCTGGTGCATCTACCGGCATCTTAACAGTTGCATAACCTGTTTGTGGCGCCTGTGTTTCTGGTTCTGTTTCTTCTGGTTCTGTTTCTTCCGGTTCTGTTTCTTCTGGTCCAAGGCTGATTACAAGATTAATCTTTGTTCCCTCTTTAATTTCATCACCTTTATCTTCACTTTGCCAGATAACTTCATCTTTTTTATAAATGTCGCTATGCTGTTTTTCGATGTCACCAACTTCTAATTTCGCCTTTGTGAGTACATATTTTGCTTCATCAATATCTTTACCCACAAGATCCGGCATTTCTACTTTTTTCGTTTCTTTACCTTTGCTGACATATAATGTTACTGTTGCACCAAGTTTTATATCTTTACCAGATTCAGGTGATGTTTTCACAACATCATTCTCATCCACTGTATCTGAATAAATATTCTCAACTTTCACTTTAAGTCCCATGGCCTCCAACTGTTTTCTTGCATTATCAAGTGAAACATCGATAACATTCGGCATCTCAACTGTTTCACCAGCCACATTGACATAAAGTGTAATTACAGTGCCTTTATCTACTTTCGCGCCCTCTTCCGGTGTCTGACGGAGTACGACACCAAGTTCCCTGCTGCTATCCTCAATTTCCTTAACCTTATAGTCAAGTTCTGCTTCTTCAAGGAGTTCAACAGCTTCTTCCTGTAATTTATCAACACATTTAGGAACAATTGTTGCTTCGCTGTCTGTTGTAATATTAGAGCTTTCTTTTGTTTCTCCACCTGGAAGTCCACTGAACAAACCACCGGCACGGCCAAGAATAAAGAAAATAACAATCGCAATAATAATAGCGCCGATAATGCCAAAAATCATCATTGTCTTATCCAATGCAGGACTTACATCATCATCATCGTCTTCATCTGTTTCCGTAATCACCGGCTGTTTTTTCATACGTTTACGTTCGTGGTGATTATCGTATTCTTCATATTCTTTACGTTCTTCCTCAAGCTGACGGCGATGTCTCTCTTCCGGTGTCAAACGTTCCGCACGTCTTCTTGACGCTCCTGCAACATCTGCTGCACCTGCTACACCCGCATTCACAGATGCTCTTCGAAGATGATCTATATCTTCTTCATTCATAATCACTGTTGTACTGTCGCCCACGCCGGAAGCCACACCTGCAGGCATTGCCGAACCAATAAAAACATAATTTCCATCCGGTTCTGCGAGAGCACGGCGAAGATCCATGATCAGTTCTTTTGCAGATGCATAACGAAGATCCGGTTTCTTCATCGTACATTTTAAAATAATGCGTTCCACACTGCGTGGAATATCCGGGTTAATCTGTCTTGGAGGTGTCATGTTTCCCTGAATATGCTGCAGTGCAACCGAAACATTATTCTCCCCATCATAAGGCACACGGCCTGTAACCATCTCATACATCGTAATACCTAAAGAATAGATATCACTCTTCTCATCACTGTAGCCGCCACGTGCCTGTTCCGGAGAAATATAATGAACAGATCCTGCCGCATTGGTAGTTACTGTTGTCGAATCCGCCGCCTTTGCAATACCAAAGTCTGTTACCTTTACTTTTCCGTCTCTGGACATGATCACATTCTGTGGCTTAATATCTCTGTGAATAATACGATTTGCATGAGCTGCACCCATACCAGAAGCAACCTGAACAGAAATATTCAGAACTTCTCTAATATCCAAAGTTCCTTTTCTTTCGATATAATGTTTCAGAGTAATCCCCTGAACCAATTCCATTACAATATAATGTATACCATTCTCTTCACCAACATCATATACATTTACGATGTTTGGATGGGATAAACCGGCTGCAGACTGGGCTTCAACACGGAATTTTTTTACAAAAGATTCATCGCTGCTAAATTCCGGTTTTAAAACTTTAATCGCTACATAGCGATTTAACTTTAAATCTCTTGCTTTATATACGTTCGACATTCCGCCAGCACCGATTCTGCCAACGATCTCATATCTTCCCGCCAAAACTGTTCCTGGTGTTAACATCGATTCACCTCCACATCAAAAGGATCAATAACAATGACTGCTATATTGTCTGATCCACCATTTATCTTTGCTTCTTCAATTAATTCATCAACCACATCACCAATATATGTATGTTTAATAATATCAAAAAGGACATCCTCTTCAACCATATTTGATAAACCGTCCGAGCACATCAAAATCTTATCTCCTTTTTCAAGATCGACTTCGAAGAAATCCATCTTGACATTTTCGGCTGCTCCAAGTGCCCGGGTAATAATATTCTTATCCGGATGTTTGCGTGCCTGTTCACGTGTTAATTCACCTGCACGCACCAGTGTCTCTACAAAAGAGTGATCTTCTGTTACCTGATTGATTTCCTGATCTAATAAATACAGGCGACTATCGCCCACATTGCCCACAAAAAGCTGATTATCCTCAATAAATGCAACGACCATTGTCGTTCCCATTCCACGATATGCCGGATTTTCCACCGATTTCTCGATAATCTTCCTATTGGCATATTTTACACCTTCATCAACCATACGAATCAACGCATCTGGCTTAGATGTCTGAATATAATCCAGAAAACATTCTACTGCATAACGCGACGCAAAATCTCCCGCATTATGTCCACCCATACCATCTGCTACAATAAACAGATTCGGAAAAGCACCTACCGGCACACGAGAATAATAAATGAAATCCTGGTTTACTTTTCGAACCAGACCAACGTCTGTCTTTCCAAATACCCGCATTTTATCCCTCCTTTTCTCCGATCTGCGTCATATATCTACGGCGAAGCTGTCCACAGGCAGCCTGTATATCCCGTCCCATTTCTCTTCTAATTGTAACATTGCCCCCATATTTTTCAAGGTTATTTTTGAAATTCACAATGGATTTCCTATCCGACTGAACATAACTTCTTTCTTCTACCGGATTGATTGGAATAAGATTCACATGCCACATGAATCCCTTTAACAAACCTGCCAACGCTTTTGCATCTTCAGGGGAATCATTCACACCTGCAGCAAGGCTATACTCAAATGTCAGACGTCGTCCGTTGGTTTCGTAATAATATTTACATGCCTTCAATAAGGTTTCTATATCATAACGTTTCGCAACAGGCATCATCGACTGACGTTTTTCATCATTGGACGCATGCAGAGAAATCGCCAGTGTAATCTGTAAATGTTCATCAGCCAGACGATAGATTTCAGGCACCAAACCGCAGGTTGATAGCGTAATATTTCTCTGACTGATATTTAAACCATGTTCATCTGAGATCATACGAATAAAGCGAACCGCTGCATCATAATTGTCCATTGGCTCACCCGTACCCATAATAACCACGTTAGACACACGTTCACTCGAATCTCTCTGAATCGCATAAATCTGTCCCAGCATCTCTGCTGTCCTCAGATTACGTTCAAGCCCAAGCAATGTAGACGCACAAAAGCGACATCCCATGCGGCATCCTACCTGAGAAGAAATACATACTGAATTTCCATGTTTATATTTCATTAAAACACTTTCAATAATACTTCCATCTTCCAGTCGAAATAAATATTTTCGTGTTCCATCAATTTCAGATATGAGACAATCCACGATTTCCAATGGACAAAGTGTCGCAGTCTCTTGAAGTTTACTTCTCAAATCTTTTGAAAGATTGGACATCTCATCAAAACTCTGAACCAGTTTCACATGCATCCAGTCATAAATCTGTTTCGCTCTGAATTTTTTATCTTTTAATTCATCGACCACAAATGTTTCCAATTCTTTTGGTGTCATCGAACGAATATCTTTTTTCTGCATCATTTTACCCTCCGAAACCGAGCAATAAAAAATCCATCGGTACCGTATTCACCCGGAAGCAACTGAACATATCCTTTCTTTGCTGTATCCGGACAGATTTCTTCCGGAATTCGTCCGGAAAGACTTTCTAATTGAAATGGATAATTGTTTTCAAACCAGATTGCATTCTTCTGGTTTTCTTCCATATTTACAGTACATGTACTGTAAATCAATGTTCCATTCGGTTTTACATATTCAGAAACAACATTCAAAATATCTCTCTGAAGCTTCGAAAGAGAAACTATATCTTCTTTAGTCACTCGATACTTAATATCGGCCTTTCGCCCGATAACCCCCAGACCGGAACACGGAAGATCTGCAATAACAATATCGGCTTTTTCTTTATCTTCCGGAACAAAAACCAATGCATCCTGACATTCCGTCTGAATATGCTCTGCCCCCAGACGTGCAATATTTTCTTCAATCAACTCTACTTTTTCCCATGTCAGGTCTCTTGAAACAATCTGTCCATGATCTCCAAGCATCTCGCTGATCTGAATACTTTTTCCACCGGGTGCCGCACATACATCAATCACCTGATCGGATGGATGAACACCTGCCGCTTTGGCAACAAACATCGAACTGACATCCTGTACGGTACACAGACCATCATTAAATTCCGGCAACGCTCCTAAATAATCATACCCTTTCAGTTCAAAAGCTTCCGGAACCCATGGATTCTGAACAGCCAAAATTCCCTGATCTTCCATGCGCTGTTTAAATTCTTCAATAGAGACACGATTCTGACACACACGCACAGTTAATGGCTGTTCCTGTAAGAAATATTCAAACATGGATTTTGTTTTTTCTTTACCATAAGTTTGAGTCCATTCTTCAACGAGCCATTCCGGCTGGGAATAAATCACAGATAAATTATCTTTCGGTAACACAAGTTTTTCCGGTTCACGATCCATATTTCGAAGAATACCATTGACGAAGCCGGACAGGGATTTAAATCCTCGTTTTTTTGCAAGTTTAACGGCTTCATTGCAAATTGCTGATACAGGTACACTGTCCATATACTGCATCTGATAAACCGACATGCGAAGGATCGTTCGTATGACCGGTTTCATCTTTTTCGTTTTGACACTTGAAAATCGATTGATCATCCAATCCAATGTTTCACGACGTTCTAAAGTTCCCTTTGTCAATCGTGTAATAAAACGACGTTCACTATTTCCAAGATACTGGTACTTTTGAAGCATACGGCGGATCGCCACATGGGACGGAGTCCCCGATTTTTCAATTTCCATAAGTAAATCGCAAACAATATCTCTCAAATTTTCCGAATTAGTCATCACGTCGGCCTCTTCCTCCAAATAATAGAACTAATCTCAATAACTGTAAAATCGAAGCGGCTGCTGCCGCAACATACGTCAACGCTGCCGCATTTAAAACTTTTTTTGCCCCCTCATTTTCCTCACCATGAAGGATTCCTGATGTTTCAAGAATCGATAAGGCTCTGGAAGATGCATTAAATTCCACAGGCAATGTGATCAGCTGGAATAAAACAACGGCACAAAACAGAATAATTCCCACACGGATCAATGTCTGATTCCATCCAAGAATAACCCCCAAAAGGATTAACGGCCAACTGATCATATTTCCAAAATTGCAGATCGGTACCAATGTCGTACGCATCTGCAAAGGTGCATATCCCTGATGATGCTGAATGGCGTGTCCACATTCATGAGCAGCAACGCCTACTGCGGCAACCGTTGCTCTTCCAAAAACACTCTCTGACAGTCTGAGCACTCTCTGTGACGGATCATAATGATCGGTCAGGTTCCCAGCGACTCTCTGTACGGTAACATCATAGATTCCCGCCTGACGCAGGATCATCTCTGCAACCTGTGCTCCTGTAATGCCGCGCAGATTATGTTCTCTGTCATATTTTGCATAGGTTGATTTAACTCTGGCCGATGCCCACATCGAAATAATCGCACCAATAAGGATCAAAATATACGTTGGATCCAAATAAAATCCCGGATAATAACCATAATGTCCACCAAAACCATACATACGACTCAACTCCTATCCGAGCATTTCTCCGACAGACAACGCACATCCACGCAGGAAGGCACCTGCGTCCATACGTTTCTTTCCTTCCATCTGAAGCTCCATAACGCGAAGTCCACCTTCGCCTGTCTGTACGGTAAAGCTCTGCTTATCAACAAAAATAATCTGTCCAGGTGTCGCATCCGTTCCCGGAACAATTTCTGCTTTCCAAAGTTTCATTGTTTTGCCATTATAATAGGTATACGCACTTGGCCATGGATTTAATCCACGGATTAAACGTTCAATAGAAACAGCTGACATGGAAAAATCTACTTTTCCTAAAGCTTTGTCCAATGTACGTGCATATTCCCCAGCCTGACTGTCATCCTGTTTTTCCGGATGAATATCTCCAGCCTCTATTTTATCCAATGTTTCAATAAGTAATTCGCCACCTAATGTGCTTAACTTATCAAAAAGGCTTCCACCAGTCTCATCGTCTGCCAAAGGAACTTCTGCTTTAAGAAGCATATCACCTGTATCCAGACCAATATCCATCTGCATGGTTGTTACACCACTGACAGTTTCTCCATTAATCACCGCCCATTGGATGGGTGCAGCACCACGATATTTTGGAAGAAGAGATGCATGAACGTTGATGCAGCCGTATTTTGGAATATCCAAAATGTCTTTTGGCAAAATCTGACCAAAAGCAACAACAACCATCACATCCGGATTCAACGCGCGCATCTGTTCAATAAATTCCGGTTCTCGTGCTCTTCTTGGCTGATATACCATCAGATTATGTTCCAAAGCTTTTTCTTTAACCGGAGGAAACACAACTTTTTTGCCTCTTCCCTTCGCTTTATCCGGCTGTGTAACAACACCAATGACTTCATGTCCGGCTGCGATGATTTTTTCCAATGTTGGCACTGCAAAATCCGGTGTACCCATAAAAACAACTTTCATAATTATTCACCTTCTTCATAAGAAACATCCTGAAGTTCGCCTTCAACTTTTTCCACATACAAATGTCCATCTAAATGGTCAAATTCATGGCACATTGCACGAGCAAAAAGACCTACACCTTCAATTTCAAAAGGTTTCATATTTTCATCAAAAGCACGTGCTTTGACATAATTTGGACGTGTGACCATACCAGCTTTTCCAGGCACACTTAAACAGCCTTCCGAATCTGTCTGTTCACCGCTGGACGCAATAATTTCCGGGTTGATAAAAACAAAAGGTCCTTCACCCACATCAATGACACAGATACGCTTTACGATACCAACCTGTGGAGCCGCAAGACCTACACCATTTTCATGGTACATAGTATCAAGCATATCTTCAATCAATTCTCTTGTACGTGGTGTCATCTCTTTAACTTCTTTACATACTTTATTTAATACAGGATCCCCTTCATATCTCATCTTTCTGAGTGCCATAACCTTACCTCCATCTTAATATAAATTCTCAGACTAATATAAATTCACAGGATTCATATCAAACTGAATGTTCATTTGTCTTAACTGTTCATTGTTTGCAATCATTTTCTGTGCCTTTTCACGACACGCTTTCAACACAGTTAAATCATTTGATTTTATATAAATCACCTTTCGGTAATAACCTTTTTCTTTTGCACGAAACGCATCCGTCGGCGGAAGAACGAGTGTTTTTTCTGAACGCATAATCTCAGATAATCTCTGTGCTGTTTCCAAAACTACCATTTCATCTTCATGCTCCAGTAAAACAACCATAAACTGTCCAAATGGCGGATAATGCATGAGCTTACGATATAATCTCTCATGTTGAAAAAACTTCTCATAATCCTGATCCGCAGCGGCTGTTACAGCATAATGTTCCGGTTGATACGTTTGAATAATCGCCAGTCCTTCTTTCATTCCTCGCCCTGCACGGCCGGAAGCCTGTGTCAACAGCTGAAAAGTTCGTTCGGATGATAAATAATCTCCCGAAAACATGGACAAATCGGCTGCAAGCACACCAACCAGGGTGACATTAGGAAAATCATGACCCTTTACAATCATCTGTGTACCCACAAGAATGTCTGCTTCGCCTTTTGCAAAGGACTGAAACACTTCGAGATGACTGTTTTTCTGACGAAGCGCATCTCGATCCGCACGTAAAACTCTGGCTGTTGGAAACCGTCGATTTAACATTTCAACAATCTTTTGTGTACCAAGGCCAAAGGAGCCGATATATTTCGAACCACATTCCGGACATGTGTGCGGTGCCGGAATCTTCCATCCGCAATAATGACATTCCATATAATCGGCTACATCTTTATGCAATGTCATAGATACATCGCAATGGGGACACCTTACAACATGACCACAGCTTCTGCAGGATATAAATCCTGCATAACCTCTTCGATTTAGAAATAATAATATCTGTTCTTTTTTATTTAATCGGTCTTCAATTGCTTCCTGAAGACTTCGGCTGAAAACAGAATAATTCTTCTGTTTCAACTCTTCACGAAGATCTACGATCAAAGTATGTGCCATTCGCTGTGTTCCCGCGACACGTTTTGTCAGTCGATGTAAACCATACATGCCCTGAATTCCGCGTTCGTAAGAAATCACAGAAGGCGTTGCTGAACCTAAAACCACTTTGCATCCGCACATGGATGCACGACGTACGGCAACATCTATAGCATGATACTTTGGTGTGACGTCACTTTTATAAGCTGTATCATGTTCTTCATCAATAATGATCAGCCCCAAATTGATAAAGGGTGCAAATAAAGCAGATCGCGGCCCGATGATCACGTCGATTTCGCCATTCTTTGCCTGTACATATTGATCATAGCGTTCCCCATCCGACATTTTTGAATGCATAACAGAAACCCGATGACCAAAGCGCCCTCTGAAACGAGCAATATTCTGATACGTCATTGAAATCTCAGGAATAAGCACAATGGCTTGTTTCCCAGACTGAATCACATGTTCAATCAACTGCATATAAATTTCTGTTTTTCCGCTTCCAGTCACACCATAAATCAACTGAACTCTACGTTCATCTTTCCATAGATCTTCAAGTACTTTTTGTTGTTCCGAAGTCAACGCCACCGACTTTTCATCCAAAACATTCCTATATGGATTTCGATAATCCGAATCTTCACTTATACGGATGAAATCGTGTTTCAAAAGTGTTTTTAATCCATTCTCTGGTGACGGAACACGTTTTTTAATTTCATCCTCCGACACACCTTTTCCTTCGGGAACATCCAAAAGCACTGCCAATATAGCGGCTCTCGTGGCAAATCTTGGTTGAACAGCCAGTTTTTTCAGCTCAGACTCCGCGACTTTTCTGGATACATTTAAATAAAAAACCTTTTTTGTTCCCCCGCGAATCTGACGTTTGACACTCAAAACTGTTTTTAATGCCTGGGCCATGGTACATCCGTAATTCTGATGCATCCATGCTGCCAGCGCGATCATCTGAGATTCCACTTGAATACCATCTTTTTTCAAGGCATGAATTGTTTTCATTCTTTGTACGTCATAGTCTGTCTCATCCGAAAAACGAATCACATATCCCTTCACCTGACGATTTCCTTTTCCAAAAGGAACCACAACCTGACTTCCAACACATATCTGATTTTCCAATTCGTCTGGAATCTTATATTGAAACACCCGGTCCAAAGCATCCAATGATATATCAACAATAACGTCTGCGTACCTCACTCTATCCCTCCGGAACTTTTCACACTTTTGCCTGTAACTCAAGAATACCGCAGACGTTCAACGTATGAAAACATTAACATCCCCGGTATCCTTAATTTTTTATTTGATTATGCAAGAAAATCTTTCAACTTTTTGCTTCTCTGAGGATGACGAAGTTTACGCAATGCTTTTGCTTCGATCTGACGAATTCTCTCACGTGTTACAGAGAATTCCTGACCAACTTCCTCCAATGTTCTGGCCTTTCCATCTTCAAGACCAAAGCGCAAACGAATAACCTTCTGTTCTCTCTCTGTCAAAGACTGGAGTGCAACCTCAAGTTCTTCTTTTAACATTTCATCCGCAGCATGCTGTTCCGGCTGAAGTGTTGATTTATCCTCAATAAAGTCTCCTAAATGACTATCTTCTTCTTCACCAATCGGTGTATCCATAGACACAGGTTCTTTAGAAATCTTTAAGATATCATCCACTTTTTCAACCGGTACACCCATAACTTTTGCAATTTCTTCAGAAGTCGGTTCACGTCCGTACTCTGCAAGCAATTTACGGGATACACGAATGGTTTTATTGATTGTTTCAACCATATGTACCGGAATACGAATGGTTCTGGAGTAATCTGCCAAACCTCTTGTAATCGCCTGACGGATCCACCATGTCGCATATGTGCTGAACTTATACCCTTTTGTATAATCGAATTTATCAACCGCTTTCATCAAACCAATATTGCCTTCCTGAATGAGATCAAGAAAACTCATCCCGCGGCCAACATAACGTTTTGCAATGCTGACAACAAGACGCAGGTTTGCTTCTGTCAGATGTTTCTTGGCTTCTTCATCGCCTTCGCCCATCTTACGCGCCAATTCCGCTTCTTCTTCTGCGGATAACAACTGAATGTTACCAATTTCTTTTAAATACTGACGTACCGGATCTTCAATATTAATTCCATCTGGAACGGAAAGGTCTGAATCATCCACTCGGATATCATCATCATCATCCACATCAATAAGGAAATCCGCATCACTGTCATCATTACTTACTCTGAGAATATCAATCCCTTTTGCTTCCAGATAATCAAAAATCTTTTCACTCTGGTCTGCATCCAATGGCATTGCACTGAATGCGTCCAAAACTTCCTGATGTTCCAGAACATTCTTTTTCTTTTTGGCAGTTGCTACCAATTCTTCAAGTTTTTTTGCAAACAATAATTTATTGTCTTCCATACAAAATTCCCCATATCTTTATTTTCTGCAGTACAACAAATGCTCCAAACATATCTCCATATCGGATTAAGCTTCTGTTTCTTCCTCTGCCTCTTCAATGTCTTCCATGATTTCTTCTGCCACGGCAACATCATCATCTGCAAGAATCTTAACCTGACCTGTATATAATTCTTCAACAGCAATGGATAATGCCTTCTTACCTTCTGCATCTTCTACCAAAGGTTCTGCACCGGAAACAATCTGTCTGGCGCGTTTTGCAGTTGCAATAACGATGGAATAACGACTGTTAACTACAGGATGTTCACCTTCTTCAACCCCACTGTTTGCAACTTCTATTAAATCTGAATATGATGGATGTAACATAATTCATTCTCCTTTCTTATACTTAACAAGCCCTTCGGTCAATTCTTTGATCGTTTGGCCGGAATACATTGCTTTTTTCTTCTCAGTTTCAATAATATGATGAATCTGAGCTGCACACTCAGATATTCTGCCATTCTCATTGAGAACGACATAATCATATTGGCTCATATATTCCACTTCTTCAGAGGCTCTGGAAAGTCTGGATGCAATGACATCCTCTGTTTCTGTTCCACGTCCTCGAAGTCTGGATTCCAACTCATTCGCTGTCGGTGGCGTGATAAAGATTAAAACTGTTTCAGGGTATTGCTCTTTAACTTTTAACGCCCCCTGCATTTCAATTTCAAGAATCACTGAAATCCCCTGTTCCAGTTTACTGAAAACAAATTCTTTCGGTGTTCCATAATAATTATCCACATATCGTGCATATTCCAAAAACTGATTTTCTTCGATCTTATGTTCAAATACTTCTTTATCCATAAAAAAATACTGGACACCATCTACTTCTCCATCACGTGGTTTGCGTGTTGTCGCAGAAATCGACAGAGAATAGTCTTTTTCGTATGTACTTAATATTTCTTTAACAACTGTTCCCTTTCCAGCGCCTGAAAATCCGGAAATAATTGCTAAAATCCCTCTCTGATTATTCATCCTCTTCATCCTTATCTGATTTGATGTTGTTGAAACGATTTGTCAACGTCTCCGGCTGCAATCCCGATAGAATACACTGCTGATTCTCCATAATGATCACAGATTTCGTTCGACGCCCCTGTGTTGCATCAATGGCTGTTCCTCCATCTTTTGCATTCTGAATCATACGCTTAATCGGCGCTGAATCCGGATTGATTACGGCAATCACTTTATCTGAATTCACAACGTTCCCAAATCCTATATTAATAAGCTTTCCCAAAATCCTCTCTCCTGTTCAGGATTATTCAATATTTTGTATCTGCTCTCTGACTTTTTCAATCTCTGTCTTCAAATTAATCGCATGGTTAGCAACTTCAAGATCGTTCGCCTTGGATAAAATAGTGTTCGCTTCACGGTTCATCTCCTGTGCAATGAAATCCAGTTTACGTCCAATACTTCCACCATCAATTAATGCCTGACGTGTACTTGCAATATGACTGCGTAAACGAACAATTTCTTCGTCTACACAAATCTTATCTGCAAAAATCGTTGTTTCTGTAATAATACGACTTTCATCGATTGTAGAGTCACCTAAAAGTTCTCTTACTTTTGCTTCAAGGCGCTGACGATGCTCTGTAAGAATTTCCGGAGAACGTGCTTCGATATAATCCACATCCACAAGCATACCATCTAATTTACTGATAAGATCATTTTTAAGATTTTCACCTTCAGCTACACGGGTCTCAACAAACTGTACACAAGCCTGAGTCAGGGCATTCTCGAGAACAGACCAGAGTTCGTCTGCATCGATCGCCTGTTCTTCTAAAGACAATACATCCGGATAGCGGGATAATGAAGATGTACGAACATCATTCTCAATACCAAATTTCTCGCTCATGCGTTTAAGCACTTCCACATATTCCGCAGCAAGTTCTTCGTTATACTTAAGAACCATATTATTCTCCGTGTAATCTTCATAACTTATAAATACATCCACCTTGCCACGCTGGATATATTTTTTAAGAAGACTTCGCATGCCTGCTTCGAAAATGCTTAGTTTTTTGGGCATCTTAATGTTGATATCACAGTAACGATGATTCACTGATTTCATCTCAACGGTAATCTTCTGCTGTTCATTGGCAATCTCACATCTGCCAAAACCTGTCATACTTTTTAACATATCGCGGTTCTCCCATCTGATAAAATAAAAATGGTTATATCTTCCCATAGTACGGCTATTGTATAACCATATCACTTAATTATAATTCAAATAAAAATCCGCGTCAATAGTATAAATCCAGTCACAAAACGAAAAAATCATGTCATAAAATGAAAATTCTCCAGTAATGTATAATCTTCATCATCGTCTTCATCTTCACACATTTCCATTTCTTTATTTTTCATCTCCGAAATGTGAGAAACCATCTCCCATTCATATTGGGAAAGAAATGAAATATAGTCACAAAATTCATCCACTGGCAAATAAATAATACATTCTGCCACTTCTTCTATAGAAAGGTTAAATTCTCTTGCAATGTCACGCATCGATGGGACACGTGCATATTCTTCTGTATCTGTCTGAATCATCTCTCGGATCTGATTCAAACGCTCTTCAAGTTCTTTCGGAACCTGCTGTATTGTATTTTCACTCATATTTTTCACCCGTTTTACTTATATTTAGACAATCCTACATATTTAATATTCTACATGATTCACAAAAGTCCTCTTTTTTGTTATAATGTTTAAGACTTTTTGAAAAATTAAGGAGATTCAATTATGGCATTTGATGGAATTGTCATCGCTAACCTTATTTGGGAATTAAACGAACGACTTATTGACGGTCGTATTAATAAAATATATCAGCCGGAAAATGATGCGATTGTTTTAACAATCAAAAATAATCGCAATAATTATCGTCTGCTTTTATCCGCCAGTCCTTCTTTACCGCTGGCCTATATTACAGAAGACACAGGAACAAATCCAATGGTTGCTCCGAACTTCTGCATGCTTCTTCGAAAACATATCAGTGGAGGACGTATTGTTTCCATTTCTCAACCCCATATGGAACGTATCCTTCAATTCGAAATTGAACATTTAAACGAAATGGGTGACCTCTGTTCCAAGCTTCTTATTGTCGAACTTATGGGTAAACATAGTAATATCATCTTCTGTCATCCCGATGGTAAGATTATTGACAGTATCAAACACATTCCGCTTCATGTCAGTTCTGTCCGTGAAGTTCTTCCCGGGCGGGAATATTTTATCCCGAATACGATGGAAAAGATCAATCCTCTGTCTATAGACTACCAGACATTTGAAGAAAAGGTTCTTAAAAAACCACTCTCCGTTGGAAAAGCCATCTATACCAGTCTGACCGGCTTAAGTCCACTTATCGGAAATGAAATATGTTATCGCGCTTCTCTTGACGCAAGTACAAGTACCAGTGCATTGTCTGAATCTGAACGTTTGCATTTATATGGTGTATTCTCACGAATGATGGAAGACGTCAGAAACCATGATTTTCAACCGGTCATCATTTACAGCGGAAAAGAACCGAAAGAATTTTCTGCACTTCCACTATCCTGTTACTCCGATTATGAATTTAAAAACTTTGAATCTATTTCGGATGTTCTTCGTACTTATTATGCACAAAAAAATGCATCTACACGTATTCGTCAGAAGTCCTATGACTTACGTCATGTGGTAAGTACTGCCCTGGATCGAAGTCGTAAAAAATATGATCTTCAGCTTAAACAACTCCGGGATACAGAAAAACGCGATAAATATAAAATCTACGGTGAACTGTTGAATGCCTATGGTTATGGTTTAGAAGAAGGTACTAAAAATTTGACATGTCTCAACTATTACACAAATGAAGACATAACCATTCCTCTTGATCCACAGCTCTCTGCGCAGGAAAATTCCAAAAAATATTTTGAACGTTACAATAAACTCAAACGTACATTTGAAGCTCTATCCAAATTGACCGAAGAAACACACGAAGAAATGATCCATTTGGACTCCGTAAGTACTTCCCTGGATCTGGCTCAAACTGAAGGAGATTTGGCACAGATTAAGGAAGAGTTAACCATTGCCGGTTATATCAAACGCCACTCAAGTAATAAAAATATGAAAAAGCAGAAACTCACCAGCAAACCGCTTCATTACATTTCCTCGGACGGTTATCATATGTATGTTGGGAAAAACAATCTGCAAAATGAAGAACTAACCTTCAAATTCGCAAACGGCGGCGACTGGTGGTTCCACGCCAAAGGTCTTCCGGGTTCGCATGTTATTGTAAAGGCGGAAGGGGATGAACTTCCGGACCGTACTTTTGAAGAAGCTGCTCGCCTGGCAGCCTATTACTCAAAAAATCGTGCAAGTGAAAAAGTTGAGATTGATTATATCCAGCGTAAACACGTCAAAAAACCAAATGCAGGCAAACCCGGATTTGTCATCTATCATACAAATTATTCAATGATGATCGAGCCAAACATTGAAAATATACAGGAAATCAAATAAATATACTCAAAGGATATCCCAGCCAGACGCTTTGGATATCCTTTTTATTATATAGATCACGGTTCAACCAAATTATTTGTTAAATAATGTCAACAAGTAGTAAATTTTTTTAATTTGGCAGTCAGACCGCCAGATTAAGGACCAGTTAAGAAAAAATTTGCCTGATTGACGTCCGATTTCTCCATGACTATAATGAACGCGAACTCTCTGTTCAATATTTTAGAATAATAAAAATGATTTTTGGAGGAAAAAATGAAAATAACAGATTTTTTTGGATTGCTTGGTGGTCTTGCTCTTTTCTTATACGGAATGCAGATGATGAGTGAAGGGCTCGAGGATGCCGCTGGTAATCGAATGAAACAAATTCTCGAAAGATTAACATCGAATCGCTTTTTAGGTGTTGCTGTCGGTGCTGGTATCACCGCGGTTATCCAGTCTTCTTCTGCCACCACAGTTATGGTTGTCGGATTTGTCAACTCTGGCATGATGACCTTACAGCAAGCCGTTTGGATTATTATGGGTGCCAATATCGGTACAACGATTACAGGTCAGTTGATCGCACTGGATGTCGGAATGATCGCACCACTCATTGCTTTCTTTGGTGTTGCAATGATCGTCTTCCTTAAACTTCCCAAAGCACACTACATAGGAAAAATTCTGGCAGGCCTTGGTATATTATTTATTGGTATGGATATGATGGGAGCAGCCATGGTTCCTTTACAGGAATCTGAAGCCTTTATCTCTCTAATGACAAAATTCTCCAATCCGATACTGGGAATTTTGGCCGGTGCTGTTTTTACCGCCGTTATTCAATCCTCATCTGCTTCTGTTGGTATCCTGCAGACCCTGGCTACAAATGGACTGATTCCATTTTCCAGTGCGGTATTCGTATTATTCGGCCAGAACATTGGTACATGCATCACCGCTGTTCTTGCATCCATCGGTACATCCCGTGGAGCCAAACGTACAACAATTATTCATTTAATGTTTAATATTATTGGTACATGTATTTTTACTGTACTTTGCCTTTCCTTACCAGTTACAGAACTGGTTGGTAGTTTTACCCCGGGAAATCCTGCAGCACAGATTGCCAATATGCATACAACCTTTAATATTGTTACATCCATTATATTAATTCCATTCGGAACTTATCTTGCAGCATTTGCCACAAAGATACTTCCGGATATCCAGACAGATTCTATCGAAGAAGTGTCCTTACTCTCTTTACATGATGATTTCGTCAAAGGTCGTGCCGCACTTGGTTATTCTGCCATTCATACGGATATGTTACAGCAACGTGTCGAATATATGCTTTCTTTAGCTCATGAAAATGTTCAGAGATGTTATCAGATGGTATTGGACGTGGATCCTTCTTCTATGAAAAAAGTAAATGAAATTGAAGATAAACTGGATGCTTTAAACAAAGAAATTTCCCAGTACATTTCTAAAATTCTCGTTTACAGTAATAGTGGTGACGATGTTGCCGCAATTGAAGAATACTTTCAGATTAGCGGAAATGCCGAACGTATTGGTGATCACGCCATGAATATTGGTGAATACACAGACATCATTTATGATAAATCCATTAATTTCTCGAATCCGGCACGAGATGAAATCAAAGAAATGAAGGATATCACATGTAAGACTATTCATAAAATCATGCATCCGGAAACCTCCATTGACACAGCCAACTGGCTTTCCGAAATTGCTGCTTTTGAACAGCAGATGGATGATATGACCGATACTTTCCGTGAAAATCACCTGAATCGTATGCGTCAGGGATTGTGTTCCGAAGAAGCATGCATGCTCTTTTCCGAATTACTTACAGATTTCGAACGTATCGGTGATCATGCATTAAATATTGCTCAGTCTTATGCAAAAATCTCTTTCAATTAAATTACAACCCTAATCAAAAGAAAAGGCCCGGCGCGATTGCGCTGAGCCTTTTTTCTTTGAACATATATGAAATTTCACTAAATATTCTTATCACACATGCGATATCCCACACCAAGTTCATTAATAATATAGAGATTATCGCCCGGCTTACATCCAAGTTTTTTACGGATATTCGCCATATTTACCTGAAGTTTTTTTACCGAACCATCATCTGTCGATCCCCAGATCGCACGAATGATCGCAGCATAGGTCATAACTTTTCCTGCATGAACCGACAAATATGCCAGGATATTATATTCTGTCTGAGTCAACTTAATCACTTCATTCTTAATCATAACCTGACGACGATCATAATCAATGGCCAGATCATTGACAAGAAATCTTCCTTCCAAAGATATACCCATATTTGATGTATATCGACTATTTCGAAGAACTGCCCGCACACGAGCGGATAATTCTGCCGTTCCAAATGGTTTTGTCATATAGTCATTTGCCCCTGCATCTAAAGCAGCCACTTTATCCATCTCACTTGTACGTGCTGACAAAACGATGATTGGTATTCTGCTGGACTTACGAACTTCTTTTATAAATTCAATCCCATCACGATCCGGCAAACCCAAATCCAGAATCACAACATCCGGAATATGAGACGCAAACATTAAAAGCCCTTGCTGACAAGTGGCAGCCGTCAATGTCTGATATCCGTTCGTATCAAGAACAGTCACCATAAAACTGCGAATATTACTTTCATCTTCAACAACTAATATTTTGTATTTATTATTACTCATCTTCTGAATCTCCCATTTTTAATTTAAAGCAAAAAGACGCACCGCCTCCGATACGATTTTCTGCCCATATGACACCATCATGGGCTTTTATAATTGCAGAACAGACAGAAAGACCAATGCCCATGTTGCTGCGTGTGCCATCAGAAACATCACCCGAACGACTAAAATATCCGTTAAATAAATTCTTCATGTATTCTGTCGGAATTCCACATCCATCATCTGAAATTTTAATCAGGACATTTTCTCCTTCCAAGGTTACTCCGAGTTCAAGTCTGGTCATACCTTTTGCATGATGAATTGCGTTTTCTAATAGATTCATTAAAACTTGCTGAATCAACATGGCATCCATTGGAATACTTATAAATTCGTCCGGTAATTCAATTTCCACTTTCTGATTTGGATAACGTGAATGAAACTTTACAATAACAGCATCAATCAGCTCTTCCAGTACCGTATCTGTTTTTTTTACTTGAACTTTATTCGTATCACTATCAATCCGCGTAACTGACAAAAGATTCTCTACCATACGAATCAGCCATTGGGAATCTTCCTGAATCTCTGATAACAACTTCATCTTTTGCTCTTTTGACAATGAATCATAATTTTCCAAAACAGCAGAACACGAACCGTATATGCTGGTCAATGGTGTTCGAAGGTCATGGGACACAGCACGAAGTAAATTTGCTCGCATACGTTCTCTTTCAGATTCAGCTTTCATCTTCTCCTGTGCCTTAATCTGGGTCGTTAATATTCCTGTCATTACAGAAACGATCAACATGACGCCTGCAGAAAATACACATCCCGGAGAGATAAGATCAATGGCATAAAACGGATACGTAAAGGCATAATTTACCAAAATAACACTAATCAGCGAAGCAACAATCCCCCAAAAATATCCCTGCGTCCTCCATGAAATCAAAAAAACACCAAGAACAGAAATCATCGGAACGAGCACATGGGTTTGATAAAAATCCTCCACCCAGTGATTTAAGAAATAAATGGCTATCAAAATGAATAATGAAAATACAAAGTCATTCAAAAGCCTCTTATATTTATCCATTTTATAGTCCTCCCTAATTGTATAATTATAGCATTTGCATAGTAAAGATTCAGTTAAATTATCTGCTTCACTTTTAAATCATTTAGATATTAAAATGCTCTTTAAATACATAATCCACCCTTTTTTTGTTTCAAGTATAACACATAAAATCAGCATACTGCATAAAATACTATAATGAAGCAGACTCAAAAACTTATCAATGGAGGTATCTCATGAATTCCAGAATCCAATGGAAAACGTTCATCATTTGTCTTACTGTCCCTCTTGCTGTCGGAGGAATCAGTGCTTTTCTCACCCGTAATTCCATGAATCTGTATGAAAAAATCGTTCAGCCGCCACTGGCGCCACCAGGCTGGCTCTTCCCAGTCGTATGGACGATTCTGTACATCCTTATGGGCATTAGTTCCTATCTGATCGCAACCTCCCATTCGGAATATAAAGTAGAAGCTCTCACACTTTATGGAATCCAGCTCCTGCTTAATTTCATCTGGTCTCCCATCTTTTTTATCAGTCAAAATTATTTACTTGCGTTTATTATTCTTGTCATTTTATGGTATGTGGTGCTACGAATGATTCAGGCATTTACGGATATTTCTCCTTTGGCCGGAAAGCTCCAGATTCCGTATCTTATTTGGCTGACTTTTGCCGGATATCTGAACCTGATAATTTATTTTTTAAACCGATAATACACAAAAAGTTCTCAAATACGGGATATACTCGCATTTGAGAACTTTTTCTTGAACTAACATAGCTATTGAATTGTAATTCTTCCCTCAGTCTCACTGTAAAGTCCACTGAGTTCGCCATTCAAATTCTCAGTAATATAATTAATCAAAATCTCATAATCAATCATACCTTCATCGATAAGAAGAACATTGTCCAAAAACATATCTGTTGCCGAACCACTCTCTTTGATCAGATAATTATGGGATGCCATTGTATAGGTCTGATCTGCTACAATTGGCTCATATTCGCCAGAATCATTCAATATCATAATATCTTTAACACGTCTTTCGCCTTCAATAGACACAAACATTCCATTTTCATCTAATACAACAGAACTTGGAATCGATGTATCTACAGTAAATTTGAGTCCGGATACTTGTTGAAAGCTTCCATCTTCACCAACCGCAAGACCATCTGATGATGCTTCAGCCTGAACAAACTGATTGACATGTTCAAGGAAATCCATAATTTCCTGTCCCGTTACTTCCACTGCACAGAGAGTGTTACCAAATGGATGCACCTCTATAATATCTGCATATGTAATATCGCCTTCCGGAAGGTCATCACGAATGCCTCCGCCATTGACAAATGCAATGTCTGTTCCGGCCATAGCACGATAAGCATCTGCACACATATTGCCAATGGTTGTCTCACGATTTCGTACCAAACGAACGCCATCAGCATCCGAACAGGATAAGGCAATATCACTATTGGCAACCACTTTTTCCATTTCTTCTTCATAGCTTGCTGTGATTTCTTCAATGATTCCTGTGATTTCTTCGTCTTTATCCACATAATAATCGATCAAGCCTGTGCTTATATGACCATTTGCAGTAATGACAAGTTGTCCCATATTTGTGAGTTTTGTGCCAACCGCAGATAACAAAACGTCTTTATCTTCTTTATTCTTTTCAACACGACATGAAATTTCACTGTGTGCATGTCCATCTAAAACCACATCAATTCCTGTCGTGGATCGAATCACATCAACGGATGAATAGGGTGAGGATTCTTCACCATCTCCCAAATGAGTCAGCAAAACAACGTAGTCTGCGCCTGCCTCTCGACATTCATCCACGTTGTTCTGAACACATTCAAACAAAACGGATCCTCCGTCTCCAGCCGCAAATTCGTACACATACTCCCCGTTTTCATTCATAAAATAGGTTGGTGTAGAACTTGTCACACTGTATGGCGTAGAAACACCAATAAAGGCTACGGAAGTATCTCCATACTCTATGATTTCATAAGGTTTTACATTTGCCAGTTCATTTTCACCATCACCTGTATACGAAATATTACATCCCAGATACTGGGCTTTAGCCATTTCGATCAAGTCACCCGTCTGTTCCATACCATAATCAAATTCATGATTACCAAGTATCGCCAGATCATATCCCACTTCATTCATGATATCGATCAGAAATTCACCATCCGAAACAGTGCCAATAGCTTCACCCTGAACCGCATCCCCACAGTCAACCAATGTCACATAAGGTGTTTTTCGTTCAATCCATTCTTTATAGGCTTTAAGTCCGGCATAACCTATATTTTCTTCAATACCGCAGTGAACATCACTCGTATATAAAACAACAATATCACCTTTTGATTCATCATTCTGATTTGTTTCTTCTTTCACTTCCGATGGAACTTCTTTACCACAACCTCCGATCATTATCATAATCCATAAAAGCCCTATCCAGACTACTCTTTTTTTCATACAACCAACCTTCCTTTTTTTGCTGCACAGATTATCATCATAACTTCGGCCAACAAACCGGTATTTCCGGATTCTTCACACGAATTGGTTCCGGATATTCAACATCAAACAATTCAAGTTCAACCTTCTCGATCATCTCAGGAATTACAGGCTCATTCACCTCTACCCCTTCAATTGGAAAATCAACAGGAACTGTCTCAACTTTTTCAAGGCGGTAAATTTCGTCCATACCTTCAATAACCTTTCCAAATACCGGATAAATCCCTTTATGATCCGGACAATCTCGAAGTGGAAAGAAAAATTCGCAGGATGCAAGTCCCGCTTCACCGTAACCGCCCATACAGACACACCCTGGATAAGAATCCAACGGTTCCACATCTGGATTTAGTTCGAACTCATTTGGAATAAGATACTGACATTCTTTTTTACCAAATGCCGTATAACTCATGTCAATCCAGTTACCAGGCACAATACGTTCAATGATATGATTGTCCAGATATCCTCCTTTTGCAGCAAAAATAAAACTATTCACTGTATTTGGTGCCGATTCCGGCAATAACTCAATCACAATTTTTTTGCCATTTGCCATGTATAACGTTGCAATCGGATTCATATTTTGTACCTCCTATGCCAAATCTTTCATAATAATTATTCAATAATTTCAAGTTCCTTAGAATAATGATTGAGTACTTCACATCCATCTTCGGTGACAAGGACAAGATCTTCTATACGTACCCCTGTATCTCCTGCGAGATAAATTCCCGGTTCAATGGAAAAGATCATTCCCGGGTGTGCAATCCATGTACTTACCGCAGACACATCCCCAAATTCATGTTCATCAAGACCGATAAAATGTCCCAGACGATGGGTAAAGTTTGAACCATAACCCGCTTGCGCAATTAAATTTCTTGCCGCAAAATCCAGATCACAAAGTTTTACCCCCGGTTTTACAATGGCTTCTGCTGTCTCATTCGCAGTACGAACCGTATCATAAATCTTACGACATTCTTCACTGACGAACTTATAATAAAATGTACGTGTCATATCGGAACAATATCCATCTTTGATACATCCCACATCAAAAAGTACACAATCTCCCTCTTTTAAAATCGTGTCATCCGGCATATGATGCGGATCCGCAGCATTTGCCCCAAAAGAAACAATCGGTTCAAAAGAAAATCCATCCGCACCTAAATCAAGATAAACTTTCAACATCTTTTCCGCCACTTCTTTTTCAGATACACCATTATGAATCAGTGTTTTAAACTTTGCCATAGCCTGATCATTTATATTGGATGCCACACGCATTTTCTCCTGCTCATCCAGATCCTTTGTTCCACGTGTCATATCAACCGCTAAAGATGCATTTACAAAACCATTTGCCGCATGTTTCTCCATTAAAGGTAATAAAAATCGTGCTTTAATATCTTTATCAACACCCAATACCAATTCCGGATCCATTTCTTCTGCAACCATATCCATTACAGGATCCGTATCATCATACCACACCTGTTTAACAGCAAGATCCGCAGGCACTTTAAATAACTTATTAATAAAAAATACATGTTCACTATTCGCTTTTAAAAGCAGGCCATAAAAACGTTCCCCCGGATACACCATCACGTCGGTCATATAATAAATGGACATTGGATCAATAACCAGCATCTGTGATATATTCATTTCTTTTAAGGTGTCAAGGACACGTTCAATTCTTGATTCTTTCATATTCATTCTCCTATCTGAAGTACTTTTTCAGGTCTTTTTTATTATATAATATAAAACAGATCCCGTAAATCTTACAGGACCTGCATATGAATTAAAATTGTTTTCTTAATTTTGGATCTAACAGGTCACGTAAACCATCTCCAATAAAGTTTGCTCCTACAGCCATTGTAAAAATAGCCAAGCCAGGAAATCCTGCCACCCAGAACTTGTTAAAATAATCCACACCATCCGATACCATCATGCCCCATTCCGGTGTTGGGGGTGCCGAACCAAGACCAAGGAAACTCAATGTTGAGAACATCAAAATCTGGTTACCGATGTCCGTTGTCGCCATGATCAAAACCGAACTGATACTGTTCGGAATAATCTCTTTCATCAAAATTCGCAATCTGGATGCTCCAAGTGCTTCAGATGCTGCCACATATTCATTTTCTTTTACACTAAGAACAACGCTTCGCATCAATCTCGCATAGGTTGGCCAGGCAACAATGACCAATGCAAACATCGTATTGAAAAGGTTAGAACCCATAACGGCATTGATAATCATCGCCAGGATCAAAGATGGAAACGATAAGATCATTTCAGACACGCGCATCATGACAGTATCTACAATACCACCGACATAGCCTGCAATGGCTCCATAAAGCGTTCCAATTGCTCCCGCGATAACAACCGTCAAACAACCGGCCAGTAAAGAATATCGACCGCCAAAGATAACACGGCTGAAAATATCACGTCCAAAATTGTCTGTTCCAAACCAATGTTCACCGCTTGGCGGCTGCAAACGAATGGTCAGATCCTGAATAATCGGATCGTGCGGTGCAATAATCGGTGCAAGAATAGCTGCAAAAATCCAAAACAGACAGATGATTACACCAAAAGTAAATAAATAATTGGATTTAAATAATTTTTTTACAGAATGTAACATTAACTGCACCTCACTCTCGGATCAATAATACCATAGAGAATATCCACAACCGTATTAATCACCATATAATTTAATGCAATCAGAAGTGCAACACCAATAATTGCCGGATAATCTGCAGATAATACAGACTGGTATGCATACTGACCAACACCTGGCCAGCCAAAAATTGTTTCAACCAAAACCATGCCCCCGAGGAGATTTCCAAGACCAAGGCCAATGACCGTCAGCACGGGAATCAAAGCATTGCCCAGGGCATGTTTCAGGATTAATTTTGTTCTGCTCAAACCTTTGGCACGTGCTGTACGAATATAATCTGTGGACATAACATCCAAAAGATTGGATCGTGTTGTACGTGTGATCAAACCCATTGTAAATGCAGCCAATACACATCCCGGTAAAATCAGATGTCTAAGCGCATCGATCGCCTTCGGAATGTCCCCTTCGATCAGGCTGTCGATCACATAAAGACCTGTCACTGTTTCCGGCGCAGAAAATATCGTACTTAAGCGCCCAGGTCCAGGTAAAATCTTCAACTTATAATAAAATACAAACAATACCAACAGAGCAAACCAAAAACTTGGTATGCTTACACCGGTTACCGATATGGCACGTACTGCCTGATCAATGATACTGTTTCTTCGGATTGCTGAAATAATACCAAACAATATACCCAAAATTGCCGCCACCACAATGGCAAATAATGCCAGTTCAATGGTTGCCGGATAGCATCTTGCCAATTCATCCAATACCGGCGTATTTGTACGAATGGATGTTCCAAGATCAAAATGGAACAAATTCTTGATGTACAAAACATATTGTATATACAGCGGTTCATCCAAACCGTGTTTTGCCTTATATGCTTCAACAATCTCCGGATCGCTGAGTGCTCGTTGACTCAGATTCGCAGTTACCGGATCTCCCGGAATCATTTTCGTTAATATAAATACCAGTGTTGCCACACCAAACAACATGATTACGAGATAGATGAGACGCTTTCCTATAAATTTAAGCCGTTCCATACGACACCTCTTTCCCCTTATTTTTCATTTGTGTTCTACCATGCTGTGATAAAACAGAAATTTACGTCAGGCTTCATTTAAAATACCTATCATTGGCTTTCAAATAAAACTTCACGTTCATTTCTGTTTTTTATAATTTCGCCAGGGACCGATTCGAAATCTGCCCCCAGCGAACATAAGCAATTTTAATAAACTATTTATTTCACATTGATTAAAGTCAAGTCTAAAGCATATGGATCGGAGATATCAACGCCTGTAAGTCTTACGTTGTAACCGATGTGTGCCGGAGCCTGTGCGAAGAAGATAAATGGACCATCTTCATACATAGCATCCTGAATCTGTTCAAGAACAGCTACACGTGCTTCACTTTCTGTTGCTGCCATTGCTTCCTGATATAATGCTGCAAGATCTGCATTCATTTCTGTCTGCCATCCAGCTCTTAAACCAACTGTGTAACCTGGTAAGAATTCGAGCTGTACGTTTGGATCGTTGTAATCAATACCCCAGTACATTACAGTCAATCCTAATGTACCATCACGGTAAGCATCACCATAACCTGCTGCCCAAGGCTGAGAAACGATATTACATTTGATACCAATCTGAGAAAGGTCATCTTTTACTTTCTGAGCAAGGTCTGTTAAAAGGATACCTTCCATATCGAGGTCACATACAGTAAGATCAATATCGAATCCATTTTCATAACCGGCTTCTTTAAGAAGTTCTTTTGCTTCATCGATATTCTTATAATCTGCTGCTCTTTCACCTTTTGCACCTACAAAGCCATCCTGAATAACCGAGTAAGGCGTAATTGTACCTTCACCGCAGATAATCTGGAATCCTTCATAATCGAGTGCTTTACGAATCGCATCCTGTACAAGCGGATCTGCAACAGGACCGCCAATAGCTTCATCCATGTTCATCATGACAAATCCGACAGTTTTTGTTGCAGAATTGATCATTTCAACACTATCTTCACTGGCAAGTTCTGCCATTGTATCATCTGTCATATTAAGTGCCACATCAATATCGCCTGTAGATAAGCCCATCATCTGAGCATTTGCATCCGGCTGAATCTTGATAATATATTTATCTACATTTGTTGCTTCACCCCAGTAATTTGGATTCTTTTCGAGAACGATTTCAGAATCCGGGATATAGCTTGTCATCACATACATACCGGAACCTGCACTTGTTGTATTCAGGTAGTTCTGTGCTGTATCTGATGTTGCTGCATCTTCTGCATCTGTACCGCCATTGGCCTTAACAGTCTCACTGTCAAGAATTGCAAGTGCACTATATGTAAGTTTTGAAAGAATCGCACTATCCGGCTGTGTCAGATGAAATACAACAGTTTTTTCATCTGGAGTTTCAATACTTTCAATTGTATCACAGATAAAAGATGGATTTCCCTGAAGATTTTTTGTACGATTGATACTGAATGCAACGTCTGCAGATGTCACAGGATTGCCGCTTGCAAATGTGGCATCTTTAAGTGTTACAGTTAATGTCAAACCTTCATTGCCAAATTCATATGTATCTGCCAGACATGGCATTGGTTCACTATCCCCATAGAATTTGAAAAGATTTTCATAACAAGCTGTAATTACAACTGGTGGATATTTTTCATAAACATATCCCGGATCTAATGTAGAAAATCCGCCACCCATTGCAACAACGACTGTATTAGAACCTGCTTCTTCTGTTGCATTTGTTGTGTTTTCTGCTGTTTTTGTCTCTTTGTCGCTACCACCGCAAGCTACGCAAGAGGCAACCATAACCAGGCTTAATGCCAAAGCTAAAAGTCTTTTTTTCATAACTTATTCCTCCTAGAATCTATTGAGATACCAAAATCGGTAAAATCTCCTGAATAATTTAATAAAGATGACAGGCTACAAAATGACCTGTTTCAATTTCTTTTAATTCCGGTATATCTGTCCGGCACTTATCACAGGCTTTCGGACAACGTGTATGAAAATGACATCCGGAAGGCGGATTGGACGGATTTGGAACTTCACCTTCCAAATGAATACGTTCAATATGTTCTTCCTGATCCACCTGCGGAATCGCTGAAAGCAACGCTTCCGTATATGGATGATAACGTTTTTCATAGAGCTGATCATAGTCCGCAATCTCAACCATACGTCCAAGATACATGACACCCACTCGATCACTGACCTGATACACAACATTCAAGTTGTGTGAAATAAAGAAATAAGTCAGTCCAAGTTTTTCTTTTAATTCCTGCAAAAGATTCAATACCTGAGCCTGCACAGAAACATCCAATGCAGAAACGGCTTCATCACAGATAATAATCTTTGGTTCAAGTGCCAAAGCTCGTGCAATACCAATACGCTGTTTCTGACCGCCGGATAATTCATGTGGATATCGGCTGAGATGATAAGTATCCAGGCCAACAAGATGCAAAAGTTCCAAAATTCTTTTTTCTACATCAATCTGTCCTTTCATGCCATGAATCTCAAATGGTTCCATCAAAATCTGTTTGACCGTACGTCTTGGATTCAGGCAGGCCGATGGATCCTGAAATATAATCTGAGCCGACTTACGCATTTGCTTTAAGTCAGAACCTTTCATATTAGAAATATCTTTTCCCTCCAGATAAATATGACCTTCGGTCGGTTTTTGAAGTCTTACAAGTGTGCGTCCGAGTGTACTCTTACCACAGCCACTCTCACCAACAACACCAAATGTTTCACCTTTCATAATATCAAATGTAATATCATCAACAGCTTTAACAGCACCAGACTTTTTATTCTTACCCTTAAAATAAACTTTTACATGATCGGCTTTGACCAATACTTCTTTTTCATTGACAGACATCGGCTAAACCTCCTTACTTTCTTCCGAATCTGCATATAGCCAGCAACGAACCTGACGTTCATCGGAAATCTTAATAATTGGTGGTTTATCCTGTTTGCATTTCTCCGTCGCATGCGGACATCTTGGCCAGAATGTACAACCATAAATGCGCTCTGTCGGATTAGGAACCACACCATCGATCGTCTGAAGCGGTGGTCGGTCTTTTGTGATCTTAGGAATCGCATTCATAAGTCCAATGGTATATGGATGTTTCGGATCCTTAAACAACTCTCGAACCGGTGCTTTTTCAACGATATGACCTGTATACATAACAATAACTGTATCACACAGTTCACTGACAACACCAAGGTCATGAGTAATAAATAAAACGGAAGTTCCCATCGATTCGTTCAAATCACGAATCAAATCCAGGATCTGTGCCTGAATCGTCACGTCTAAAGCCGTTGTCGGCTCATCTGCAATCAAAATCTGCGGCTGACAGGCAAGTGCCATGGCAATCATCACACGCTGACGCATACCTCCAGACATCTGATGCGGATATTCATGTGCTCGAACCTCCGGATTGGCAATACCTACAGCACGCATCATACGAATCGCTTCTTCCATGGCTTCTTTTTTCTTCATGCCTCGATGAAGCCTTAAGGATTCTGCAATCTGCTTTCCACATTTGATGATCGGATTCAAAGAAGTCATCGGTTCCTGAAAGATCATTGAGATTTCATTACC
>JAFOYH010000061.1 GCA_017391465.1 Lachnospiraceae bacterium | reverse complement strand
CTGTCGCGTTCCTCGGCTGCTCTGTCACGTTCCTCGGCTGCTCTGTCGCGTTCCTGAATCATCTGATTGCGTTCTTTCAAAAGCTCATTTGCTTCGTCCTGCATCTCATCAATCATCAGTTTTACCGTGTTACGATCCATTTCAAGTAATTCTTTTGAAAACATTCCCATCACCTTTTCCATATTCTGGCACAACTCATAAATGTCCCCATACAATGGTTTAAATTCCGGATACTGTTCAATCAGTTCAATGATTCTCTCCGGCTCATCCCTGCATAAAAACGTCAGCCATGCCTCAAATTTGTTATGTATGGTTACATCTTCATTATCCTGTTTTTCACGAAAAACATCAAGACAAATATAAATAAATTTTTGTGGCATATGAATATCTACACCTGTATCTGAATCGTATTGAACCCGATGTTTATAGTCCTGTGAAAAGGCCTTAAACTCTTTTGGGCTGTTCTCAAATAATACGATCACATAAACATCTTTAATATCTTTATAACTGAAACGTTGGTTTAAACGTTTCTTCTCATTTCGAATACGCTTATACTGTCTCAACAGAAGATCTGCTGAATAACACGCACTTCTCTGTCCCGGAAAACGGTAGCCAATCTTCTGGACTTCAAGATTAGCCAGTGTACCATCTTCCAACTCGACTAATATATCCATAGAAAGCAATGAACTTTCATCCGAAAGACGTGTCGAGTCCACAGGTAAGACTTCTTTTAGCTTCACTTTCTGTTCAAGAATCAACGAAAGCAGATTATTCAGTCGTTCCGGATCATATTCCGGATTCATGACCTCCTTAAAAAAAGAATCGTAAAGTACTTTAACACCTTTCACACCTGTACAGATATCCAGAAATTCTTCTCTGTCTTCCACTTTCCATGACATGAACTGACGCATCATCCATGGAACTTTCTCAATCTCTTCCCAAATCTCCTGACGTGTACGAAGCGTCGGAAAACAACTTTTAAGTGTTTTTTGCATACAGACTCCTCCTTAATAAAAAATATAGAAATCTGCTTTGATCAAAGCGTATACACATATCCTATGGCCACCGGAATGCCATCGGTTGTATCACACAACCTGTAAACCAAATTATATAAAGTTCCTTAAATCATGGCAATCACAATCTGTCAAGCAATTTCGACAAAATTCGACAAAAATCTCTATATATCTTAAATTCCATGTTTCACTATAACACTCGTCTAGATTAAAAAAGAATTTTTCTATGATTAAAATATGAAAAAACAGCCTATCTCTAAATCCCTTTAGAGATAGGCTGTCTCGTATATTTTACACAATATTTATCTTAGGTATTATTTCTTGCAAGGAACAAGAACTTCTTTTCCGCCCATATATGGACGAAGTGCTTCCGGAATTCTTACAGAACCATCTGCCTGGAGATTGTTTTCAAGGAAAGCAATCAACATACGTGGCGGTGCAACAACGGTATTATTCAATGTGTGTGCAAGATATTTCTGGTTCTTTTCACCGTTAACACGGATACGAAGTCTTCGAGCCTGAGCTTCACCAAGATTGGAGCAGCTGCCAACTTCAAAATATTTCTGCTGTCTTGGAGACCATGCTTCAACGTCTACAGATTTTACTTTAAGATCTGCAAGGTCACCGGAACAACATTCAAGTGTACGAACAGGAATATCCATGGAACGGAATAAATCGACTGTGTTCTGCCATAAAATGTCAAACCATTTTGGAGATTCTTCCGGCTTGCAAACAACGATCATCTCCTGTTTTTCGAACTGGTGGATACGATATACACCACGTTCTTCGATGCCATGAGCACCTTTTTCCTTACGGAAACATGGAGAATAGCTTGTAAGTGTCAATGGAAGCTGTTCTTCCGGAATGATCTGATCGATGAATTTACCAATCATGGAATGTTCGCTTGTACCAATGAGGTAAAGGTCTTCACCTTCAATCTTGTACATCATAGCGTCCATTTCTTCGAAGCTCATAACACCTGTAACAACATCACTGCGAATCATAAAAGGTGGTACACAATATGTGAAACCACGATCAATCATGAAATCTCTTGCATAAGAGATAACTGCGGAATGAAGTCTTGCGATATCGCCCATTAAATAATAGAAACCGTTACCAGCTACACGACGTGCACTGTCAAGGTCTAAGCCGTTAAAGCTTTCCATGATCTGTGCATGGTATGGAACTTCAAAATCCGGAACTACTGGTTCACCATATCTCTGAACTTCAACGTTTTCTTCATCATTCTTACCGATTGGAACAGATGGATCGATAATATTAGGAATCTGCATCATACATTTCTTAAGATCTTCTTCAACCTGCTTTTCTAAAACTGTAAGTTCATCAATTCTATCGCCTTCTGCTGCAATCTGTCTTTTAACTTCTTCAGCCTCTTCTTTTTTACCCTGAGCCATAAGGCCACCGATCATCTTGGAAACTTTCTTTCTGTTAGCACGAAGAACTTCAACTTCGCCTTTGATTTCTCTGTTTTTCTTATCCAATTCAATCGCTTTATCAACCAATTCCAATTTATGTTCCTGGAATTTATTACGAATGTTCTGTTTTACGATTTCTGGATTCTCTCTGACAAATTTAATATCTAACATAACAATCTCCTCGCTTCTATCTTATTGCCTTCCTGTAATCATCGCAAATATCCTGAAACAGTCTATGAATACAGTAAAAACGGCATATTATGCTATTGTTTGATTATAATACATTCTTCCCTGAATAGTCAACCTGTACACTCTATCGTTTTAACCTTATAAATCTGCATTAAAGCAATTTTTATACTTGATGCTATATCCAAAAAATGCGCCCGATGAAAAATTCATCGAGCGCACATCTTATAGATCATAAAGTTGTTTAATTGATTTATCCTGTTCTTCACTCAGTTTATGCTAAAGTTTTTTTGCATGCAGCAACAACATTTTCTGCTGTTAAACCATATTCAGCAAATAACTGATCTGGTTTACCGGATTTTCCAAATTTATCCTGGATACCGATGCGTTCAAATTTAGCACCTTCTTTTCCAGCGAGAACTTCTGCGACTGCAGAGCCGAGACCACCAATAATCGAATGTTCTTCAAGCGTAACGATACCTTTACATTTTGCATTCATAGCAAGAATAGTATCAGCATCAACAGGTTTTACTGTGTGCATATTTACAACTGCAGCAGAGATGCCTTCTGCAGCAAGCATTTCAGCAGCTTTTAATGCAACAGGAATCATAAGACCCATGGAGATAATACATACATCTGTACCATCTTTCATGATATTTGCTTTGCCTGGAATGAATGGATCATCTGGATGTGTAATATCTTCACAAGCAGGTCTGCCTACACGGATATAAACAGGTCCATTAATTTCAGCTGCAGCAAAGACTGCTTTTTCCATTTCAACCGGATCACATGGAACAAAAATTGTCATATTTGGCATTTCTCTCATAAGAGCGATATCCTCGATAGACTGATGGGAACCCCCATCTTCACCTACAGATAAACCAGAGTGAGATAAACCAAATTTAACATTTGTATTTGTATATGCAATAGAGTTACGAATCTGTTCAAAAGCTCTGCCTGCTCCAAATAATGCAAATGTACTTGCAAATGGAATATAGCCTGTGTGAGCAAAACCTGCTGCTGCACACATCATGTTTGCTTCTGCAATACCCATGTTGTAAAAACGATCTGGAAATACTTCTGCAAAAGTCGCAGACATTGTTGCATGCGCAAGATCGGCATCCAAAACAACGACTTTATCATTCATCTGTCCTAACTTAACCAATGCTTCACCGTAAGCAACTCGTAATGATTTTCCCATTTTTTATGCCTCCAATTCTTTCATAGCTGCAGCAAATTCATCTGCGTTCAAAACTCTTCCATGCCAGCCATGCTGGTTTTCCATGAAGGATACGCCTTTACCTTTAACTGTATTACAGCAAATGAATTTTGGTTTTCCAGATACTGGTACTTTAATTGCTTCAACGATGGCATTAATATCATGTCCATCAACTTCGAAACATTCAAATCCGAATGCGTCAAATTTAGCCACGATGTTACCAAGACCCATAACCTGTTCATTGCTTCCATCGATCTGTAATTTATTGTAATCAAGCATAACTACAAAATTATCAAGCTTGTAATGAGCTGCTGCCATAGCTGCCTCCCATACAAGACCTTCCTGACATTCGCCATCTCCAATAACTGTATAAACTTTATAATCTGCTTTTGCATGTTTTGCTGCAAGAGCAAGACCCATTGCTAAAGAAATACCCTGTCCAAGAGAGCCTGTATTCATATCAACGCCTGGTGTTTTATTACAGTCTGGGTGACCCTGCAGATGACTGTCAATCTTACGAAGATATGCAAGATCTTCTTTAGGGAAAAATCCTAAATCAGCAAGAATTGCATACAATGCTGGACATGCATGACCTTTACTGAGTACAAAACGGTCTCTATCTGATTTTTTAGGATCTTTAGGATCAATGTTCATCACTTCATAATAAAGTGCCATTAACATTTCAACACAAGATAAAGATCCGCCTGGATGTCCAGATTGGCTGGCGTATAACATTTTAATGATTTCCTGGCGCAATTCCTTTGCTTTGTTGTCGTAACTCATTTTGGTTCCTCCTTATATTAACCTTTAACAGCATCTGCTGTTAATCCCTCTGCTAATCTCTTCTGTATGAAGTAAAATATAATAATACTGGGATAATTTTATTATACCACTTGTTGTAAAAAAAACCAACCCACATCCAACCGGACGATCAAACTCCATAAACATTCGAACAATCTTTGTAATTTTAAGATTTATATTTTAAGTGACAGAAAAAAATTTAAGTGACAGAAAAAAACGCCTATGATAAAATAGTATTATTTATTGGTATGTCTATATAGGACAAACCATGATTATTTTATTTTAGGAGGACTTGACTATGATACGTTATGGAATTTCTGTAGATGTAAAGAATGTTCCTGTTTTGGATCCTGAATTTACACCGCTCTTAAAATTTAATAATGCATTTTTAAAAAATGCAGCAAAACCTGTTTCTCTCGCTGTTGAACGTGCCGATGGTCAAATGGCAGTATACCACACAAAGATCCATGGAACACCTGAGATGGCAGAAGCAGATACCTATTATATTGACCGTATTGTAAAAACTATGCTCTGGTTGAAGGGCGGTTTCCGTATTTTTGTGAATGATAAATCAATTTATGATTATCTTTGCGGTGTTTACTGCAAAGGCGGTGCCCGTGAATTTGACTGGGACTTCATGGCAAACATCTTTGAACATCCATTTGAAGTTATTTACACAGATAATGTCCCTGAAGAAAAAGATGCTCCAATCTCCATGGGCGGTCATCTTGACGGCTGCCGTATCGGATTTGATGCCGGCGGTTCCGACCGTAAAGTTTCAGCTGTCATCGACGGTGAAACTGTTTTCTCCGAAGAAGTTGTATGGTATCCAAAAGTTACTGAAGACCCTCAGTACCACTATGACGGCATTGTATCTGCATTTAAAGCTGCAGCTGCTCATATGCCAAGAGTCGATGCCGTTGGTATTTCTTCCGCAGGTATTTTCATCAACAACCGTACAATGAGTGCTTCTCTTTTCTTAAAAGTTCCAAAAGATCTCTACGAAGAAAAGGTTAAAGACATTTACATCCGTGCGGTTAAAGATACATTTGGTGATATCCCATACGCTGTAGCTAACGATGGCGACGTTTCTGCTCTCGCAGGAACGATGAGTTTAAAAGATAATAATGTGTTGGGTATTGCCATGGGAACAAGTGAAGCTGTTGGTTTTGTTGACGGTGAAGGTCATGTCAAAGGCTGGCTCAATGAACTTGCTTTCGTTCCAGTCGATGCCAATCCGGATGCGATGATCGATGAATGGTCTGGCGATATCGGATGCGGCGTAAAATATTTCTGTCAGGATGGTGTCATCAAACTTGCACCTTATGCAGGTATTGAACTGAATCCAGAAGATCCTCCAGCACAGAAATTAAAAGCTGTTCAGGCTCTTATGGCAGAAGACGATCCTCGTGCTGCCAAGATTTACGAATCCATCGGCTGCTATTTAGGTCATACGTTAGCTTACTATTATCAGACATACGGATTCCGTTATGTCCTTCTCCTTGGCCGTGTTATGAGCGGCAAGGGTGGCGATCTTTTAATTGAAACATGTAAACATGTTCTTCAGGATGAATATCCAGAAGTGGCTGATAAATTTGAATTAACATTACCGGATGAATACTTCCGTCGTGTTGGTCAGTCGATTGCATGTGCAAGCTTACCAGAACTTGCCAAATAATTATCTTAATTTAAAGGAGACATTAAACTATGATTAGAATTTATCTTGAAAAAGACTATGAAGCTATGAGCCGCCGTGCTGCGAATGTCATTGCAGCAGAAATCATCAAAAAACCAGACTGTGTTCTTGGTCTTGCAACAGGCTCTACACCTATTGGAACATATAAATGTTTAATCGACATGTGTAATGCCGGTGATATTAGTTTTAAAGATGTAAAAACTGTAAACCTCGACGAATATAAAGGTCTTGCCGGAACTCATGATCAAAGCTACCGTTACTTTATGAACGATAATCTTTTCAATCATGTAGATATCGTTATGGAAAATACAAACGTTCCAGATGGTCTTGCAGAAGATGCTGACGCTGAATGTGCTCGTTATGATGCTCTTGTAGAATCCTATGGTTTTGCTGATCTTCAGCTCCTTGGTCTTGGAAACAACGGTCACATCGGTTTCAATGAACCAGACAGTGTCTATACAAAAGCAACACATGTTGTTCATCTTACAGAAAGTACAATCGATGCGAATAAACGTTTCTTTGCAAGTGCAGATGACGTTCCTCGTCAGGCCCTGACTATGGGTATGGGATGTATCATGGCAGCACGTCGTGTTCTCCTTATTGCGAATGGTGAAGCTAAAGCAGATGCAATTTATAACGCATTCTCCGGTCCAATCACACCAGAATGTCCGGCATCCATTTTACAGCTTCATCCGGATGTTGTTGTTGTATGTGACGAAGCTGCTCTTAGCAAGTTTCTTGAAGCAGGAGGAACTGTATGCAAATAATTCATGGACATGTTTTTGATTTGGAGAATGGTTTTGTAGAACGCGATCTTAATACTAAAGGCAAGTTCATCTCTGAAACAAGTGATGACGGCATTGTGGTGGATGCGAAAGACTGCTACGTTATTCCAGGTCTTGTTGATGTTCATTTTCACGGTGCCGTCGGTGAAGATTTCAGCGATGCCACACCGGAAGGATTGCAAAAAATTGCTGATTTCGAATTATCCCAGGGTGTCACCTATATCTGTCCCGCAAGTATGACTCTTGGTGAAGATCAGTTGACTAAAATATGCGAAAATGCTGCTGCACATCGTGCAAAAGATACAACAGGTGCAGAAGTTGTCGGCGTTCACTTAGAAGGACCTTTCCTTTCTATGGCAAAGAAAGGTGCTCAAAATGCAGATTTTCTTCATAAACCAGATATCGATATGCTTCGTCGTCTTCAGGAAGCTTCCAAAGGCAGTGTGCGACTTGTCACAGTTGCTCCGGAAGAAGAAGACGGTATTGAATTCGTTAAAGCTGCTGTAAACGATGGTATTACCGTTTCCATCGGACACACTGTGGCAACTTACGATATTGCAAGTGCAGCTTATGCTGCCGGAGCATCTCATGCAACTCATTTTTATAACGGGATGCCTCCATTCCATCACCGCGAACCTGGTGTCATTGGTGCTGCATTTGATACACCCCATGTGAAAGCTGAGATTATCTGTGACGGTATCCATATTCATGGCAGTGCGATCCGCTTAACATTCCGACTTTTTGGTCCGGAACGTATGATTCTCATCTCCGACTCTCTCCGTGCAACAGGTATGCCGGATGGTATCTATCCATTTGGTGGACAGGAGATTGAAGTTCATGGCAATCGCGCAACCATCTATGGTCATCCGGAAACATTAGCCGGTTCTGTAACAAGTCTTATGGGATGTATGAGAAAAGCGGTTGAATTCGGCATTCCACTTGAAAATGCTGTTCGCGCTTCAACATTTAACCCAGCTCAGGCCATCAAACTTGATGACCGTATCGGAAGCCTTGAAGTTGGTAAAGAAGCAAGTATCATTTTATTAAATAAAGACGACTTATCCATTCGTTCCATTATTTTTAAAGGAGAGATTCTCTGAGAAAACTTAAGATGATAACCATCATCATGTCACTTCTCGCTGTAGTTTATATCGTTGGAATCTTTCTGATTCCATCCATGCAGTCGCTGAAATCTGACCTCATTGCCTGGATGTTCTTTGGACTCTATATGTTGATTACGTTTTTCATATGGGGATTATCAAAGGGACATCGGTATGAAACGATTTCAAAAGATAAGAATGACAATCTTGATGATACAAAAGAAATTTTAAAAGAACGAAATAAATGGTATAGTTAAATAATAATTAAAAAAGGCCTCCCGGAACTTCCGGGAGGCTTTTATTATCTGTAAATATTCAATTATAAACCGAATTATTTAGCTGCTTCTGTCATGTTATCGAACATGATGTAGTTTTCAAGAGGAACAGCTTCTGTAACTGCTTCTGCAGCAATGAAGTTATCCTGCTGTAACTGATAGTAAGCTGCCACTGTACCATCTTCTACACCTGCTGCAACTTCAGCACCTGTTAACCAGTCAGCATCGCCTCTCTGTGCATATACGGAGTCGTAATCTGTCTTCGTAACATTTGCTACAAATTCAGCAACTTCTTCATAGTTAGCATCTGCTGCATAATCCATTGCTTTGTAAAGAGCTTTTGTGAATTTAAGGATCTTATCTGCATTTTCATCAGCATAAGATGGAGTTACGATCCAGCTTGCTAAAGAAACTGTTGTATCGATAAATGTTTTGTTATCGCAAAGGAGCGTTAAATCTTCGCCTTCTTCAAGAATCTTTAAGCTGTTTGGAGACCATGTTGCACAAGCGTCAACACCACCGGATAACATCGCTGTTACGATGTTTGCTGCTTCCATTTCAACTGCTTCGATATCATCCATTGTTAAACCAGCTTTTGTAAGAGCGTTCTTTAAGATATCTTCACTGGATGTACCGGAAGAGTAAGCAACTTTTTTACCTTTTAAATCTTCAAGAGTTTTAACTTCTGGACCGCCGATCACAGCATCACCGTTGGAGATGTGGGAAAGAGCGAAGATTTTAGCGTTACCCTGGATACAGAGTTTATGAGCACCCTGGCCGATGTAACCGATATCAATACTTCCGGATTCCATAGCAGCAATAATTGTTGGACCATCCTGGAAAGATGTTAAGTTAACTGTAATACCTTCTTCTGCAAAGTAGCCTTTTTCCATAGCTGTTGTTACAGCCCATAAGCTGCCGTAGTTTGGCATGTAAGCAACATTAAGAGTGATTTCTTCTTCTGCTGCATCACCTGCTGCTTCTGTTTCAGCTGTTGTATCAGCTGGAGCTTTTGTTTCTTCTGCGCCACCGCCACATGCAACAAGACCAAATACCATTGCAAATGACAATGCTAAAGCAAGAATTCTTTTTTTCATTTTTGTTTCCTCCCATATGAAAATATTTATTCCATAAGGCTTACGCCTTAAATGGCACGTTACTGACGAACTTCCAGATATTCCTGATAAACTTCGCCCCAGATCTTCGCTTTGAGTTCAAGGAACTCTTTACTCATCTTCAATTCCTGAGTACGAGGATATGGTAAATTAATGTCAATAATTGTCTTGATACGTCCAGGACGTGCACTCATGACAATAACTTTTGTTGCAAGAATAATTGCTTCTTCAACATCATGTGTAATGAAGAAACATGTTTTCTTTTCTTCCTGCCATGTTGTAATCAATTCGGACTGAAGCTGGGTACGTGTCTGAGCATCCAACGCACCAAAAGGTTCGTCCATAAGGAGAACTTCTGGCTGAACCGCATAAGCACGGGCAATAGCTACACGCTGTTTCATACCACCGGAAAGTTCCTTTGGATAACTGTCAACGAAATCTTCAAGCTGAACCATCTTAATGTATTTCATGGCGATTTCTTTTGCTTCTTCATCTTTCATTCCCTTTAACTTTAATCCAAACATAACGTTTTTCATAACTGTTAACCATGGGAATAATGCATACTGCTGGAATACAACGCCTCGTTCTGTACCCGTACCTTCAACTTTTTTACCATCTACATAAACAGCACCTGAAGTTGGTTCCAAAAGACCAGCAATAATATTCAATAAAGTGGATTTACCACAACCGGATGGACCAACAACACAGATAAATTCATTCTCCATGATATCCAGATCCACGCCATTTAAAGCAATCATCTTGCCTTTGCGGCCATCATAGATTTTTTCTACATGGTCGATTTTAACCTTTACTCTTCTCTCTTCTCCTGCCATCCTGTCAATTTCCTTTCTAATGTTTTAATGATCTTTTCAGAAGTGATACCGATAATACCAATTAAAATAATATACAATAACATCGGAGCAACTTCAAAACTGTTTGCAAAGGAACGGATACGCATACCCATACCGGCAATCGCACCTGTGGATTCTGCAGCGATCAATGTTGTTAATGCTACAGAAACACCTAAACGAACGGCTGTTAAAATGAAAGGTGTTGTTGCAGGGAAGACAACCTTTACAAAAATATCATTATCTTTTGCACCCAAAACACGTGCAGCTTTGATCAATGTTTCATCAACGTTTCGAACACCCTGATAAATGGTAACTGTCATGATCAGGAATGTGGCAAGCCAGATAACAATAACCTGTGGTTTACGACCAACACCGGCTGCAATAACAATCAATGGTACATATGCAAGTGGTGGAATATTACGGATAAACTGAATCCATGGTTCCAGAATATTACGAACTGGTACATACCATGCCATTAAAAATGCGATTGGAACAGCTGTAATAAAACCAAATGCAAAACCAAGAACAACAGAAATCATACTACTGATAAAGTCTTCTGCCAAAACGCCGCGTTCGATAACCGTCTGTAAAGCTTTGATGATTTCAGGAATAAATGGGAAGCTTCGTGCCGTCTGAGGATTTACCGATAAGAAAAACCACAGAGCCATCGCTGCCAGGAAGGACAGGACAAGCCAGCCCCAGTTTGGAATCTGAAAATTACTTTTTTTATTGTCCATATCAAGTCTCCTAAATTAATAAAATTCTTTAATTCTCTGGAACCATGTATTTGCCGGATCATTGCTTGTCTTTAAGTGTGTCGACAAAAGTTCCATATATTTTTTCTTAATCTCTGCATAAGCAGGATCATAGCAAACATTATGTAACTGATAAGGGTCTTTCTTCAGATCATAAAGTTCTCCGCGTTCACTTTCATTAAATGTGAGCTGATAATCATGATCTCGGACCATACGCTGTCTTGCTACATAGAAGTGATTATGGTATTCACCATAAACTTCGGTACGTCCATTGCTTTCTTTTTCACCCATCATAAGAGGTAAAATACTTTCACCATCCACAGGTTTTGGAGGCTGCACCCCTGCCACATCCAAAATCGTCGGCATCATTTCCTGTAACAATACAAAGCTGTCATTATCTTTCGTTCCAGCGCCTTTAACAACCATAGGAATATGATAAATCTCTTCGAATGTGAAACAGCCTTTTTCAATAAGTTTGTGCGCCCCAAGACAATCTCCATGGTCTGCCGTATAAATGATGATGGTATCATCATAAAGCCCTTCTGCTTTTAACTTATCCACGATCATGCCCACCATATCATCAATCATTGTACAATGACCATAATATCTCGCTGCAATCTCCTGAAATCCTTTCCAGCCATAGTTGCCAAGTCCCCACATCTTTTCACTAAGGTAATAGCCATATGGCTTATCCAAAAGATCATCACAATAACTTGGATGTTCCGGAATATCATCCGGATTATACATTGAATAATAAGGTTCAGGAACAATGCTTGGACTGTGAGGTCCCCAGAAATTTGCCCAGATAAAGAACGGTTTATCCTGTTCCTTTGCTTCATCAATCAGACGATTGGTTTCGTGAGCCACAAAGTACTCAATCGTACTTTCAACAGGTCCTTCATGTTTACAGAACATCTCCTGAATCTGTAATGCCGGATTATCTCCTAAAAATCCGTTCGAAACATCGATTCCTTCAAATCCCTGTTCTTTGAGATATTCTTCGTAATAATTCGGTTTATTATCTGGCGGCTGATTAAAGATCAAACTCGGAAATACACCGCTTCCAGGGAATGCATAACCGATAAATGGCTTCCCTTCGTCGAATCCACATTCTTCCGGTCCTCTGCTTGGAGATACATGCCACTTGCCTGCAAAGCCACAATAATAACCCGCATCATGCATACATTCTCCCAGTAAAGGAGTGCCTTCTTTAATATCTGTAAAGTTATCAATAACACCATGATTATGCGCATATAAACCAGTCATAACACTGGCACGGGCTGGCGCGCAGATTGCAGATGTTGTATAGGCATGATTAAACTTCATCCCTTCTTCTGCAAGCTGGTCAATATGTGGTGTCTTACAGATATCATTCATTCCATAAGCACTTACCGTATCCATTCGCTGCTGATCTGACAAAATCAACAACACATTTTTACGTTTCGCCACTTTGTTTTGCCTCCTTTCACGTCGTCTATTCAAGTATATAATATGAATAGATAAATCATCTTATATTTTACTACATTTTAGCAAAATCGTCAAATAATATATAAATTAAGCCTGTTTTTTTATGATTTTTTCACAAAATATTTCACTAAAACAAAGCATTAAAGTCTAACCATCAAAGAATCCGCACGGTATAACTTAATTCGACAGATTGACCATTTTCCAAATAAATACAAGCTTCTTTATCTTCAAAAATTCCAGTTTCATCTTCCAGTGCCGCACACCCATGCCATGGCTCAACACATATAAAAGGAGCCTTTTCCATCCCCTTTGTCCAAAAAGCCATCATTGGAAAATCTCCAAAATCCATACGAATACCACGACCCGTTTCACGATGTTTTAAACAAACACCTGTTGATTTTAGATTTTTAAATATAACTGTATCCAACTTAGCAAACATCTCATATCGAAGAGGCATAACTCTTTCATGATCTAACATGAGCACCTCTGAAGGTCCAATAACACATCCCCGTTTACTTAACAGAATATTATGAACAGTTTCTTCTTCATCAAAAACAATCTCATAATCTTCCAAAGTTTCTCCATCATTAAGCGGACAATTAAATCCCGTATGGGCACCGACACAAAACGGCATCATCTTATTGTCTGTATTTTCCACATAAAATGTTGTTGTAAATCCATCCACTTCAAGTACATGTTTTACCCGAAAAACAAAATGTCTTGGATAAAGCTTATATGTATCCTTATTGGATTTCAGTTCGAAAACCACATAATTATCGCCCTGTTCAACCCCTTTAAATTCCTGATCTCTTGCAAATCCATGACGGTTCATATAAAAATCCTGACCATCCATCTGAATCTTGCCATTTTTCAGGTTGCCAACAATTGGAAAAAGCACAGGGTTGCGTCCTTGCCAATATTCCGGATTCCCGTTCCATATATAAGACTGCCCCATCTCATCGTACAACGCGATCAACTCCGCACCATGGGTCGTTACAACAACTGTTATTTTTTCATTTTTTAATGTAATATCCACATTGTCCACATCCTTACATAAATTTATAAATGTTATACACATTAATCAGGATAATGACTACCATTAATCCCATAAATAATTTATCCACTGTCTTTTCATCAATCTTTTTGTTAATCTTACGACCTGCGGCACCGCCGGCAATACCGCCACAAACCATCAAAATTAACATAACGATTGAAATATCCGGAACAGTCCGTGTCACCAGACTGACAAGCAGACTGGCAAGCTGAGAAAAGAAAATAACATAGAGAGAGTTTTCTGCAGCTGTTTTCGTATCCATAGAAAAAAAGAAGAATAAAACAACCAGATTAATCGGTCCGCCGCCAATACCTAAAAATGAAGACATAATCCCAAGAACCACACCAATAGCTATACATACAAATGTACTTTTTACCTGATAAGTTTTAACCTGATTTTTTTTAATCGTATAGATTAATGTTCCCAATGTAACCAAAAGCAAACATGCCGCCTGAACAGCACCAACACGGTTCGGATCTGAACTCATCCCTTTTATAATCTGGAACAGATTCTTCCCAACGATACCGCCGACAGCAGCGCCAATAGCCAATGGAAAACCAATTTTCTGATCAATGCGGGATGCCCCGCTCATCTTCGACTTAATGACGGAATAGGTTGTCATTGACAAAACGGTACAGCCGGATAAAAAGCTAATGGCAGATACACTCATGATACCAAAAGCATCAAGCACGGGTTTAATAATAACGCCGCCGCCAATACCACAGATAGCACCAACAATAGAAGCCCCAAAACAAATCAATACAACAAGAATATAAATCATAACATCACACTTTCTATCTTATTTTCATTCGCGTAACACAGAATAATCTATTTTAATGATACAAAACCATAAGATTCAAGTCAAGCACTTACGTAAACCTTAATAGGTTGTTATTTCTTAAAAAATCGATTATAATGACACTAGTTTTTTATAATAAAAAGGGTTCCTTTAAAAACCAGATTGGAGGATTCATGCCACCTTTAAGTATATTAATCAAACCCGTCTCGGGAAGTTGTAATATGAATTGCAGTTACTGTTTTTATACAGATGAAATTCAAAATAGAGAAGTTGCCTGCACCGGAAAGATGACATATACCACCATGCACACACTCATTGACAAGGCATTTGAATATTCTGACTCTGAATGTACATTTGCATTTCAGGGTGGTGAACCAACACTTGCCGGACTCGATTTTTACGAAGAATTTTCACATTATGTAAACTCTCATTCCAATCCAAACAATATACAGATTCATTATGCTTTTCAGACTAATGGCCTGTTGGTCAACGAAGTATGGGCGGAATGGTTTGTAAAAAATCAAGTTCTCGTTGGCATTTCACTGGATGGACCTAAAAGTATTCATGATAAATATCGTAAAGACCATTTGGGGAAGGGAACTTTTGACCGGGTTATGGAAGCTGTTCAATTACTAAAAAAATATAACGTAGATTTTAATATTCTCTGTGTCGTTCATGCAGCCTCTGCATATAAAGCCCGAAAAATTTACGAATTTTATCGTAAAAATGACATGAATTACCACCAGTACATTGAGTGTCTGGATCCTCTGGAAGCTCATCGTGGAACTTTTGAATATTCTCTTACACCAAATCGTTACGAAACCTTTTTAAAAGATCTTTTTGATGTGTGGTACAAAGACATGATTTCCGGTCATTATGTATATAACCGATACTTTGAAAACCTCATGATGATCCTCATCGGCCAGGGACCGGAAAGCTGTAATATGCGAGGATTTTGTGGACCTCAATGGGTCATAGAAGCTGATGGAAGTACCTATCCCTGTGATTTTTATGTACTTGATGAGTGGAAATTAGGAAATATAACCACCGAAAGTTTTGAAGAAATGGAACAAGTTCGTATAAAATCCGGCTTTATTGAAAAATCTAAACCTATTCCTGAAGAATGTCGCTCCTGTCAATGGCTTATGCTCTGCAGAAACGGATGCAGACGTAACCGTGGCATTAACGGTATACAGGTTGACGGAAAAAACTATTTTTGCAGTGCATATAAAAACTTTCTTGAATATGCGAGTCCAAGATTAATAGTATTATATAAAATGTTAAAAAGAAAATGCTAATATCTTTAGATTATATTATGAAATAAATCACTATAACCAAAAAGCCTCCACAGTACTTATACACTATGGAGGCTTTCGTTATCTATTATGCTTGCCTGTCGAACACTAAACTTTCTAACATCTCAGGCATAAGTTCTTACTAAATGATCACACTACCTGAAATTTTGAAATGTATACAGGATAAGATTCTGCACCTTTTACTTCTTTAGCTTCAGTAATTTTAACATTTTTATCTGTGATGATGTTTTCAACAACAGCACCTTCTTCAATGACTGTATCCTGCATTAAAATACAATTCTTAACAACAGCACCTTTTCGAACCTTAACACCTCTGAAAAGAATGCTGTTTTCAACAGTACCTTCAATCACGCAGCCATCTGCTGCCATTGTATTCACTACTTTAGCACCTGCAATGTATCGTGTTGGGTTGTCATCACGAATTTTTGTATAGATTGGATTACCACTGAACAGAGCATCAATATTCGCATCATCAAGAAGTTTCATATTTTCATTGAAATAACTCTTAATACCAGAAATACGTGCAACATAACCTTCGAATTTATATGCCTGAACATTTAATTTATCAAGCTGGTTTAACAGAACGTCTCTTTCCCAATATCTTAAACCACGAACAAAAGCAGTATTAATGAGATCGATTAAAAGTTCACGTTCTACAACACAAATATTCATACCAAGATTCTGAACACCTTCAGATTTAGAGTTTACATAAATTCGTTTTACACGGCCATCTTCGATACCATAAGAGTAATAGAAAGCCTGTTCATTTCCCATATTTATATATCCTTCAGGAATTTCTGTTTCGTGATATACTGTTGTGACATCTGCACCAGATGCAATATGTGCCTGGATCAACGCTTTGAAATCAAAGTTTGCGGCAATATTTGAGTGTGCCATAACGACATATTTTTCTTTCTGATCATGAAGGAATTCCAAAATACCTGCTAATGCAGAAACACTTCCTGTATAGACAGTGGATGTTCTCTCAACATTTGGAGGGAAAAGGTGTAAACCACCGTTCTTACGAACCAGATCCCATTCACGGCCAGAACCAAGGTGATCCATTAAAGAAAGATAATTTTTATTTACTAAAAGAGAAATATTTGTTATATCACAATATGCCATACTGGATAACATAAAATCTACCAAACGATAACGGCTTGCAAAAGGAATCGATGCCATAAGTCGTACATTTGTCAATTCTGGAACAATTGAATCATATGTATTCGGGAAAATAATACCCAATGCACTTACATCATTTTTTAACATACCACTTCACCGCCTTCTACATTATTATAAACCATTGCATTTGGTCCAATCTTCGCATGATCACCAACAACAACATTTGGTCCGATAGTGGCAACACCTTCACTGCCACCTACGACTGTATTTTCACCAATGACTGTATTTTCGCCGAGGATACAATGTTTAACAACGGCACCTGCTTTGATCACAGTTCCGCCCATAACTACCGCTTCTTCGACAACAGCACCTGCTTCAACTTTAACTCCTGCATAAAGAATAGAATTCTTAACATCACCATCTATACGACAGCCTTCTGTAATCATGGAATTTTCAACAACTGCGTTTGCACCGATCTTATGACCTGTCATACCACTGTTTCGACTATAAATCTTCCAGTTTTCATCAAAAAGGTTGATACCGCTGTGTTCTGGATCAAGAACTTCCATATTTGCTTCCCAAAGAGATGGAATTGTTCCAACGTCTTTCCAATATCCATCAAAACGGAATGCATACATATCTCGATTATCTTTTAAAAGATTTGGAATAATATTGTTACCAAAGTCATTTTCAGAATTTGGATCTGCTTCATCTTCGATGAGATATTTTCTTAAAATATCCCAATTAAAGATATAATTACCCATAGAAGCCAAATTGGACTTTGGATTCTTTGGTTTTTCCTGGAATTCTGTAATCTTACTGTTTTCATCAGTTACCATTAAACCAAATCTGGATGCATCCTCCCATGGTACTTCCATAACTGCGACAGAGAATTCTGCACCTTTTTCTTTATGGAATGCAAGGAATTCACTATAATCCTGTTTACAGATCTGGTCACCAGAAAGAATAATTACATATTCTGGATTGTAACGATCAATGAAAGAAATATGCTGATAGATAGCATTGGCAGTACCTTTAAACCAATCAGAACCTGTTGCTTTCTGGTATGGAGGAAGTACATGTACACCACCATTTAAACGGTCTAAATCCCATGGTTGTCCGTTTCCAATGTATTCATTAAGTACCAGCGGCTGGTACTGTGTTAAAATACCTACTGTATCAATGCCAGAATTTACACAGTTGGATAATGGAAAGTCAATAATACGATACTTGCCACCAAATGGTACTGCTGGTTTTGCTAAATTCTGAGTAAGCGCATAAAGTCTGGAACCCTGTCCACCTGCTAAAAGCATTGCTACTATTTCTTTAGCCATAATTAATCCCCCGTTTCACTATTATGATTCTATTCTAATCCTCTTTTTCAAATATAACAAGTTATTAATTCATTTTCCTTTCAATTCACCAAATATAACCATTATTTTTTTACATTCTGACAACAAATCCTATAAATTTCTTCACTATTAACGGGTTTAGAAAAATAAAATCCCTGTACCATATCAATTCCCCATCCACGAAGAAGATTCACTTCCTCTTCGGTTTCTACACCTTCGGCAATTAACAAATATCCCATACCTTGAAGAATACCAACAATATTTTTATAAAAATCTGCAACAGATGTTTCTACACAAATCCCCTGGAGTAGGCTCCGATCGATTTTTATAGATGAAAATGGTAATTTAAGAACTGTATTTAAATTCGCATATCCTGAACCAAAATCATCAAGACATAACCCGATACCTGCTTCTTTAAAAAGCTCAATTGTGCGATATAATTGCTCGCTGTATTCTGTAGCAACGGTTTCTGTAATTTCAAATTGAAAATAATCAGCCGGAAGATTATACTTTCGAATCACTTCAATCAGACTTTTTCCATATTCATTTTTCAGAATTTCTGCTGGTGAAAGATTAAATTTTACATTATGGATGACTTTCATAATCTCTTCATTTTCTTTCACAAACTTACAAATTTTACAAAATTGAAGATAACCGATTTTTGTAATCTGCCCATTTTTTTCTGCTATGGAAATAAAAATAGCAGGTGAAACATATCCCAGCTTAGGATGTTTTAAACGACTCAAACATTCTAAGGAAATATACTGAACATTTTCAAAAGAATATACGGGTTGATAATATACCTCAAATAAATCCTGTTCAATAGCTTCATCTAAAAAGCGTTCAATTTCCTGTTCATATAAAAATCCTTCTAATGTTTTAGAATCACCTTGAATTAATGAAGACTCATCCGTATCCGGAAGCAAATTTACAAGATAATCAATATATTCAAAAACCATGTTACTTTCTTTGAGATGATGAGCATCCAAAATACCGCATATAATTACAGGAACGTGTATTGTTTCTCCATCAAATATAAAGGATTGTTCAAAATATGCTTTTACTTTATCACGAATTTGTTCATATTCAGAAACAGATGTTACCGCAATCAAAAAACGATCTCCGGTCACACGAAAAATATGACTTGTTTTTGAAACATATCTAAGCATTTCTGCAACACAAATAAGTAATTTATCCCCCGTTTTTAAACCGTATATTTTATTCACTTTACGCAGACGATAAATATCCAAAGAGATTAAATGTAATTTTTTATTTCTTCCGATATATTCATCATACCATTGAAGAAAACTCTGCTTATCAAATACCTCCGTTAAGCTATCTTTTGATCCATCCGGATTACTGATTGATAAATATAAAATTAAGATAACTAATCCAATGCCAAATCCTGTCATTAAAAGATGATTGCTTGCAGCCTGAATGATCACACAAATTCCCGCAACAATAATTACAGCCCATATCGTAACATATCTCTTATTTCCAAGATCTTTATAATGGATCACGCTGTCTACTGCTGCTAAAACAACATAAACCAATGCAAAAAGATACATCCAAATATTATATGGACCACGTATATATTCTCCAGATGATGTAAAATAAAACATCATTCCATTCCAGTGATTTATTATAATTAAAATTGCCATAATAATTGCCGGAATCAACCAGAATAATACAACTTTTTTTAATTTTCCCTCCAGATCATATCGAAGAGATTTTATGTAACACATAAATGCGTAAATTACCAGAACCTGAATTAAATAAAAGCAACTCGTCGTAAACTCTGCTAAAACATTCATTGATTCATCTGCATTCATAATCATCAGACTACTCAATATATCTAACAAAACATCAATCAATCCCAGCCAGATAAACAATTGAAAAATCCGATTATTTGTATTTAATAATTTTTTACGAGTCGTAAAATGATGCAGCAACAGAAATAAAAGAACCAATGCTGCAATTAAAAAATCCATATTATAGTGAATCATAATCTTCTTTGCCATCCTTTGTTCTCATACATTTTCTGATCTGCCTGATACTTCCAGTCACTGATTGTCATAATCGATCCATCATGTTGTTTCAGCCATGCCATGCCTCGAGCAATTGATATATGATACTTATTATTACAATGATTATAATTTTTGATTTCTTTATCTAATGCATTCAATAATTCTTCTTCTGTTTGTGTTGGATTTAAAATAATTGTGCAAAATTCATCTCCGCCCAGTCGATAGCAAGTACCTTTTTCTCCGAATGCTTTTCTAATACAATTTGCAGAAGCAATAATGAGTTCATCACCTACACTATGACCATACGTATCGTTAATAATTTTTAATCCATTTAAATCCATAAAAATAAGTAACGCATTGTCATATTCTGTAATATTTTGTGTAAATACGTTAATAAAATCGTCGAATGCACGACGGTTACCAAGACCTGTCATTTTATCTTCCTTTGCCATTCTTTGATAAGCCTGAATTTCCGCCTTATATAAAATATTATCGGTCATAGTAATAATCAGGCCACAAATCAATACAATCACGAAGATGACAATCCCAACTTCATAAATATTTCCGTAATATGGAATTTTAAATAACCAATATAAAACCAATGCCAGTACTCCAGATGCAGCTAACATAGCAAATGCAACTAAGATTGTTTTTAATTCGTCACTTCTTTCTTTAAGATATTCCCTGATCAATATCCATATCAATATACTTACGCCAATCACTAATAAAAGATGTGTTATAAATAACATATCTATAAATTCAAAAAAGCCGGCATAATTTAATAATCCCTGGCATACAGCATTTAAAGAAAATAATACAATTAATACATCAATTATCTTGTATTTTTTTAAATCACCAGTATTTCTAACAAAATATAAAATTGGAATGGACATTAACATAAATGCATAAAAAGAAATGGTACATATCAGAGATGGATATGGAGTATGCTCCTGAATAAATGAAGTATCCGTTAAACACCAAAGACCACATAAAAACAAAAAAAAGCCAACATTTATAAAACGATATTCTCTCATACCATGATTTTTCAAAAAAAATGCAATAGCAATGGCAATTACACCCCATACAGCCATAATTGTAACCGTACCCATAGTAATAGAAAACTCTATCCAAACATGATGCATAACTTCTGGTCCATTTCCTACATATACCTGAGAAATTTTGCATACGCCGTCCTTTATTCCTGTAAAACACAAAGCAATGGATTCATCTTTTACATTTTCCGGAATTTTTGCAATGCAATTTATTTTTGCTTTCATCTGTGTATTTCTTATAAAATCGTACTCTTGATATTGATATAAAATCTCTTCCCCAACTAAAATACGCAGATTATATTGCGCTCCTTTTGTTGCAAGCGTCTTTCCGGCATACTCATGAGTAAGCAAATCATTATATAGTATAAAATTCTCTCCTTCTTGAATTTCAAATTCTGCAGGAAGGCAAACTTTTACTTTATTCTCACCATCCAGATAATACCAACCATCATCAATCTCGTCTGCCTTATGGACAATATGTTCTTTGACAAATAATGTAGAGAATAAAAGACTCATAACAAATATACATGCTAAAATCAAAATAATTTCTATAATTCTAAATTTTTTAATTTGTTTCTTTTCTAAATTCACCACCCAACCCCCTTTTATTTATTTTCTAATAACAGAATATCACAATAAATTCCAGTCCACCATATACAAATTATATATGCTATAAATAAAATAATGGAAATGATTTAATCACAAACAATCCAATCATTTCCATCATTTTTTACGTCCCGTGCGGGAATCGAACCCACAGCTAGCGCTTAGGAGGCGCTTGTTTTATCCGTTAAACTAACAGGACACTCTATAATTAATTAGAATATACACAATAACATGAGCACAGAATAAATTTTTCTTAAAGATGATTAAAATCCACCATTCCCTGCATCCAGATAACACCTCTGAAACGTCTGCCTGGTACTGGTTCTCCCATCAAGTCCTTTTTATTAATACATACATCAAATACAAGCTCATTACATTCAATCTGCATCATATAGACCTGTTCATGTGTCAGTGAATTTTCCACAGTTTCCACAGAAATAATATCTCCCATAACTGAATATTCATCACAGGCAATGCCAAAAGGCATAAAATAAGATTCTACAATCGTAAGAATATCTTCTTTCTTTACACGACGGCTAATTTCTGCATAAGTATCGATATCTTCCAAAGTCAGGCTTTCAATAGCATCCTGATCACCTTCTCTGGCAGCAGCAATCATCCGATCACGATTTCGACTTGTTTCTTTTGTTTTCTGTACATCTGAAGGTGTTCGCATCAAAGGCAGAATCACCTTTCCTGATGTTGATAATGCCGAAAGACATACAGGAGCATCAAAAATAGAACTTTTATGAAATTCCTTATAATCCATATAATCTGTCATATTAAGCAACTGAAAAATCAAAGAAACTCCAAGTCTTATATGATCACACACACCGGCATAATCATCTTTTTCCGGATGTTTTTCAATGCTTACTTCATCATTTAAAGAAATCTGACTTCCCTTAAAATATGGAAAATAATATCCTGAATGAAATACACCATTCTCGTCGTATTCGCCACGAATTCCAACACCGATTCGACTTGCAAATTCTCTGACTTTTTCACCAAAGACAACGTCTTTATCTGATGCAACAAATTCCGCTGTAGGATGGCTCATGATCATCTTCAATAATTCGCGGACATCTTTATTCTGTTTTATCTGACTGAAGCCTATTGCCCGTAAATAATCGTGCATGTTTCCCTCCTGGCAAATATTTATGTTAACTTATTTTTAAAATTAAAACTAAATGTTATTATATAATACCCCTATTTTTTTTTCAAGTTCTTCTTCTCTTTATGATATAAACTGTCATATTTATCTCATAAATAAAGAGATGGAAATTTTATCCACCTCTTTATTATATGTACACTAATTTCAATTTATACATTTATGATATTATTCCTGAGCCATACCATTCTGTTTTGCCATTTCCAAAGCCTCTGCTTCTTCATCGCCCAATGGCAAGAAAGACTCACCTTTAATAATTTCTTTTACATAATTATAACAACCATCTTTGCTATGTATGGAGTTCATAATAAAACCATCATTACGATCATTTAATAAGCAGATTGCAAAACTTAACTTTCCACCCATTTCTTTAAATGCATCATATTTAACAATACCGAGTTTTTTATAAGAACTTCCCATATTACGATCAATACGTGTCATTCTTTCATTAATTGCATCGTTTGAATCCTTAATACTATTTAAAGATTCCATTTTATTTTCGAGTGCTTCATCCAATGTTTTTGCACCTTTACCCCCACGCATCATAGATCGATATTTTTTATCTAATAATACCTGTTTTTTCTGTAATGTCAACACGTATACGAATAATACGACCATTAAAGCAAATAATGCAATAATCAAAATACCTGGGTCAAAACTCAATGCTGATAAAATCTTACTATTCATTCATCTCACCTTTTTACTGTCTCGATCAGATCAATAATCCTTTCTAATTCTTCATTGGAATAATATTCAATTTCAATTTTTCCTTTTTTAAAATTACGACTGCTGATCGCAACTTTGGATCCAATCACAGATTTCATACGTTCTTCCAACTGATGATAAATAATTTCCATCTGTTTGTGATCTTCTTTTTCTTTTTTAATTTTCTTTTCTTCTTTTTTAGCCAAATGACTACGAACCAGTTTTTCAGTTTCTCTGACACTCATCTTGCGATCAAAAACAAACATAGCCATCATATACTGTTCTTCTGGATCTTCAACAGCTAATAATGTTCTCGCATGACCACCACTGATCATTTCATCAATGATCATTTGCTGTACACGTTCATCTAACTTCAATAAACGAAGAGCATTTGTTACCGCTGTACGACTTTTAGAAACACGTTGTGCTGCTTCATCCTGTTTTAATCCGAATTCTTCAATTAAACGTTTATATGCTAATGCTTCTTCGATAGCATTCAAGTCTTCTCTCTGAAGATTTTCTATAATTGCAATTTCAACAGTTTCCTGATCTGTATATTCTTTAATAATGACAGGAACTTCTTTCAAACCTGCAATACGTGCAGCTCTCCATCTTCGTTCGCCGGCAACAATTTCATAATACAATCCATTATTTTTAACAACAATTGGCTGAATCAATCCAAACTGTTTAATAGACTCCGCTAATTCCTGTAAAGCATCTTCATCAAACTTTTTACGAGGTTGTAAACGATTCGGTTCAATTTCATCGATTTTTAATTTTGATTCAACCGTTTTTTCCACAACCTTTTCTACAATTTTTTCAATAGGTTTTTCTACAATAACTTCTACCGGTTTCTCTATGATTTTTTCTACAATCTTTTCTACCGGCTTCTCTACAATTTTCTCTACAATCTTTTCAACGGGTTTTTCTACAACCACCTGTTCAACTTTCTTTTCTGTTTTTGTTGAAGGTGTAATTAATGCATCAATACCCTTTCCAAGACCGCCTTTTTTACGAACTGCCATACAATTCCATTCCTTTCAAAATGAACACTAATGATTTGAAGAATACTGAATCACTTCTTCTGCAAGTAAACGATAAGCTTCTGCACCAGTTGATCTTCGATCATACATATTAATTGGCATACCATAACTTGGTGCTTCTGCTAATCGAATATTTCTTGGTATAATCGTTTTATAAATATTACGATCAAGATTTTCTTTTACATTTTCGACGACCTGTAAAGATAAATTGGTTCTGCTGTCATACATCGTAAATACAACTCCCTCAATTTCCAAACCAGGATTTAATCGATCTTTAATCAGATCAATTGTATGTATAAGTTGAGACAATCCTTCCAATGCATAATATTCACACTGTATTGGAACAACAATTGAATCCGCTGTTGTCATCGCATTAATTGTAAGGAGATTTAAAGATGGTGGACAATCAATGATAACAAAATCATAATTGTCTTTAATTGTATCAATCTTCTCTTTTAAAAGAAATTCTTTATTCTCAATAGATATTAATTCAACTTCTGCTCCAGACAAATTAATATTTGATGCAATAACATCTAAGCCTTCCATAATTGATGTTGTCACAGCTTCATCAACTGAAGCTTCATCCAATATCAATTCATAAACCGTCGCATCAACTTCATTTTTATCTATACCCAAACCACTTGTTGTATTGCCCTGTGGATCCATATCAATAGTTAATACACTTTTTCCTAATTCAACCAAACTTGAAGAAAGATTAATAGCTGTTGTTGTCTTTCCAACGCCACCCTTCTGATTGGCTACCGCTATTACACGACCCATAAAATTCTCCTTTCTCAATTTTCTGCTTATACAGTATAACACTTCATTCAAACATATGCTAGAGAATTAAGTATGAAATTTATGTTAAACATATAAAAAAACCACATATGTTTTTATATAAAAAAGGATGTTTCACGTGAAACATCCTTTTTTACTTTTCCTATATTTCCGCAAATGTTTCACGTGAAACATTTTGTGAAACATTTTTACATCTGTTCTGGACAATCAATACCAAGAAGACTTAATGCATCTTTAAGAATTGCTTTAACAATAATAACAATATTGGCACGTGTGTACTTAACATTTTCATCTTCAACATTAATCTGACAATCATGATAAAATTTATTAAATGCCTGAGCCAAAGCAACCGCATATCTTGAAACAACAAATGGTTCTAATTTATCAGCAGCATCTGCAACAATCTGAGGATAACGTGCAATTTCTTTTAATAATGCCATTGATGCATCGTCAGATAATACACCATAATCATAAATGGCTGGAACATCTCCAATCTTACGAAGAACACTTGCCGCACGCGCATATGTGTACTGAACATAAGGACCTGTTTCACCATCGAAGTTCAATAATTTCTCCCAGTCAAAAATAACATCTTTAATTCTCTGATTATATAAATCATTAAAAATAACTGCTCCAATACCAACCATCTTAGCAACTTCATCTTTATCTGGAATATTTGGATTCTTTTCTTCGATAATACTTCTTGTTTTTTGAATAGCTTCTTGAAGAATATCTTCCGCATAAATAACATGACCTTTACGAGTAGATAATTTGCCGCCTTTTAAACTTACCAAACCATAAGGTACATGCATTAAATTTTCTGACCAATCATATCCCATAAGATTAATTACTTTGAACCACTGTGCAAAATGTAATTTCTGTTCAAGACCTGTAACATAAATACATTTTTCAAAATCATAAGTATTTTTACGATATAAGGCTGCTGTGATGTCACGTGTTGCATATAATGTACTTCCATCTTTTTTAGTAATTAAACATGGAGGCATATTATAATCTTCGAGTTCGACAATCTGAGCGCCATCACTCACTTTAATGAGGCCTTTTTGTTTTAATTCTTCAATAACAGGCTGCATCTTATCATTATAGAAACTTTCACCTGCATAAGAATCAAATTCTATACCAAGAAGTTCATAGACACGCATGAATTCTTTTAAACTGATTTCACGGAACCATTTCCAGATACTTAATGCTTCTTCATCACCCTGTTCCATCTTTGTAAACCATGCACGAGCTTCATCATTCAAAGAATCATCTTTTTCAGCTTCGTCATGGAATTTCACGTAGATACGCATTAATTCGTCAATTCCCTGTTCTTCAACAGCTTCTTTACTTCCCCAGTTCTTATATGCAACGATTAATTTACCAAACTGAGTACCCCAGTCACCTAAGTGATTGATACGTTCTACCTTGTAGCCAAGTTTAGAATAAATCTTATTTAAAGAGTTTCCAATAATTGTTGTACGAAGATGTCCAACATGAAAATTCTTTGCAACGTTTGGAGAAGAATAGTCAATACAGATTGTCTTTCCGTTCTTTTCTGCTGGTCCACCATAATTATCAGCTGCAAGATAATTTTCCACAATCTGTTTAGCAAACATAGACTTATCAACAAAGAAATTAAGATATCCACCCAGAACTTCAACACGGCTTAAAAATTCCGGACAACCAATCTTTTCTTTAAGATCTGCAGCAATCATTGGAGGAGCTTTACGAAATACTTTTGCCAGTTTAAAACATGGAAAAGCAAAATCTCCCATCTCAGCTTTTGGTGGGATTTCTAAAAGGCCATTAATTTCTTCTGCATTCATAGAATCAATCTGAGCAGAGAGCAATTCAATAATTTTATTTTTCATTTTATAATTCCCCTTTTATTAAAACTAAAAATCATTATATCAATATAAAGCTTCTATATTAAATAAATAGACAGACATAAGTATTGTACAACATTATGAAGAAAATATCCATCAAAAAATATTTGTATATCATCTATAATTATTTTATAATATAAGAGATACAAAGTTTTATAATTTAATCAATCCTAATTTCTTTTATATAATTATTTAACGAAAAGGAGACAACCATATGAAAAAGTATCAAAAGCTTATAAATGCCGGACTTTTTACAACAGCCGTACTTTTTGCAACATGGGGATTCAATAAATTAATTTTTATACAATCAGGAAAAAAGAATATGCTCTATTCAAAAAATAAGCATCAATATTCTTCCCGTTTTGGTGATATTTTTTACACAAAAAAAGGACATGGAACTCCCCTTCTTTTAATTCATGATTTAAAATGTACATCCTCTGCTTCCGAATGGGAACATATAATCGATGAATTATCTGAAAATCATACTGTATATGCTCTTGACCTTCTTGGATGTGGCCGTTCTGAAAAACCACGTATGACTTATACAAATTATATTTATGTTCAACTGATCAATAATTTTATAAAAGAAGTTATTGGAGCACGTACAGATATTATTACAAGCGGAGCATCTTCAAACATTGCAATTATGGGCTGTTATAGCGATGTTAATCTTTATAATCGAATCTTGATGATAAATCCTGTTTCATTAAAAGATTCCTCTAAATATCCAAAGGCCAATCACAAAACCTTAAAATATTTAATTGAACTTCCAATTATAGGAACAACAATTTATAATATGGTAACTTCTTATAACTCTATATTAAATAGTTATAAAAAGAAATTACTTTTCGCAGACAAATGTATCGAACATGACGTTGATCTGATGTATGAATCCAGTCATCTTGGAGGTTCTTCTGCAAAATTCTTCTTTGCAAGTGAACAAAGCAATTTTATTAATATTAACCCTGTTCATGCATTGAAAAAAATCAATAATTCTATTTATATAATTGGAGGACGTGACAAGGATGATATTGTAAGCACTCAAGAAGCTTATGTTTATTATAATCCATCCATTGAAACCGAATTGATTGATCATTGTAAATCTTATCCACATATTGAACAACCAGATGAACTTTTATCCCTCTGTTCGATCTACTTATCCTGAAACAAATCAGGCTGCCGTCAGTTTCAAATTACGGACAAGTGTTCATGCCCGAATTGAAATCCTGAAAGCAGCCATAATGAAAAAAATTCAATTTCATTTTATAATGGTTCTTTTGAAGGCTTACCTGCTTTACGTGGGTAAGCTTTTTTTGTCTGTTTAATTTTTTCAATAATCACCAAAGCACGTTCCATATCTGTATCTGCTAATCCGTAAGTCATACATGAAGCAAGATTGCCGCCAAGTAATGGAATCGCACGTTTTGCCTGTTCCATTTCTTCATGAACTTTTCCAGACTTATATGGAATAAACTTACCACCAATCTTGATAAATGGAACACAATATTCAGACAATGTGGATAAATTTGCTACAGCTCTGGATACGCAGAGATCAAACTGTTCTCGATACTCCGGATTTCTTCCAAAATCTTCCGCACGTCCATGAATTGTTGATATATTTTCAAGACCAAGTGCATCAATTACCTGATTTAAAAAATTAATGCGTTTATTTAACGAATCCAACAACACAATTTCCAATTTCGGAAAAGCAATCTTCAATGGAATCCCCGGAAAACCAGCTCCAGTTCCCACATCAATTAATTTTAACGGCTGATGAAGATCAACTGCCTGAATTAAAGCCAAACTATCCACAAAATGCTTATCAATGACTTCGTCGAATTCAGTAATTGCAGTCAGATTCATAACTTTATTGGTTTCAACAAGCATTTCATAATATTTCATAAATTGGTCGATTTGTTTTTCAGTTAATTCGATATTTAATTCTTGTAAGGCTTTTTCAAATTTAGATGTATCATAAGACATGGCTTATACCTCCATCTGGCGCTTTGAACGATTAAACTGTTCCATATAGATTAATAAAACAGAAATATCTGCAGGTGTTACTCCAGAAATACGAGAAGCCTGTCCAACAGAATGTGGACGAACTGCGGATAATTTCTGACGAGCTTCAATACGAAGACCACTGATATCATTATAATCCAGATCTTCCGGAATTATTTTTACTTCTAATTTTTTGAACTGTTCAACCTGTTTCATTTGACGTGTAATATAACCTTCGTATTTAATATTTATGTTAACCTGTTCAATAACATCCAAAGGCAGCGAAACACGTTCTTTATCCAAAACCTCTAAAACTTCATAAGAAAGCTCCGGACGACGAATCAATTCAGCTAATGAAACTGCTGTCTTTAACGGCGTACTGTTATGAGCTTCTAAAAATTCCTGAACCTCTTTTGAACCGCCAACCATGATATTACTAACGCGCTCGATTTCCTGTGCGATTCTATTTTCTTTTTCTAAAAGTTTTGCATAGCGTTCATCCGAAATTAAACCAACTTTGTGTCCAATCGGTGTTAATCTTAAATCTGCATTATCCTGGCGTAAAAGTAAACGATATTCCGCTCTGGAAGTCATCATACGATAAGGTTCATGTGTTTCTTTTGTTACAAGATCATCAATTAAAACACCAATATATGCTTCGGATCGTTTTAAAACGATCTGTTCTTTTCCAAGGATCTTCATTGCTGCATTAATTCCAGCCATAAGTCCCTGAGCGGCTGCTTCTTCATATCCTGAACTTCCATTAAACTGACCGCCGGAATAAAGACCTTCAATATTTTTAAATTCAAGTGTAGATTTCAACTGAGTTGCCGGAATACAATCATATTCAATGGCATAAGCATTTCGAACAATTTTTGCATTTTCAAGACCAGGTACGGAGTGATACATTTCATACTGAACATCTTCCGGTAAAGAACTGGACATCCCGCCGATATACATTTCATTTGTATAGTTTCCTTCCGGTTCGATAAATACCTGATGTCTATTCTTATCCGAGAATTTTACAACTTTATCCTCAATTGAAGGACAATATCTTGGTCCAACACCTTCAATCACGCCAGAATACATCGGAGATCTATGAAGATTTGACTGAATAATCTCGTGCGTACGTTGATTCGTATATGTTAGCCAACAAGAAACCTGTTCTTTCTGAATATCTTCAGGATTCGTTGTAAATGAAAAAGGAACAACTTTTTCGTCACCTTTTTGCTCTTCCATTTTAGAAAAATCAATGCTTCGTTTATCAATTCGTGCAGGCGTACCTGTTTTAAAGCGTACAAGTTTAATACCTAATCTTCTTAAACTATCCGAAAGCGAAGTCGCTGCCTGAAGTCCATTTGGACCTGTATAAGTAATCGCTTCACCACATAAACAACGAGCATTCAAATAAACACCTGTTGCCAAAACAGCCGCTTTACATGGATAAATGCCTCCTGTATGCGTTACCACACCTGTTACTTTTCCTTCTTCCACGAGAATATCAAGAATCTCAGACTGTTTAATGGTCAGATTTTCCTGATTCTCCATAATATGACGCATTAAATCTGTATAATTATGCTTATCTGCCTGTGCTCGAAGCGAATGAACCGCAGGACCTTTAGATTTATTCAGCATTTTAGACTGAATATATGTCTGGTCCACAGTAATTCCCATCTGACCACCCAATGCATCGATTTCACGTACCAAATGCCCCTTTGAGCTTCCGCCAATATTTGGATTACATGGCATCAACGCGATACTTTCCACACTCACTGTAAAAACAATGGTCTTAAGACCAAGTCGTGCACAAGCCAGTGCTGCTTCACAACCTGCATGTCCGGCACCAATGACCGCAACATCATAATTTTCATAAGTATAAGCCATAAATAGCCTCCTAAGTTATTTACCCATACAAAAATCACTAAATATCGTATTTACCAAATCTTCTCCCACAGATTCACCAATGATACTGCCTAACACTTCGTAAGCATTCATAAGATCAATAGAGAAGAAATCTTCCGGCATACCATCTTCAATACTCTGAAGAACCATCTTTAAGCTGTCCACAGCTTCCTGAATAGCTGTTTTATGTCGGATATTTGTAATATAAATCTGATCATTAAAGGTCAGTTTTCCATTGAAGAACATATCTCTGATCATCTGAGAAAATGCTTCTAATCCGATATTTTCTCGAACAGAAACTTCCACGATTGGATGAGATATTTTTTCTTCCAACATAGATTTTGTTGTCTTTAAATTCAAATCTACTTTATTTAATAGTATAATCGTTTTCTTATCTTGAATCAATTGGAGAATTTCAAGATCATTATCATCAATATCTGTTGACCCATCCACAACATAAATAATTAAATCGGATTCCGCTGCATAAGATTTTGCTTTCTCAACACCAATCTTTTCAACTTTATCTTCGGTGTCGCGAATACCTGCTGTATCGATCACATTTAATAAAATACCACCCACAGAAACTGTTTCTTCTAATACATCACGTGTTGTCCCGGCAATATCTGTGACAATCGCACGTTCCTCACCAGAAAGATAATTTAATAAAGAAGATTTTCCCGCATTTGGTTTACCCAAAATAACTGTTTTAATTCCTTCTTTTAAAAGACGACCATTATCACAGGATTCTAATAACTGATCCAATACATTCATATTAGATTTAACCTGCATTTTTAATGTATCACCATAATCATCTGCATGAATATGCTCCGGATCATCCAAAGCAGCCTCAATAAATGCAATACTTCCAATAATACTCTTACGGACATCTTTAATTTGATTTAAAAGATTTCCTTTTAACTGATGAAGAGATGTATTTAATGCATATTCATTTCGTGAATTAATGATATCAATCACCGCTTCTGCTTGTGAAAGGTCGATACGTCCATTTAAAAAGGCACGTTTTGTAAATTCGCCCGGTTCTGCCGGACGAGCACCATATTTAATCACTGTTTCGAGAATCTTTTTCATCACAACGATACCGCCATGACAATCAATTTCAACCACATCTTCGGTTGTATATGTTCTTGGAGCCTTCATGATCAATACAAGAACTTCATCGATCATCTGGTCTCCATCATAAATGTGACCATAATGAATGGTATGACTCTGTGCATTTTTTAAAGATTTTTTTCCCTTTTGACTTCGGTAAATTTTGTCAACAATTTCAATGGCTGAATCACCGGAAAGTCTTACTTTTCCAATGCCGGATGGTGCCATTCCTGTAGAAATCGCAGCAATTGTATCTGTAATCATGAATATACTCCTTTCCAAAAATTGCCCCCGTCTTATTTAAAGAAGGGGGCAATCCATATTAAGCGTTTTTCTCTCTATTGTCTCTGCTATGTTTATAATCCTTACGATATTCTTTTTCGCGTTTTTTTAATGTAATAACCACTTTACGATATGGCTCATCACCTTCACTATGTGTTTCTACATAACGATCATTCTGAAGTGCCGAATGAATAATACGACGTTCATAAGGATTCATTGGTTCTAAAGTTACAGGACGACGTGTACGTTTTACCTTATAAGATAAATTCTTTGCAAGATTCTCCAAAGTCGCTTTGCGTCTTTCTCTGTAATCTTCTGTATCTACTTTAACTTTGATATAAGAATCACTTTCTTTGTTCACCACAAGGCTAACCAAATACTGAAGAGAATCTAATGTCTGTCCTCTTTTGCCGATAAGAATACCCATTTCTTCACCAGAAAAATCAATATTCATTGTACGGCTTTCTTCATTATAATCAATTGTAGATTTTACTTCCATATTCATGGCAGCAAACATTTTGTCTAAAAATTCTAATGTATCATCAATGAGATTGCTTTTTTTGCGTGCTTTAATGACAGCATCTTTTTTACCGATCAGACCAAGAAAACCATTGCTTTCTCTTTCAATGATTTCATATTCCATCTGATCACTTGTAATTCCAAGCTGAAGTTGCGCATTTGTAATCGCTTCTTCAACTGTTTTTCCTTTAACTTCAATAAATTCCATATTTATTCCTCCACCTGAATGGGAAATTAATCTTCTTTTTTATTTCTATCTAACATATGAGCCACAGATGAAATACTTGATGTATTCACAGGTTCATCACTTTTCTTATAAACTGGTTGATATTCCTTCTTCACATGATTGCCTTTCGCAATATCACTCATACGTGCACTTCTTGCTCTGGAAGGATTTTTTTCTTCATATTCTTTAAGAATGGCTTCTCTCTTTGCATTCTTTTCTGCAATCTTTTCTGCCTGTTTTGCTGTTAATTCTTCAATATTCTTACCTTCATAATACTTATTGATCATAAGACTGAAGATTGTACGGAATACAGCATTACAGATCCAGTAAAGACCAACACCTGCTGGTAATGTGAAACAGATCCATACAGAAACTAATGGCATTGTAATGTTCATCGTTTTCATTGTGCTTGCCATCTGTTCCTGTTCAGGTGTACTGTTCTTACTCTGTTTTGCAGCAGTAATCTTAACACTTAAGTACTGTGTAACACCAGCAAGAATTGGAATTAAAATTCCAGGAAAGATTCCGGAAATACCCTGTGAAAAGTTTACAGGAGCATCCATGACATTCAGTCCGCCAGGCATTGTATTAATGTCAATAATTGTATCTTTTACACTGTTGATGGCCTGTACAACTTCCGGATGACTTCCGAAAATTTCTGCAACAGTTGACCATCCGGATGTTTTAACGTTATTTAAAACATCTACAATAGTATCAATATTTGCAAAATCAAGTTTAACACCTGTAATGCTTAATTCTGTAATCACTTCATTTAAAAGTGTTTCACCAGTTCCTTCCAATGCCTGAATTGGCTGAGCAATCTTCATAAAAAGATTACCAATAGCACCTACATAGGATGGAATATTATAAATAATACGATATAAAGCAATCATGATAGGCAAAGAAATTAATACAGGAAGACATCCGGAAGATGGACTCGCATTATATTTCTGATAAACTGCCATTGTCTCTGTCTGCATACGACGCTGAGACAATTCATCTGTTTTACCTTTATATTTCTTCTGAATTTTCTGAATTTCAGGCTGTACCAATGCAGAAACACGTGTAAATTTCTGCTGTTTAATTGTTAATGGTAACATCAAAATATCACTAATTAAAGTGAAAATGATAATTGTCAATGCTACATTGTGTATCCCCACGAAGCCAAGAATATTATAAATCGCATTCATGACTAGACCAAAAATCAACGCAAATGGTCCTAAGATACCTCCAACTCTTGAAAGAGTAATTGCATCCATGTTCTTTTTCCTCCTTAATCAGGGAACTGGATCATATCCACCCTCATGAAAAGGGTGACACCTCAGTATTCTTCTTATTGTTAAGTAACTCCCCTTAATCGCTCCGTACTTTTCCAGAGCTTCCAATGCATACTGGGAACATGTAGGTACATAAATACAACAAGGTTGTTTTAATGGTGAAATGAATTTTCTATAGAAACGCACACATTTAATAAGTAAGTGTTTCATCACTTTCCTTCTCCTTTAATAAACCAAGTTTTTCAGATAAAAACTTTAGACTTTTTCCTACCCTGTAATAATCTGCATTTTTTGCAGCAACTCTGGCAACTACAACCATGTCATAACCTTCTTTATAAAGTTCCTCACTTAATCGATAATTCTCACGGATCAAACGTGCCAGATGATGTCTTACAACACTATTCCCTACTTTTTTACTCACAGAAATCCCCAATCGATTTCTTTTTAGACCGTTTTCCAATTTATACAATACAAAATAACGGTTGGCAGTAGAAATGCCTTTTTCATAAACGGTCCGAAACTGCTGATTCTTTTTTAATGACTCGGAAAATTTCATAAATTCTCTAAACGTAATCCTGCTGATCACGCCCTCCAAAAATGGCATCAAAAAAAAGCCAATGGTAAACATAAGCCTAGAAAAAAAGGCCACATGTCTGCGGCCTAAGCTGATAATTTATGTCTACCTTTAGCTCTTCTTGCTGCTAAAACTTTTCTGCCATTAGCAGTGCTCATTCTTTTTCTAAAACCATGAACTTTGCTTCTCTGTCTTTTTTTAGGCTGGAATGTCATTTTCATGCGTAAACACCTCCCTTTTCCAGATAAAATATCTATTATATTATAGTCATTTGCAAGAAACTAGTCAAGCAAAAGATTTTAAATTTTTATTAATTGTGGATAACTTAATTATCAACAGAGTTATCCCCAGTTTTACATAACACTATCCACATAATGTGAATAACTTGTGGATAACTGTGTATAACTTGTTAAACTCCCTTCTAAAACCCTGTTTTTTCTATAAAAACTGCCTGTTGATAATGTGATTAACTCGTGGATAGATATTAACATTAACATAATAAGTACCCATAAAAACCGTCTTATGTTAATTCATTCACTTTTTTTATCCACAGAGTTATCCACAATTTTTATATTGATATCTCTTCATTTTTAAGTTAAAATATATTTGTGATTTTATGTCCAGGGGGGAATATTATACCATGTTACCTTTAATTAAAGAAAAATGGAATGAAATTCTTGAACAGATGAAGATTGAAAACGATATCAGTGAAGTTGCTTTTACCACCTGGGTCAAATATTTCAAGCCTTATAAAATCGAAGGTAATACGATCGTTGTTTCTGTTGAAAAAGAAGGTCTGATTATTGATGCAGACTGGTTTTCAAAAAAGTATCGTATGCCTTTAATCATTACCATCGCTGAAGTACTTGAAACCGAGTTTAATGTTCGCTTCATCATTCCAGATGATAAACATAAAGAAGAAACGACGAACGAATCTAATAATAATGTAGAAACAGATGTTACAGCAGCACTCAACGCTCACTTAAATCCGAAGTATACATTTGATACATTTGTTGTTGGTAAGAATAATGACATTGCACACGCAACCGCATTGGCTGTTGCTGAGGATCCTGGAAGTTACGGTAATCCATTATTTATTTATGGAGGTGCCGGTCTTGGAAAAACGCATCTACTCCACTCCGTTGCTCACTATGTCTTATCCAAACATCCAGACTATCGTATTATTTATGTAACAAGTGAAGACTTTACCAATGAACTTGTCTTCTCGATTGCACATAAACAGACAGAAAACTTTAAAAACAAATATCGAAACATTGATATGCTGCTCATTGATGATATTCAGTTTATTGTTAATAAAGAAAGTACTCAGGAAGAATTCTTCCATATCTTTACAACATTATATGAATCCAAAAAACAGATTATCATATCTTCCGATAAACCTCCGAAAGATATTAACGGATTGGAAGATCGTTTGATCACCCGTTTCAAAGCCGGTTTAACCGTCGATGTACAGCCTCCAAACTATGAGACACGTATTGCTATTTTAAAGAAACGTGCTGAGCTTGATCACATCAGTGTTGATGATGAGTCATTAAATTATATTGCAACCAATATTAAGTCAAGCATTCGAGAACTTGAAGGTGCTTTGAAACAGATTTATAACTTCTCAAGACTTCGTAAACAGAATATTAATTTCAGTTTAACCAAAGAAGCCCTTGAAAATATTGTTTCACCAGAAGAAAAACGTCCGGTAACCTGCGAACTTATTATTAATACAGTCGCTGAACACTTTAATATTTCTCCGGATGATATACGTAGTGCCAAACGTAATAAAGAAATTTCTTACCCAAGACAGATTGCCATGTATCTTTGTCGCAAGATGACAGCAGATTCACTTCAGGCTGTCGGGAACTCATTAGGTAAGAAAGACCATACAACCATTATTCATGGAGAAAAGAAAATCTCTGATGATTTAAAACATGATGAAAATTTAAATAATACCATCGATATTTTAATAAAAAAGATTAATCCTCCAACTTAAATGTAATATCAAAGATGGATGGTCTTTAATATTACATTATTTAATAATGAAGATTTAAGTTGTGGATAATATCTGAACAAATTGTGGATGAATGTGAATTGTTTGTGGATGAAGATATTTGACTAAATTTGGCATGTGGACAACTTTAGACTTATCCACGCCATTTTCAATATGTGTCAACAGAGTTATCCAACCCCCTAAAGCCAGTATTTATAAGGCTTACAAGGGCATATCCACATATCCACAGCCCCTACTACTACAACTACTATAAATTAATTATTTATATATTTATATGCGTCCGCCCGAAAGTTATTCACAATACTTCGGATGACGAAGAAAGGTTGATTTTTAACATGAAAATTATCTGTAGTAAATCCGAACTCTTGAGAGGCGTTAATACAGTTCTTAAAGCCGTACCGGCAAAAACAACAATGCCAATTCTCGAATGTATTCTCATTGATACAACCGATGGCCAGATCAAACTTACAGCGAATGATATGGAACTTGGTATTGAAACGAAAATTCAGGGTGATATTCTCGATAAAGGTAAGATTGCCCTTGAAGCAAAATTATTTTCTGAAATTGTACGTAAACTTCCAGACAGTGAAGTAACGATTCAGACGGATGATTCTTTTAGAGCATTGATTAAATGCGAAAAAGCAAAATTTAACATTGCAGGTAAATCCGGAGAAGATTTTTCTTATCTTCCTGTGATCGAAAAGAATCAAAAAGTTGTATTATCTCAGTTTTCCTTGAAAGAAATTATCCGTCAGACAATTTTTTCAATCGCAGATAATGAAAATAACCGTTTAATGACCGGTGAACTTTTTGAAATCATTGGTAATGAGATGAAAGTTGTTTCTTTGGATGGACATCGTATCTCTATTCGTAAGATTGAATTAAAAGAAGAATACAATCACATTAAAGTTGTTGTTCCTGGTAAGACATTGAATGAAGTCAGCAAAATCTTAACAGGTGGTGTTGATGATGATGTTCATATGTTCTTTACGGGACGTCACATTGTTTTTGAATTTGATGATACGGTTGTTGTTTCTCGTCTTATTGAGGGTGAATATTTCAGAATTGAACAGATGCTTTCCAGTGATTATGAAACAAAGATTTCAATTAACAAAAAAGAACTTCAGAGTTGTATTGAACGAGCATCACTTCTGGTTAAAGAAGGCGATAAGAAACCAATCATCATGAATATTTTAGATGGCTCTATGGAATTAAAAATCAATTCCTTTATTGGTTCTATGAACGAAGATATTGACATCATCAAAACTGGAAAAGACCTGATGATTGGTTTTAATCCAAAATTTATTCTCGACGCACTTCGTGTCATCGATGATGAAAATATTGATATTTATATGATCAATCCAAAGGCACCTTGTTTTATTCGTGATGAAGAAAAGAAATATATTTATTTGATTCTTCCGGTAAACTTTAATCCGGGAGTTTAGATGTAGGAGAAGCTATGGAAATTATTCAGTTAAAAGAAGAGTTTATTAAACTGGGTCAGGCTTTAAAAGCTGTGGGTTTGGTAAGTTCTGGTTTGGAAGCAAAAATTGTAATTAAAGAAGGACAGGTTTCTGTAAATGGTGAAGTGGAATATCAGCGTGGAAAAAAACTCTACGAAGGTGATCTTGTAAACTTTAATGGAGAAACCATCAAAATTGTAAAATAATGCGTATTAAATCTCTCGAATTACTCAATTATCGAAATTATGAAACACTTCAGATGAGCTTTTCTGAAGGGACGAATATTCTTTATGGCAATAATGCCCAGGGAAAAACGAATATACTGGAATCTATTTATGTGTGTGCCACGACGAAATCTCATCGTGGCAGCAGAGATAAAGAGATGATTCGTTTTGATCAGGATGATGCTCATATTCGAATGTTTGTTGATAAGAATGGTATTGAACATAAAATAGATATCCATTTGAAAAAGAATAAAACAAAAGGTGTTGCTATTGATGGTCTTCCAATCAAGAAGTCCAGCGAACTTATGGGACTTGTCAATGTGGTTTTCTTTTCACCGGAAGACCTGAGCATTATAAAAAACGGTCCTGCGGAACGCCGGCATTTTATGGATATGGAATTGTGTCAGCTCAATAAAGTATATCTGCATGATATTTCGGATTATCATCGAATTGTAAATCAGAGAAATAATTTATTGAAGCAGGCATATTTTGAACCGGCGCTAAAAGATACGCTGGATGTATGGGATGCTCAATTGGTACGTTATGGTCAGCGAGTGATTCGTGAAAGAGAGAGATTTATTGCACAATTGAATGAATTGATCATGCCAATTCATGAGAAACTCAGTGGTGGAAAAGAACATTTGATGCTGCATTATGAACCAAATGTCAGTATGGACATGTTTGAAGAAGAGCTATTGAAACGGCGGGAGAACGATCTTCGGTTTAAGTCAACAACGGTTGGTCCCCACAGAGATGATCTGGGATTTTATATTAATGATATGAATGTGCGTAAGTTTGGATCCCAGGGGCAGCAAAGAACGGCAGCCTTATCTTTAAAGCTGGCGGAGATTGACCTGGTCAAATTATTTATTAAAGATACACCAATTTTATTATTGGATGATGTATTGTCTGAATTGGATAGTTTTCGGCAAAACTATCTATTGGAAAGTATACGTCAGATTCAGACGGTGATTACTTGTACCGGATTAGATGAATTTATAAATAATCAGTTTAATATAGACAAAATATTTAGGGTAAAAAATGGTTCGATTGATCGAGAGCAACAGGAGGTTAAAGATGAGTGATAATTATGGTGCAGAACAAATACAGATTTTAGAGGGTTTGGAAGCAGTTCGTAAGAGACCTGGTATGTATATTGGAAGCACATCTTCAAAGGGCCTCCATCACCTTGTTTATGAAATCGTAGATAATGCGGTCGACGAGGCTTTGGCAGGATTTTGCAGTGCGATCACAGTTACTGTAAATAAAGACAATTCCATCACAGTTGTTGATAATGGTCGTGGTATTCCGGTAGATATTCAGAAAAAAGCCGGAAGACCAGCTGTAGAAGTTGTATTTACAATTCTTCATGCCGGAGGAAAATTTGGCGGTGGTGGATATAAAGTTTCCGGTGGTCTTCATGGTGTTGGTGCATCTGTTGTAAATGCTTTATCTGAATGGTTGGAAGTTGTTGTTTACAAAGATGGCAAAGAATACAAACAACGTTATGAACGCGGAAAAGTTATGCATGATCTTCAGATGATCGGTGATACGGAAAAAAATGGTACAAAAGTTACATTTAAACCGGATCCTGAGATTTTTGAAGAAACCATTTATGATTTTGAAATTTTAAAAGAACGTTTAAGAGAAACTGCATTTTTGACGAAAGGATTAAAAATTATTTTAATCGATGATCGTGAAGAACCTGCAGTGGAACGTATTTTTCACTATGAAGGTGGTATTAAAGAATATGTGGAATATTTGAATCGTCCACATGATGTTTTATATCCGGATATTATTTATTGCGAAGGAACAAAAGATGATGTTTATGTAGAAGTAGCTATGCAGCATAATAGTTCTTATACAGAAAATTGTTACAGTTTCGTAAATAATATTATTACTCCGGAAGGTGGAACCCATCTGATGGGTTTTCGAAGTGCGTTAACGAAAACGTTTAATGACTATGCAAGAAAGAATAAATTACTAAAAGATAATGAGCCAAATCTTTCCGGTGAAGATATCCGTGAAGGCTTGACGACAATTATCAGTATAAAAATTGGAGAACCGCAGTTTGAAGGTCAGACAAAACAGAAATTAGGCAATAGCGAAGCCAGAGGTGCTGTTGACACGATTGTCAGTGAACGCCTGATGGTATTTCTTGAACAAAATCCGGCAGTTGGAAAGATGATTGCTGAGAAAGCGGTTCTTGCTCAGAGAGCCAGAGATGCTGCACGTAAAGCCCGAGATCTGACACGTCGTAAGACTGCTTTGGAAACTATGAGTCTTCCTGGAAAACTTGCCGATTGTTCGGATAAAGATCCGGCAAACTGTGAGATTTATATTGTCGAAGGGGATTCTGCAGGCGGTTCGGCAAAGACTGCCAGAGCTCGTGCAACACAGGCGATTTTACCGCTTCGTGGTAAGATTTTGAATGTTGAAAAGTCACGTCTGGATAAGATTTTGGTAAATAATGAAATTAAAGCCATGATTACTGCATTTGGTACAGGAATTCATGATGATTTTGATATTTCAAAACTCCGTTATCATAAGATTATTATTATGACGGATGCGGACGTTGATGGTGCTCATATTGCAACATTATTATTAACGTTTCTTTATCGTTTTATGCCGGAACTTATTAAACAGGGCTATGTTTATCTGGCGCAGCCTCCACTTTACAAAGTCGAGAAGAATCGTAAAGTATGGTATGCCTATAGCGATACAGAATTGAATAATATTTTGAATGAAATCGGAAGAGATCAGAACAACCGAATTCAGCGTTATAAAGGTCTTGGTGAAATGGATGCAGAACAGTTGTGGGAAACAACTATGGATCCAGAACGCAGAATCCTTTTGAAAGTTACAATGGACGATGCAAAACTGGCTTCTTTGAATGATACATTTACAACGTTAATGGGTGATAAAGTAGAGCCAAGACGTGAATTTATTGAAACACACGCAAAATATGTGCGTAATCTTGATATTTAAAATGGAGGAATGAATCAATGGATGATTTAAGAAATGTTTTTGATAAGATTCAGGAAGTGGATCTTCAGAAAACCATGGAAACATCTTATATCGATTATGCCATGAGTGTTATTGCCTCCAGAGCATTGCCGGATGTAAGAGACGGTTTGAAACCGGTTCAGAGACGTATTTTATATTCGATGATCGAATTAAACAACGGTCCGGATAAGCCACATCGTAAATGTGCCCGTATCGTGGGTGATACCATGGGTAAGTATCACCCACACGGTGACTCTTCGATTTATGGTGCATTGGTAAATATGGCTCAGGAATGGTCTATGCGTTATCCATTAGTGGATGGTCATGGAAACTTTGGCTCTGTAGATGGTGATGGTGCAGCTGCCATGCGATATACAGAAGCACGTTTAAGTAAGATATCTATGGAGATGACCACAGATATTAATAAAGATACGGTGGATTTTGTACCAAACTTTGACGAGACAGAAAAAGAACCATCCGTTTTACCATCTCGTTTTCCGAATCTTTTAGTTAATGGTACAACAGGTATTGCCGTTGGTATGGCAACGAATATTCCGCCACATAATCTTCGTGAAACAATTGATGGTGTATTGAAGATTATTGAAAATAAAGTGGAAAATGACAGAGAAACTGCTATCGAAGAGATTCTTGACATTGTCAAGGGACCGGATTTTCCAACGGGTGCCATGATTCTTGGAAAGAATGGAATTAATGAAGCTTATCGTACCGGACGCGGTAAAATTAAAGTACGTGCGGTTACCGAAGTGGAACCAATGGGCAATAATCGCCAGCGTATTGTTGTTACTGAACTTCCATATATGGTCAACAAAGCAAAATTAATTGAAAAAATTGCAGAACTGGTTCGGGACAAAAAAGTGGAAGGCATTTCGGATTTAAGAGATGAGTCCAGCCGTGAAGGGATGCGTGTGGTTATCGAACTAAAAAAAGATGCCAATCCAAATGTGATTTTAAATCATTTATATAAACACACACAGCTTCAGGATACTTTTGGTGTAATTATGCTTGCATTGGTGAATAATGAGCCAATGGTATTGAATTTAAAGCAGATTCTTGAATTATATTTAAAACATCAGGAAGAAGTTATTACACGTCGTTCGAAATATGAACTGAATAAAGCCGAAGAGCGAGCTCATATTTTGCAGGGCTTACTGATTGCTTTGGATCATATTGATGAAGTGATTCAGATTATTCGTTCTTCAAAAAATGTTGCGGAAGCAAAGGTGCGCTTGACAGAAAGCTTTGGTTTGACAGATGCTCAGGCACAGGCCATTGTAGATATGCGTCTTCGTGCTCTTACAGGCTTGGAAAGAGAACGTCTTGAAAACGAATATAAAGAACTCCAGAAAAAAATTGCAGAATTAAAAGCAATTCTTGGAGATGAGAAGAAACTTCTCGGTGTTATTCGTGATGAAATCACTATTATTCGTGATAAATTTGGCGATGAACGTCGTACATCCATTGGTATTGATGACGATGAAATTACACTTGAAGATTTGATTAAAAAAGAAAATACAGTCATTGCTATGACAAAACTTGGTTATATCAAACGGATGACAGTTGATAATTTCCGTAGTCAGAATCGTGGGGGTAAGGGTATTAAAGGAATGTCCACACTGGATGAAGATTATATTGAAGAATTGATGATGACAAGTACACATCACTATATTATGTTCTTCACAAATAAAGGGAAAGCTTATCGAATCAAAGCTTATCAGATTCCGGAAGCATCCCGTATTGCCAGAGGAACGGCGATTGTCAATATCCTGCCTTTAGAATCCGGTGAAAAGATTACTGCTATGATTCCAATCAAAGATTTGAATCAAGAAGCTTATCTTTTTATGGCAACAAAGAAAGGTCTTGTTAAAAAGACTTTAATCAGTGAATACAATAATATTCGAAAAACAGGCATTATTTCGATTAGTTTAAAAGAAGATGATGAACTGATAGAAGTAAAACTGACAGATAATCAAAAAGATATTTTCTTAGTGACAAGAAATGGTAAATGTATTCGCTTTAATGAAAATGATGTTCGGCCAACGGGACGTACATCGATGGGTGTTATTGGTATGACACTGGATGCGGATGATGAAATCATTGGTATGCAGTTAAGCACTCAGGGTGATTCTTTACTTATTGCATCTGAAAATGGTATGGGCAAACGTACAGCATTGGATGAATTTAATTGTCAGCACCGAGGTGGAAAAGGTGTCCTTTGTTATAATGTGACGGATAAAACGGGTTATGTTATTGGTGCGAAAGCAGTTAATGATGGTCATGAAATTATGATGATTACATCAGGTGGCATTATTATTCGTATGCCGGTTGATGGAATTTCTAAGATTGGTCGTTATACATCGGGTGTTAAACTTATGAATATTGATGTAGAGAATGACATTAAAGTAGCAAGTATTGCAAAGGTACGCCAGCCGGAAGCTGATGAGATTCATGAAGAAATGAATGAAGAAGCAGGTGAAATTTAATGAAGATAACCTATGTTCATCACAGTTGTTTTGTCGTTGAAATTGAAGATTGTATTTTTATATTTGATTATTATAAGGGGAATCTTCCAGAATTTGATCCGACAAAGAAGATATTCTTTTTTGTGAGTCATAGTCATGGTGATCATTTTAATCCAAAGATTTATGAATATTCGGACGATAACCCATCTGTGACCTATATTTTATCGGAGGATATTCGAAAAAGTTTGAGTTTTGCCATCCGTATTGGTACG
>JAFOYH010000007.1 GCA_017391465.1 Lachnospiraceae bacterium | reverse complement strand
GACCACTGCCACTCATCATCGCATTCAACGCACCTGCTTCCATCATCTGGTCTTTGATCTGTGCAATCTCCGGATGCTCTGGAATTGTCACTGTTTCCAGAACATTCTCCATACGTGATGCTATGCCCTCAAGATTCTGTTCTTTTAAAGCTTCAATCATGCCATCAATATCCGGATGCTTTTCAATCTGATCCAGTTTTAGATTCTGATAGACATGTTTTGTCGATACACTAATCGGCGGCTTTGCTACTAGAATAAAGCACTCCGGCATCGGAGAAATCGGTGTCAACACCTCACCAATTCCTTCTGAAAGAACCGTTCCCCTCATAATGCAATAAGGGACATCTGCACCCAAACGTACGCCACGTTCCATCAACTGTTGTTTTGTCAATCCCAACGAATAAATCTTGTTCAAACCATACAGGACAGCTGCACCATCTGTACTTCCGCCTGCCATCCCCGCAGCAACAGGAATCTGTTTATCAATTTTTATATGTAAGCCGCCCTGTATCTGAAATTCATCCATCAACATTTTGGCAGCTCGATATGCAATATTTTGTTCATTCACCGGAAGAAACGGTAAATTAGTCTCTAGTGTAATGCCATCCTGATCACATTTTTCCAAAGTGACGCGGTCAAACAACCGAAGTGTTTGCATAATCATCTTCACTTCATGATAACCGTCTTCTCTGCGTCGGATGACATCCAGTCCTAAATTCACTTTTGCAAATGCTTTCATCTGAATTGTATCCATCACATTTCCTCCCATTGTTTTTTGTATACAATGTTCATTATATATACAATTATAAAGTATATCCTCTTATTTTCAAGTCTTTATTTGAAGATTTCCATATTTTTCACAATCAGAATCGGCTTTCCAACCGGCAGTTCTTCCCCATCCAATCCATTCACTTCTTTAATATCTTCCGGACTTACATAATACATTTTTGCCAGTGTCCATAAGGTATCTTCCGACTTAACCATATGTCCAACAATCCCCGGCATGGCTTCCAGCTTTCCAAAATCCAAAGATTCTTCCCGAATCTGACGAATCACTTCTACAGATGTTTTTGAAAATACAGAAGCGTCCAGTGAAATCATCATCTTAGCCTCAATTTCATCACTGTCGGCCATTGTTACCACCAGTTGTTCCAAACTTGGGTATACATCATATTCATGATTTTCAGAGATACCCTCTGCCTCAATGGTGTAAGAAAATGGTACCGCCATTTTTGTCGAATTCACGGGTTTCTGGTCATCGGATGAAATGTAGAGAACAACCAGATATACAACGCCTTCAACCATAATGCCTTCTTTGACCATTTCCATCTGATCTATTTTTACACTTGCCCGCGCATGACAGAGTTGCAGCATGCGGCCGGATTCCCGATTCAAATGAATTCTCTCACGAACCGCACATCTGGACTTGTTCTTCAAAATCAATTGTTCCACATCCAATTGGGTTTTCTCAGGAATAAGTCTGCTCTTTGAAGAATAAATGTCCTGCAAAACACTCAAACGTTCTTCCTGATATATCTGAATATCCAGGGCCAACACGGCTTCTATGCCTATTTTCCGTGATTCTCCATCAGAATCACTGCGTATGTCCAGATTCACATGATCCATATGGACTTTAATATCCGGAATCATCTCCTGTGTAACATCCGGCATATCCACACGTCCATCGATATTCACAACAAACTCCACATCATTCATTGTATTTTCCATCATTTCATCTCGATACAATGCAAATACGGATAATTGTCCCTGTACACGAACATAACCGTCCTGAAGTTTCATCTCTATGTTTTCCAGATGTTCCTGATGCCAGATAATATCCAATATGTTTGGGCGATTCGAAGGGATCCTAACTTCATCACGAACTCTCATCTGATCTTTTCCCCTCTGAATACATTGATTCATAACCACGTCTTTGTTCTGTACCCAGATATCATTTTTATTTTCCATGGCTTTGGCCACTTCTTCTTCCCACACACGCAGTGCTTTCACGTGAAGTATAATAATGGAACGTACATTGATTTTTCTCGAATGAATCCACCCAGCTCTCAAATCTTCCATATCACATTGCACAGATACCAAATCCTGTTCTTCCATTCCATCCATATGAATCATTTCTTCAAAAGGTATTTCTCCATCCATAGCCTGCATCTGTCCACTTCCATCATCACTTACATAAAGTACAGAAAAATTCAATGTTCCCCGAACAAGACATTTGTCCTGCATGGCCTTAATTTCACGAATATTGAGCGACCCTTTTTCTTGAATAATCCGTTCCATATCCGGTTTCGAATCAATGACATTAAAATCATTGTCCAACGTGATCTGAACCGATACATTTTTCTTATAATGTGGAACCTGAATGTATGTTTTTAACAAATCCATCCCAAAGACCTCCTAACTATTAAATCGAATCATCTGATCTATTTTATGTGTTCGAATAATCACATAAGGATATGTTGGTATTTCCTCCACTTCTTCTGATTTTTCCGGTCCTA
>JAFOYH010000088.1 GCA_017391465.1 Lachnospiraceae bacterium | reverse complement strand
TAAATATTAAACATCTGTGTACGGGATGCATTGGAATAATCCGTACGAAATTCCTTTCCACCCGTCAGCTTATACACCAGCCAACTGTCAATCGTTCCGCAACAAAGACTTCCGGCTTTGGCTTTTTCTTTCGCCCCATCCACGTTCTGAAGAACCCATGCAATCTTTGCTGCTGAAAAATATGGAGATAATTGCAATCCTGTGTGAGCGCGAACCATATCCGCCCACCCCTGTTTCTCAATCTCCTCACAGATGGCTGCCCCTCTGGCACATTGCCATACGATTGCATTATAAACAGGTTCACCGGTTTCTTTATCCCATACAAGGGATGTTTCTCTCTGATTACTGATACCAAGAACCCTGATATCCTCTTTATTTACACCCGATTTCTCTACCAGATTTTTTACAACCTGAATCGTGTTATTATAAATCTCGATTGGATCATGTTCTACCCAGCCGCGATCATCAATAATCTGTTTATGCGGTAAATCGGTTCTGCAGATAAGTGCTCCCACTTCATCAAACAGCAAAGCTTTTGTACCCTGTGTACTCTGATCAATACCAAGCACATATTTTGCCATAATTACAAATTCTCCTTTGCGGTTTTTGCAATGCCTTCCGCATTCAGTCCATAATAATTAAAGACTTCTTTTGAAGTTCCTGTGATTACCGGCGCATCCGGCAATGCAAGATTGATAACTTTCTTTGGACATTCGCTGCAAATAACCTGACACACCATCGAACCAAGGCCGCCAAATGGTGCATGTTCTTCCACTGTGATTACCACTTTCGCATTCTGCGCAGCCTTTACAACAGCTTCGCGGTCTAATGGTTTCACACAATACATATCAAGTACCGTTGCGCTGATTCCATCCGCCTTCAAAAGTTCTGCTGCATCTACTGCAGGTTTAACCATCTCACCACAGGCAATGATGGCTACATCCGTACCTTCGCAGATGACAGTCGCTTTATCCATCTCAAACGGACAATCATTTTCTGTATACACATCTTCCACCGGATTTCTTCCAACACGTACATATGCCGGACTTTCATCTTTTAAAAGTGCCTTAATCAGGTGTGCTGTCTGGAACCTGTCACTTGGAAGATAAACTCTCATATTTGGAATCGCAGACATCGCTGCAATATCCTGAGCAGAGTGATGACTCATGCCCAATGCACCATAACTGATACCCCCACTGATACCGATCAGTGTTACATTTGTGTTGGAGTATGCGCAGTCAACCTTAGCCTGTTCATAACTCCGTGTTGAAAGGAAACACGCTGGAGATGCCGCAAACGGTTTCTTTCCACACTTGGCAAGACCGGCAGAAATACTGACCAGATTCTGTTCTGCAATACCAACTTCAATAAACTGTTCCGGATATGTATCTGCAAATGGTGTTAAAGATGCACTTCCTCTGGAATCACTGCAAAGAACGACAATATCTTTGTCATCTTTCGCCTGTTCCAGCAACACATCACAGATTGCCTGACGATTTGGAATCTTATTCATGAAGTGCAGCCTCCCTTCTTGCTTCAAGGTCTTTCATGATCTGTGCATATTCTTCGGATGTTGGCACTTTATGATGCCAGTTTGCTTTGTTTTCCATCACCGGAGAACCACATCCCTTTGTTGTATTTGCAATAACCACTGTTGGTTTGCCTTTAATTGTTCTTGCTTCTGCAAATGCAGCCGCAAGTGCATCATGATCATTACCAGGAATACTGATGACATGCCATCCGAAGGATGCCCAGCGTTCTTCCTGACTGTCATGCGCCATGACATCTTCTGTGCATCCGGAAATCTGAAGACGATTTCGGTCAACAACTGCACAGAGATTGTCCAATTTATACTGGTTGCCCGCCATAGCAGCTTCCCAAACAGAACCTTCTGCCAATTCGCCATCTCCCATAACGGTATAGACACGATAATCCTGCTTGTTCATCTTACCCGCAATGGCCATACCCACACAAACCGGAAGACCATGACCAAGAGAACCTGAATTCATCTCAATACCTGGAAGTTTGTTGTTTGGATGTCCGATAAATTTGGAGCCGAACTTGGAAAATTCCTTAATCACCTGTTCAATCGGGAAAAAACCTTTTGCCGCAAGAACTGCATATAATGCTTCCACCGCATGTCCTTTACTCATAACAAAACGGTCTCTATTCGGATCATCCATATTCTCCGGACTGATATTCATATCGTTAAAATACAACTGAACAAGAATATCAATAACACTCATATCGCCGCCAATATGACCGCCATTACCTTCAACGATCATATCTACAACATTTTTTCTTAATTCATAAGATAAAGCTTTTAAATTCGCCATAAAATTCCCTCCGATCATTCACCACGCAAGTAAGCTTTTACATCTTCTTCAATTGGATCATAGAGGTCTGGCTTAATACCAATATATTTACAAGCTTCGTATAATACAGGAACAACATCTTTGTGAATGCCGACACAATGATGGATGTATGGTCCTTCAACGACTTTAGCCTCAAGTCTCTTAATATTG
>JAFOYH010000019.1 GCA_017391465.1 Lachnospiraceae bacterium | reverse complement strand
TTTGTTGGGATGAAGAACTTTTAAATATAATGAATATACCAAAAAGCATGCTTCCGGAAGTAAAACCTTCGAGTTGTGTTTATGGATATACCAATGAAGGCATTTTGGGTGGACGAATTGCAATCAGCGGTGCGGCAGGAGATCAGCAGGCAGCTCTTTTTGGGCAGTGTTGTTTTGCACCGGGTGAGGCAAAAAACACCTATGGTACAGGGTGCTTTTTGCTGATGAATACTGGTGAAGAAGCAGTCAGATCGAATAATGGGCTTTTGACTACCATTGCTGCAAGTGCAGACGGTAAGGTGCGTTATGCTTTGGAAGGCAGTATCTTCATGGCTGGTGCAGCCATTCAGTGGCTGCGTGATGAGATGCAGCTTATTCAATCATCCAGGGAATCCGAAGATTGTGCTTTGGCGGTAAAAGATTCGAATGGTGTGTATGTAGTACCGGCATTTACCGGTCTTGGTGCGCCTTACTGGGATCAGTACGCGAGAGGGACAGTTGTAGGTCTGACGCGTGGTGTGAACAAGAATCATTTTGTTCGTGCGACACTGGAATCTTTAGCTTATCAGACCTATGATGTATTAAAGGCTATGGAAAGTGATTCGGGAATCCGACTTGCAGCCCTCAAAGTAGATGGCGGAGCCAGTGCAAATAACTTTCTGATGCAGTTCCAGGCAGATGTTTTGGATACAAAAGTAGAACGGCCGGAGTGTGTTGAAACGACAGCTTTAGGTGCGGCTTATCTGGCGGGACTTGCTGTGGGTTATTGGGAAGATACAATTGATGTTAAAGAAAACTGGAAACTTGAACGGACATTTGAGCCGGATATGAAAGATGAAGTGCGTTGGGCCGGCATATCCGGATGGCATGAAGCAGTGAACCGTTCGGCTTCGTGGGCAAAATAGAAAGGGTGTGACGAAGTGACTTTAAAGGAAATTATTCAGAACTCGGATAATATTGTGTTTTTTGGTGGAGCAGGCGTATCTACAGAAAGTGGTATCCCGGATTTTCGAAGTGAAACAGGAATTTATAACACGATTAAACGTTATAAACGTTCTCCGGAGGAGATTCTTTCACATTCGTTTTTTATAGCACATCCGGATATTTTCTATGATTTTTATAAAAGTACGATGTTATATCTGGATGCCAAACCGAATGCAGCGCATCTGGCTCTGGCTAAGTTAGAAGCGATGGGTAAATTAAAAGCAGTTGTTACACAGAATATTGACGGTCTGCATCAACTTGCGGGAAGCAAACGTGTTTATGAACTGCATGGAACGGTGCACCGTAATTTCTGTATGCGTTGCCGCGAATTTTATGATGTCAATTATATTTTAAAAGCAGACGGTATTCCGCGCTGTGAAAAATGTGGTGGGATCATCAAACCGGATGTGGTTTTATATGAAGAAGGATTGGATGATATGACGATTCGTTCCAGCCTGAATGCCATTCAAAAAGCAGATGTTCTGATCATTGGAGGAACGTCTCTGAATGTATATCCGGCAGCGGGATTTATTCAGTATTATTCGGGGGATAAGCTTGTTTTGATCAATAAGAGTGAGACACCGTATGACCGAAAGGCCAATGTACTGATTCATGACAGTATAGGAAAAGTGTTAAGTGAGGTGGTTAGTGATGAAGATTAAGAAACAGAATTTTTATTTTAAATCCTCTGATCGTTTCACAAAAATCCATGGTGTGTGCTGGATTCCGGAAGGTATCGAAGTGGTTGGTGTACTTCAGATTGCTCACGGCATGGTAGAGTTTATTGACCGTTATGATGAGTTTGCACGTTTTTTGTGCAGCAAGGGTATTGCTGTCGTAGGGAATGATCACCTGGGACATGGAAGTTCTGTGGCTTCGGAAGAAGACTGGGGATTTGTCGGAGAACATGGATTTGAACACATGGTGGATGATTTGAAAAAGGTTGAAAAACATTTCAAAGAACGTTTTCCAAATGTACCGTATTTTATTCTCGGTCATAGTATGGGATCTTTTTTGGTGCGATATTTTCTGGTGAAATATCGAAAGAGCGTAGATGGTGCGATTGTTATGGGAACAGGATATCATCCGATTCCATTAGCAGTGGCAGGTCAGGTCATTGCGCGTCTGATCGCATGTGTCAAAGGATGGCATTATCGTAGTGCACTGGTAAACAAAATTGCTTTTGGCTCTTATAATAAAGGGATTAAACCATTACGTACACCATCCGATTGGATCAGTCGCGATGAAATGATTGTTGATCGTTATGTTTCTGATCCAAGATGTCAGTTTGTATTTACGGTGAATGGTTTTTACGAATTATTTAAAGGTATTCAGTTTATTTCCAAAACAAAGAATATTGAAAAAGTTCCAAGACAGATGCCAATTCTCTTTGTGTCTGGCGATGCGGATCCGGTCGGAGATTATGGTGAAGGTGTACAGAAAATTTATGATATGTTCACTTTAGCTGGCAACGAAAAACTGGACATGTTGATGTATGATGGTGCACGACATGAGGTCTTAAATGAAATTAATCGTAAAGAT
>JAFOYH010000021.1 GCA_017391465.1 Lachnospiraceae bacterium | reverse complement strand
GTGTTAAAATTACAACGGAGCAGGTTAAAAATACTTTGATTGCGGTGATTGAAGAAGAAGATAAAAAGAAACCATTAAGTGATCGTGCTATTACAGAGCGTCTTGTAGAACGTGGAGTGAAGATCAGTCGACGAACGGTTGCAAAATATCGAGAAGAACTGGGAATTAAAGATGCCAGTGGACGTAAGCGGTTTTAAGTGAATAATTACATAAAAGCAGAGAGAAAACTTTAACGAGCTTCCTCTCTGTTTTTGTATGTAAATATGTGCAAAGTAAAGATTTTATGATAGACTAAAGTAGAATTGTAAAAGACAGGAGAATTTAAGATGACAGAACGATTATTTGAAATAGATCCCTATATACAGGAATTTGAAGCAACGGTTACGGAATGTGTAGAAAAGAAGGGAATATATCATATTGGTCTGGACCGATCGGCTTTTTTTCCAGAGGGCGGCGGCCAGCCAGGAGACAGAGGTTGGCTGGATGATGTCCGGGTTTTAGATACCCATGAAAAAGAAGGAACGATCTGGCATTATACGGAAAAACCATTGATGAAAGGACAAAAGGTTCAAGGAAAACTGAATTGGTCCCTGAGATTTTCGAATATGCAGAACCATGCAGGAGAACATATTGTATCAGGAATCATTCATCGAAGATTTGGGTACGATAATGTGGGATTTCATATGGGGACGGATGCAATTTCACTGGATATTAATGGGGAGCTTACAGCCGAACAGGTACGTTTGATTGAAATTGAAGCTAATGAGGCTATTGAAGCCAATCTTCCGATAATTATTCAGACACCGGAGAAAAAAGCACTGGATGCCATGTCCTATCGCAGTAAAAAAGAAATTGAAGGTGATGTACGTATTGTTGAGATTCCAGGATACGATCTTTGTGCATGCTGCGGAACGCATCCATTTCGAACGGGTGAGATTCGGATGATTAAGATTTTATCTGTTCAGAATTATAAAGGTGGCGTTCGTATTTCCATGTTGGCAGGTAATCGTGCCATGGAAGATTATCGAAAAAAACACGATAGTGTTGTGGAAATATCCCATTTGCTGTCTGCAAAGACCGGTGAAGTTTCTGAGGGTGTAGAACGTCTTTTGAAAGAGATTGGAGATTTAAAATATTCCATGATGCAGATGAAGAGGGAATATATGGCAGTTAAAGCACAGAATGCAGAGCTCGAAGATGGATCCATCTGTGTGATGGAGAATGCGTTAAAGGGAAATGATTTGAGAGAATATGCCAGTCTGCTTTCAAAGCGAGTAGATCGTGTTCTTGCTTTGTCTGAAAATGGCGACAGTCAGATGAATTACGTGCTCATTGACCTGGGCGGTCAGGCGAAAAATTTAGGCCAGGAAATTCGTCAGTTCTTTGATGGCAAAGGCGGTGGTCAGTCCCAGATGATTCAGGGAACATTAAAAGGCGATTATTTCAGTGTTAAACAGTGGTTCGAAAACCATGAATAGGAAGATAACATTCATAAAAAGTTGTATGGCATGGTTTTCACATGAAGCACGACAGAGACGTATCAGGTACATTGATCAAGACAAAAAATCGGATGGGACCGTATTGCCTGTATATCCATAGATTGACAATTTGTTGTCTGAATCATAGGTGGCAAGAAAGATTTCTTTAGTATGGGAAACACCATGTTTTTTTAATTCTCGATTTAGCCAGGTCATGTCTTTGCCGCATGCTTTAAGATTTTGATGCAGCGGTTTGCCATCGATAATGAGGATGGCATTGACAAGTTCTTTTTGAGGAGATAATTGAATATCTTTGGGGATTAATGGTCGATATTCGCTTTTTGGAAGAAAACTGATTCGACCATTTTCTTCGAGTATGGCAGATTCCAATTGGGAAAGTTCGAAATATCCGCTGACCCTGCATTGGGTGAGAAATTCATTCAGATCGATTTTGGATTTTTTAAAATTTTGTTCGTATAATTTTCCATTGTTTAACAGAAGCATGGGTTTTCCTGAAAGAAAACGTCTGGCACGGATCGATTTGCTGCTGATCCAGGAGAGGGATATGGCTGCGAGAGCATAAACAATCATGGCGACCAGCGGATGAAGGAAGTTGTCTTCAAGCGAAGTGGCCATTTCAGCTGCAATATTGCCGATGGTAATACCATTAATATAGTCAAACATACTCATTTGAGAAATTTGTCGGTATCCCATGAGTTTGCATAAAATAAAGATTTCAATAATGGATGCCAGAGAAAGAAGAATAATATAGATGATGTCCATAGGAGCACTCCTTGTGTATTGAGAAATTTTATTATAAAGAATAGTATGTATCAAAAATGTATGAAATATGTTAAAATAAAAAAGCAAAGAACAATCCGATTCTCGTACATCTGAAGGCTGATAAAAAGCTCGAAGATATTGATTATAAAGAATAACTCGAAGAACAGGAGGATTCAAAGGATGGAAAGAATTTACTTTAATCAGGTAGAAAAACTTGAACCAATGGCAGTCGGCGTTGAAGAGATGATGAAAGCAGCAGAAACGATGTCTTCTGAAGAACTTCAGGCTCTTGTAGATGA
>JAFOYH010000074.1 GCA_017391465.1 Lachnospiraceae bacterium | reverse complement strand
GTACGAGAGGACCGGGATGGACGAACCTCTGGTGGATCTGTTGTATTACCAAGTGCATGGCAGAGTAGCCAAGTTTGGACGGGATAAACGCTGAAGGCATCTAAGCGTGAAGCCCCCCTCAAGATGAGATCTCCCATAACGTAAGTTAGTAAGACCCCTTGAAGACGACGAGGTAGATAGGGCAGAGGTGGAAGTGCAGCAATGCATGGAGCTGACTGTTACTAATCGGTCGAGGGCATGACCAGATGGCTGGGAATGAGATAGAGAGATGTGAAAGATGGAAAAAGTTTTCAGTATGTAGTTTTGAAGGCATATGTCTTTGTGGCCTAGTGGCTCAGTTGGTTAGAGCGCCGCCCTGTCACGGCGGAGGTCGAGGGTTCGAGTCCCTTCTGGGTCGTTTAACATGAAAATGTTAAATTTTATAGTATATGGGGTCTTAGCTCAGCTGGGAGAGCATCTGCCTTACAAGCAGAGGGTCACAGGTTCGAGCCCTGTAGGCCCCATTTACCCATTGCCGATGTGGCTCAATTGGCAGAGCAGCTGATTTGTAATCAGCAGGTTATCGGTTCGAGTCCGATCATCGGCTTTTTTGGATGGATTCCCGAGTGGCCAAAGGGGGCAGACTGTAAATCTGTTGTCGACGACTTCGAAGGTTCGAATCCTTCTCCATCCATGCATGGCGAAGTCATGATTTTAGTTGAATATCGCGGGGTGGAGCAGTTCGGTAGCTCGTCGGGCTCATAACCCGAAGGTCGTAGGTTCAAATCCTGCCCCCGCAACTCAGACGCCCAGATAGCTCAGTCGGTAGAGCAAAGGACTGAAAATCCTTGTGTCGCTGGTTCGATTCCGGCTCTGGGCATTTTCAGGAAACAAATAGTCAACTGATATGGGGTATTAGCTCAGTCGGTAGAGCACTTGACTTTTAATCAAGTTGTCCGGGGTTCGAATCCCCGATGCCTCATGAAAAAGAAGTATTGATATGGATACTTCTTTTTTTTTATACTAAAATAGAGTATAATCGATAAAATGGAGGTGAGAATAATCGATCGGGATTTAAAAAAATTTATTCGATACCTTGTATGTATCGCAGTTACGGTATGGATTGTTTTAAATGTAAAATCTATTGTTTTATTGGCAGATCACTTATTTACGATTTCTTTTCCATTGATTTTAGGCGCAATTATGGCCTATGCGATTAATATTATTATGAAAAAGATGGAGGATTATTGGTATCCGGATTCTGAAAGTCAAAGGGTTATGAAAGCGAAAAGACCCGTTTGCCTGTTTTTATCCATATTTTTGATGTTGGCTATTCTTTTTTTTGTTGTGCGTCTTGTTTTACCGGAATTAGTCAATGCCTTTGTGGTTATTGGACAGGAGATTCCGATTTATTTTTCAAAAATTCAGAAATGGGTTGTTCAAAATGGTGAATTATTTCCTGAAATTTCAAAAGAAATCGGTTCTCTTGAAGTAAATTGGCAAGAACTGTCACGCAAAGTCATTACTTACGCGACAAGCGGTGTAAGTACGGTGTTGAATTCTGCTGTTTCTATCATCGTAAGTGTATTTGGATCCATCGTGAATATTGCAATTGCACTTTTCTTTGCAATTTATATTTTATTAAGTAAAGAAAAGCTTCAGAATCAATGTCGTATGATGGAAAAAGCTTATCTTAAAGAAAAAGCATCATATCGTATGAATCTTTTTCTTGATACGGCGCATGATTGTTTTACAAGCTTTATTACGGGACAGTGTGTGGAGGCAGTTATTCTTGGTATTTTATGTACGATAGGTATGTTTATTTTTGGATTTCCGTACGCTCCGATGGTTGGTACTTTGATTGGTGCAACTGCATTAATACCGATTGTCGGTGCTTACCTTGGCGCCATTGTAGGAGCATTTATGATTTTTACGGTTGCTCCGATGAAAACGATAGGTTTTCTTTTATTTATATTAATCTTACAACAGGTTGAGGGGAATATTATCTATCCAAAAGTTGTTGGATCTTCTATAGGGCTGCCGGGTATGTGGGTATTAGCTTCGGTAACCATTGGTGGTGGAATTGCAGGAATTACAGGAATGCTTTTGGGAGTACCTTTGGCTGCAACAGTTTATCATTTATTAGCTCATGATGTAAAAGAACGTATAAAATCGCATCATGAAGTCGAAGATATAAAAGAGACGGAGGAATTAGAATGAGAAAGACTAAAATTATCTGTACACTTGGTCCGGCATCTGAAAGTGAAGAAGTGTTAAGAAAATTAATGCTTGAAGGCATGAATGTGGCACGTTTTAACTTTTCTCATGGCACACACGAAGAACAGTTGGAAAAATTAAACCGTGTGAAGCGTTTGAGAGATGAATTGAATCTTCCAATTGCAGCACTTCTTGATACAAAAGGTCCGGAAATTCGATTAAAACAGTTTGAAAAAGGTAAAGTAGAATTAAAAACAAATCAGAAATTTACATTAACCATTAATGATGTTATGGGAAATGAAGAAATGGCTTCAATTACTTATAACAATTTACCAAAGGATGTACATGTCGGAGGAAGAATCCTTATTGATGATGGT
>JAFOYH010000031.1 GCA_017391465.1 Lachnospiraceae bacterium | reverse complement strand
TTGGCACATAACGGAGATTTGAATGGAATTGAGGCATATTTCCATGAATTAAAAGAAATCGGTCCGGACGCCTTGATTATTTCGGATCCGGGAGTATTCCAGATTGCAAAGGAAATTTGCCCGGAGATTGATGTTCATATCAGTACACAGGCAAATAATACCAATTATCGTACGTATCGTTTCTGGCATACATTAGGTGCAAGACGTGTAGTTTCTGCTCGTGAATTGTCCATTGAAGAGATTAAAGAACTTCGTGCCAATATTCCGGATGATCTTGAAATTGAAACATTTATTCACGGGGCAATGTGCATATCCTATTCTGGTCGCTGCCTGCTCAGCAGTTATTTTACAGGTCGTGATGCCAATCAGGGAGCATGTACCCATCCATGCCGCTGGAAATATGCTATCATGGAAGAAACACGTCCAGGCGAGTATTTACCGGTTTATGAAAATGAACGCGGAACTTATATTTTTAACTCCAAGGATTTATGTATGATCGAACATATTCCGGAGATGGTGGATGCAGGTATCGATAGTTTCAAGATTGAGGGACGTATGAAGACAGCACTTTATGTAGCTGTCGTGACACGTACTTACAGACAGGCTATAGACGATTATTTTACAGATCCGGCACTGTATCATAGCCGTATGGATTATTATAAAGATGAAATTGCAAAATGTACGTATCGTCAGTTTACAACAGGATTTTTCTTTGGAAAACCGGATCATGATACACAGATTTATGACAGTAACACATACATCAAAGCATACACATATCTTGGTTTGATTGGTGAAAACCGAGGCGATGGTTACTATGCACTTGAACAGAGAAATAAATTTTCTGTCGGAGAAGAAATCGAAATCATGAAACCGGATGGCACAGATCTGACGGTTGTTGTTCGTGGCATGACCGATGAAGAAGGTCAGCCGATGGAAAGCTGCCCGCATCCAAAACAGAAGATTTATGTGGATTTAGGCGTGGAACTTTCACCATTTGATCTGCTTCGAAGAAAAGACTGAGATTTAAAAGATGAAAAATTATTATGAGATCATATCAATAAAAGAAAATATCTATCACATTTATGAGCCGGGCGATGTGGGAAGTACATTGATTGTGGGATCCGAAAAAGCCATGCTGATTGATACGGGATTTGGATTTGAAGATATTCGTCCGGTTGTTGAATCGATAACAAACTTACCTCTGATTGTCGTGAATACCCATGGACATATAGATCACAATGGTGGCAATCGTTATTTTGAACAGGTCTGGATGCATCCGGATGATGTAGAGACCTATGAGGATTATCAGAAGATTCAAAAGCCGCTTGTTGCAGCAAGATTTGAAGGGATCCGAAAAGCTGCAGGCAAGGGTCCAATCTGGCCAGAGGACTTTGATCGTATGGCATGGTATGAGGCGGACACGAAAGAATTTTTGTGGCTTTCGGATGGTCAGTGTTTTGATCTTGGAGATAAGCAACGCGTTGAAGTTATTTTAGTGCCAGGACATACGGTAGGGAGTGTCATGCTTTTTGACTGGAAATCTCATATTCTATTCCCGGGAGATGATCTGGATTATAGTTTATGGATGCATTTTAATACGAGTGCGTATGTGTATGCGTATAAAAAACGTTTAAAAATACTGGAGAATTATCCGATCGAAGGTATTCTTCCGGCCCATAAAAAATGTTTATTATCGCCTTGGCTCATTCAACGAATGGATAAAGCCATTGAGCACCTTTCTGTAGAAAAAAGCCGACGTTTCTTTCATCCAAGAACCGGACAGCCGGGGTATCTGTATAAAGAATCATTAAATGGTGAGAGTCCGGATGGTATGGATACGATTTTCATAACCTATCAATTCGAAAAAATTAAATAATAAGGACAGACACAGCACCTCCGAGTGACGCATAGATTAGGATAAAGGTCACAAACGGGGTGCTTTTGTTTGCAGTCTTTTCCAAAACCTTTGAGTCGTGAAGAAGAAGAACGTTTTCTTGCTTTGTATAAAGCAGGGGATGTGGAGGCAAAAGATATATTAATCGAACGAAATTTACGGCTGGTTGCCCATATTGTAAAAAAATATATGAGTACATGTCGGGATATGGATGAATTGATTGCCATAGGTATTGTAGGGCTTGTTAAAGCTGTTAATACGTATGATGGGACGAAAGGCAGCAGACTTGGCACATATGCGGCCCGATGTATTGACAATGAGTTATTAATGCTTCTGCGAACAGAGCGCAAATTAAATCGGGAAATTTCGTTATATGAACCTATTGGCACAGATAAAGAGGGAAATGAAATCAGTTTCATTGATGTGGTCGAAGATACAGTGGATGATGTCCTGGATCAGATGATGCTGGATGAACGGATTCGGAAAATGTATGTAGCCATCAGTGAGGTATTAACGACTCGAGAAAGGGAAATCATATATAAACGGTATGGTCTTTTTGGCTGTAAGGAAGTCACACAGAGAGAAATTGGAAGAAGGTTTGGAATTTCGAGAAGCTATGTAAGCCGTATTGAAAAAAGGGCCTTGATGAAACTTCGAAAGTTCATTGAGGAAAATGAATA
>JAFOYH010000071.1 GCA_017391465.1 Lachnospiraceae bacterium | reverse complement strand
CAGGATATCCTTTCTGACTATTGCTTACAATGAACAAACGATAATTCTTTGCCAGCTCTGTCAGTGTTTCTTTCACACCTTCGAAGGCAATGGCTTCACTTGCATTTTCACGAAGAAAAGCATCTTCCCTCTCCATGCATCGTTCCATCAATGCATAACGTTCCGATACTTTCATATCCGAAAACATCAAATCTGCAATTTCTGACATGGTCTTTCCAAAAAGTGCTTTAAGCTGCTCTGCATTAACACAATACTTTTCAAGTCCCTCATCTCGAAGCTGTAAATTATACCCATCGGCTACAAGAGCTCTGGAATCCCAAAGTGTCCCATCAATATCGAAAATCAAACTTTCTGCTTTCATGTCCCTTTCTCCTTATTGTTTTCTACAAAACACGATAAATGATAATTGCTATAATCATTCCTAAAATACTTGCAATCGAAATCTTAATCGTTAACCCAAAAGTAAGAACCAAAATGCCCAAGTCTAAAATCATCGGCTGAGAAAGACCAAACACCTGACCGTAACCCAGCCAGCTAAGGAATGGTATGCCAGCTGCCAATGTTCCAATAAAACCTCCCAGGACGATTCCACATAAAATTAATATAAGTAATGCCCATGCATTTTTACTTCCTGCACCACGCATTTATTGTCACCTCTTTTTCTTATTCTGTACTGCTGATTATTGACTCAAATAGTTCACAGCCGCCTGAAGCTGATTATCTTCTTCGTTTTCCGAATCATATTCTACAATCACATCCGGTTCAATACCTTTACCATGAATACCGATACCGTCTGGTGTAAAATATTCGGATGTGGTTAATTTCATTGCAGATCCGTCTTTTAACGGAATGATTGTCTGTACAATACCTTTACCAAAAGTTGTTGTTCCGATAATCTCTGCTTTGTCATAATCTTTTAATGCACCCGCAAATATCTCAGATGCACTGGCCGTATTTCCATTGACAAGAACAACCATTGGCACTTCAATGCAGTCCGGATTTTTTGCCCATTCTTCTTCGCGCTCACCATTTTTGTCTTCTGTATAAACAAGCAGGCCTTTCGGAAGAACCGTTTCCAGAATGCTGCACACACTGCTCATAAGACCGCCACCGTTGTCACGAAGATCAAAAATCAGGCTTTCCATTCCCATTGCTGTTAATTCTTCCACTGCAAAATTAAACTGATCTACAGTAACCTCATCGAATTCGGTCAATTGAATATAGCCAATATGATTGTCAAGCATCTTGTGTGTCACTGTTGGTACATTGACCACCGCACGAACAATTTCAAAATCAATATATTCATCTTCTGACGGACGGTACATGGTTACATTAACCCGTGTTCCCTCTTCACCTTTTAATTTGGCAACAACCATATTCAGATCCATACCGGTAACCTCTTCACCTTCGACAGCAAAAAGGATATCATCTTTTTTAACACCCGCATCTGCAGCCGGCGCACCTTCAAATGGATTTACAATGGTAATGATTCCCGTATTCATATTCTGAGACACATAAGCGCCAATACCCGAATAAATTCCTGAAGAGGATTCCATAACTTCTGCGAATTCTTCCGCAGTATAATACGTGGTATAGGATTCTTCAAGGCCTGCCACATAACCAAGATAAATCATTTCTTCCAATTTCTCTTCGTCAATTTCATCCTCATACAGATAATGCTTGTCAATGACCTGATCTATGAGTGTCAGTTTACTTTCAATATAATCATAACGGTGTCCGATTCGTGACATATCTTCTATAACCGCATCTTTTACACTCGAAACACCAAAGGTAAGCACTCCCATAAATGCCATGCCTGCCAAAAATATACCTATGTTTTTTGATTTCATAATTTCATACCTTTCATGTATCATGCTTATTTGAATATTTTACACGAATTTCTTTCATATGAAAAGAACAACCCGCATAAATAAAAATAAGAACAAGAAATCTTATTCTTGTCCTTATTTTTTATGTAGATATAAATACTATTCGATTTTATCAAGGGCTTACATAACCCAATGGGTCTACCCAATATCCATTATATCCGCCGGAAGATCCCACCATGATACCAAAGTGAAGATGTGCACCGAAAGAATATCCTGTGTTACCTACAGCTGCGATACATGTTCCGGCATCTACGTACTGTCCGGAACTTACATACAATGCAGATGCATGCATGTAAACACTAAGCACACCGCCGCCGTGATCGATAACAACCCAGTTACCTGCACTGCTGCTCCAGCCTGCGATCCATACGGTTCCGCTTGCTGCTGCATAAATTGGAGAACCATGAGGTGCACCAATGTCAATACCGTTATGAAGACCGCCGCGCCATGCCTGATAACCAAATGTATCTGTTAAATAATAGGTATCACTTGGCCAGATCCATGAACCGTATGCCGGTTTTGAAGAGCCGGATACGTTAGGTACATAACCGCCGCTGGAAGCCTGCTGGCTGATTGCCTGCTGGATTTCATATAAAGCCTGTTCTTCTTTACGGATACTGTCTTCCAATTCTGCAATAACATCTTGTGTATATGCAATGGAATCATTCAATGCACGAATATGTTCTGCTTTTTCTTCGAGAAGAATTTC
>JAFOYH010000100.1 GCA_017391465.1 Lachnospiraceae bacterium | reverse complement strand
TAAAAGCGAATATTCTTTTTTGTAATTCCGACTCGGGTTTCCACCTCATTAATCTTCATAATTCAAATCCTTCCATGTTTGATGTTTTCATGGTCTAAGCATACACCCTCCACAAGGTGGAAGGTCAAGGAATTTCAAAAATTTGTTCCTTTTGGCATAAGGAATAACCTCCATATTGACTTATTTCCAGTATATCATAGATTGAAAAAAAAGAGAAACCCGTGACAGAGTTTCTCTCTTTCGTTCAATTTACTGATCTATTCGACTGAGAACATGGAAACAACATTAAAGTTTGCATCCAAACCAACATAAACAAGACATGGATCTGCATCTGCAGGAATCTGATAACTGCCGTTCTGTGTTGCAACAAGGATACGTCCGCCACCTTCAATTTCCACTGGGGAAACTTCGGTATAGAGCATTGCTCCACGCATCTGATCTTCCATACCATAGAGGTTGGACAGGTCTGGTTTTAATGTTTCAATATAGAAATCCAGAGTAATTTTACTTAATGTGAGTTCAAAGGCATTTGTGAGCAATTCATTGTAAATTCTTGGTGAATATGTATATTTGTCACAAATTGTTTCGAATGCTTCATCAGAAAGTGCCATGGACACTGCATCTGCTGCTGTAACATCTGCTCTGTAAGAATATCTCCAATAGTCATGTACTTTTGTGAATACGTCCGGACCGGAGAACTGTTTAAGATACTGACCAAAGAGATATACCGCACCATAAGCACCAATATACTCATCAAATGTTGTATCAAAGTTGTAAAGAGACTGTCCGGTTCTGAAATTATGACTTAAATACATAAACTGGTTATAATATCCTGCTTCTTTAATTCCTGGATAAATAAGTTCTTCTGCATGCGCAGACATTGCTTCATTCAGCCATGTCTCCATCCATGGTGTTTCTGCATAGTTAAAACAGTCAGATGCACAGATCAAATGCTGTAACTCATGCGCCATTGTAGATTTTGCATAGTCAGGATTTGTGATCACATAATCTGAGTTAATGTGGATGATAGCATGATCGACGTTAAATCCATACTGTGCTGCATAATCTGCAGGACATTCGGCACTGGAGAAAATATCCGCCATTGTAAAATAGCCACCAAGCCCCTCCTGCATCGGGTAGAATAATAAGTTGATCTTTCCACCATTTTCAGTGAAACGTGCCGGGCCAAATTCGGCTATAATCTGATTATAAATATTCGCATCAAATTCTGCCCCCATCTGCTGCGCCTGATCGGCTGTCATCGAACCATTTAAAGCCCAAATATAACAGTTCGAACCACTGTAAACACAGGTAAATGTGCTCATCAGTGTATTTGTCATTGTAAGATCGGAGTGATAGAAATCATGCTGATCATTGACATTATAACTCGGATCAAATGCACCGGCACGGATACCATCACGGTTCACACCTGTTGTATCCACATTAGCATCATTTTCTGCCTGAGACTTCACTGTTGGAATTTCAATATCCGGATCAAGACCGCCGGATTTATTCATACCAACCATAATCTGGGAACTCATATCCCCTGTGGACTGTGCTTTTCTCTCTTCAAATCCATTGCCGTCATCTTCGCTGTAGATTAATGGATTATAGATCATGACATAGGACACACCGTCCATGCGTGTGCCTGTTGTACCGGTAATACTTGCATTTTCAGTCTGCACAAGACTCAACTGGGCACGTTCTTCAAGTCCGCCATTCTCTGCAATGACATCGTCAATCTTCGAAGCATTCACGTCTGCAGATTGAACTTCTGTCTCCAGAATCTGCGTTTCCGTTTCTTTTGTTTTTTCGCCACCGCATCCAACAAGAGTTCCAAGAACCATTACTGCACACAGCAACATGGATAATTTTCGTTTCATTTTTCCCCTCCGTTAACATGTTTTTTTTATTCCTAATCTGGCGTAATTGTGATCACTTCTTCACCCGTTGCGATCACTGCACCGCCAGCCATGCTTCGTATCTGGAATTTAAAAGTCAATTCCGGTCGTTCGATCAAAGCTTCATAACAACTCAAACTAATGGATACATTTCGATTGGAATGAGCCCCCACTTCTCCACCTGCAAAATACAGTGTACATTTGTCTACCTGATCATGCCATGTTTCTTCCGGGATGCCATCAATAAGAACATCAATCATAGAAATCTGGACATTTTCATCACTATCATTCACTACTGCCAGATTCCACGCGTAATAACCGCCACCGTCAGACCATTCCGTCTCTGACTGACCAACATATGAAATATGCACATCTTCCAATGATTCCAATGGCTCACCGGTTAGGAACACTTCAGCATTCTCACCCTTTTCTGCAAGAACAACTGGATACCAGGAGCCACCGGTATATGAAACAATCCCTGTATTTTCAGATTCATCGGTCATAATCATCAATTCAATGTCCCCAATAGAAGTAATGCCTTCATCCTCAAATTCGGACACTAAAAGATAATCTGTCAGAAAACATTTTTGTCCGGGTTCCAGATGATTCATATTGGTTTTTAATTGAAAAAAAATACCATTAATATTCATTCCGCTAATCATCACAGGAATGGTTTCATCCGATGTATTTTCAACGCTTATAACCGTTTCAATATAATTATTATCCGGGTTCCAACCCCACTCCAGCAAAGTAATCTTTGCATATTCGTCGTCTTTCAAAATCTGCGTGTCGACTTTAGCGCCTAAAT
>JAFOYH010000039.1 GCA_017391465.1 Lachnospiraceae bacterium | reverse complement strand
TGTTCCCATTATGGAAAGACACCACCATGTACAGAACTGATTATTGAAAAGGATATTGAAAGGGTAGTTATAGCTGTTTTAGATCCCAACCCGATGGTTGCAGGCAGAGGTGTAAAGCGACTTCGGGAATGTGGCATTTCAGTGACGGTAGGCGTGCTTGAAAAACAGGCACAAAGGTTGAATGAAGTATTTATGAAATATATTGTAACAAAAAGGCCTTTTGTGGTATACAAATCGGCCATGTCTCTGGATGGGAAGATTGCCACATCCACGGGGGAATCCCAGTGGATCACCTGTGAAGAATCCCGAAAGGATTCCCATAGTTTAAGACATATATATACAGGGATTATGGTGGGCATAGGGACAGTTCTGGCAGACGATCCATTACTTAATTGCCGGATGGATGGTGGAAAACAACCGGTTCGTATTGTGGTAGACAGCAGTTTGAGAATACCAGAAGAGTCCAGACTGGTTCAGACGGCAGATACATATCCGTTAATTGTGGCAACTACATCCAAAGGAAACGAAGCGAAGAAAAGGAGACTTCGAGCCTATGGAGCGAATGTCTGGAATATGCCATCGGATGAACAAGGACGTGTAGATTTGCCTGGCCTAATGAAATGTCTTGGAGAAAATGAAGTGGACAGTCTAATCATTGAAGGTGGAGGAACATTGGCAGAGCAGGCTTTGAATGTTGGGATTGTGGATAAGATGATTGTTTACATTGCACCGCAGATCATTGGAGGTAAGGATGCCAAAACACCCGTGGAAGGAAAAGGTATTCAGTGTTTGAGTGATGCGTGGAAATTACAGGAATGGTCAAGTCAGATGATGGGGACTGATCTTAAAGTCAGTGGATATATCCGAAAGGAAAGGTGAAAAATGTTTACAGGTATTATTGAAGAAATTGGTCAGATTAAACATATTGCTTTTGGAACAAAATCTTCCAGATTGATCATTTCTGCGGATAAAGTTTTGGATGATGTCAAGACAGGCGACAGCATATGTACAAATGGTGTTTGTCTCACAGTCAGTCGATATGGTTCCGATTATTTTGAAGCGGACGTTATGGCAGAAACCATGCGGCGCACCAATTTTAGAGAATTAAAATCAGGAGATAAAGTGAATCTGGAACGGGCGATGAAAATGAGTGACCGTTTTGGTGGTCATATTGTCAGTGGGCATGTGGATGGCACTGGGGTGATCGTGTCTATGAAAAAAGAAGATAATGCGGTTTGGGTCACTATTGGAACATCGACCGATATTTTGAAATATATCGTTGAAAAAGGGTCCATTACCATTGATGGGATTAGCCTGACAGTTGCCTATGTGGATCCTCATTTATTTAAAGTATCGATTATTCCTCATACAGGGGCACAGACAATGCTTCTTGGAAAGAAAGTCGGTGACCGAGTCAATCTGGAGAATGATCTGATTGGAAAATATGTGGAAAAAATGATGCGGAGTCAAGTGCAGAAAGTTGAAGAGAAAACAACGATTATCAATGAGGATTATTTAAGAAAATATGGATTTTGTTCCTAAATACATCATTTAAAATACATAAAGAAAGAAGGAAAGACAATGGCATTTGAATTTAATACGATTGAAGAAATTTTACAGGATTTACGTGATGGAAAAAACATTATTTTAGTGGATGATGAAGACCGTGAAAATGAGGGGGATGTCATCTGTGCAGCAGAGTTTGCAACTTTGGAAAACATTAATTTTATGGCCGCATGGGCGAGAGGTTTAATTTGTATGCCAATGACAAAAGAGTATGCAGAGCGTTTGGAATTTCATCCGATGTGTGTCAAAAATACAGATAATCATGAAACTGCATTTACGGTATCTGTTGACCATATTGAAACATCGACAGGGATATCTGCCTATGAACGTTCTATTACAGCCATGAAGATCGTCGAAGAAGGAGCGAAAGCAACGGATTTTCGTCGTCCGGGACATATGTTTCCGCTGGTCGCTAAAAATGGAGGCGTTATCGAACGTCGTGGACATACAGAAGCAACGGTTGACCTGATGAAAGCTGCAGGATTAAAACCAGTGGGCCTTTGCTGTGAAATTATGAGAGATGATGGTATGATGGCGCGTACACCAGATCTGATTGAATTTGCGAAGAAGCATCAATTGAAAATCGGAACTGTACAGGCTCTCGTTGATTATCGAAAAACACATGAAACATTTGTAGAGTGTGTTGCCAAAGCTAAAATGCCAACCCGCTATGGCTATTTTGATATATATGGTTATATTAACAAACTGAATGGTGAACATCATGTGGCACTGGTCAAAGGAGATATCTGGGATGGAAATCCAGTGCTCTGCCGCGTACATTCGGAATGCCTGACTGGGGATGCCCTTGGATCTGCCCGGTGTGATTGTGGACAACAGTATGATGCGGCAATGAAAAAAATTGCAGAAGAAGGTCGTGGAGTTCTGCTTTATATGCGCCAGGAAGGTCGAGGCATTGGTCTTATTAATAAAATTCGTGCCTATGAACTTCAGGATCAGGGGCTTGATACGATTGAAGCCAATATTCGTCTTGGTTTTCCGGCCGATATGCGTGATTATACCATCGGCACACAGATTCTTGTCGATCTTGGAATCCGTGAAATGCGCCTGATGACCAATAATCCGGAAAAAGTCTATGGCCTTGAGGGTTATGGTCTTTCCATCGTTGAACGTGTTCCGATTCAGATGGAGTCGGGGATTGACAATCTGTTCTATCTTAAGACAAAACAGGA
>JAFOYH010000092.1 GCA_017391465.1 Lachnospiraceae bacterium | reverse complement strand
CCATTGAAAACCTGACAGCAACGACTCTTCGTAATATTATTGGTGATTTGGAGCTTGATGAAACACTTACATCCAGAGAAATTATTAATACAAAAATGCGTGCTACATTAGACCTTGCGACAGACCCATGGGGTATTAAAGTCAATCGTGTAGAATTAAAAAACATTATTCCTCCGGCAGCGATTCAGGATGCCATGGAAAAACAGATGAAAGCCGAACGTGAAAGACGTGAAGCCATTCTTATCGCAGAAGGCGAGAAACGTTCCGCAGTCCTTCGTGCAGAAGGTCATAAAGAATCTGCCATTTTAGATGCTCAGGCAGAAAAAGAAGCCCGCATTCTTCGTGCGGAAGCTGCAAAAGAAGCAAAGATTCGTGAGGCAGAAGGTGAAGCAGAAGCGATTCTTAAGATTCAGCAGGCACATGCCGATGGTATCCGTTTCTTAAAAGAAGCAGGCGCAGATGAAGCGGTACTTCGTATTAAGAGCCTTGAAGCTTTTGAAAAGGCAGCTAATGGACAGGCAACAAAGATTATTATTCCATCGGAGATTCAGGGCATTGCAGGTCTTGCAAAATCCGTTGTAGAGACAATTAAAGAATAAAAGGGTCTGATACAGATATAAAAAGACAGACGGGAGATTGGAAAGTTATGAACTTAAAAGGCAGACATTTTCTAACATTAAAAGATTACACAGAAGAAGAAATTCTTTATTTGCTGGATTTGGCAGCAGATTTAAAAGAACGTAAAAAGAAAGGAATTCCGGTAGACGTACTCCGAGGAAAAAACGTGGCACTGATTTTTGAAAAGACAAGTACACGTACACGCTGTGCATTTGAAGTAGCAGCGCATGACCTTGGTATGGGAACAACTTACCTTGAACCGGCAAGTTCTCAGATTGGTAAAAAAGAAAGCATTGAAGATACAGCCCGCGTTCTCGGACGCATGTTTGAAGGCATTGAATACCGCGGTTTTGGTCAGGAAGTCGTCAATGAACTTGCGGAATATGCAGGTGTTCCGGTGTGGAATGGTTTAACAAACGAGTATCATCCAACACAGATGCTTGCGGATTTTCTTACGATTCGTGAACATATTGGTGAATTTAAAGGCAAAAAGATGGTCTATATGGGAGATGCACGTTATAACATGGCCAACTCTTACATGGTAATCTGTGCAAAACTTGGACTTCATTTTGTTGCCTGTGCGCCAAAGAAATACTGGCCAAATGCAGAACTTCGTGCGGAATGCGAAAAATTTGCAAAACTTTCCGGTGCAACGATCACTTTTGAAGAAGATCCAATTATTGGAACAAAAGGTGCCGACGTGATCTGTACAGATGTATGGGTATCTATGGGAGAACCGGATGAAGTATGGGCAGAGCGTATTCATGATTTGACACCTTATAAAGTGACAAAAGCCATTATGGAAAATGCAGGTCCACAGGCAATTTTCTTACATTGTCTTCCGGCTTTCCATGATCTTAAGACAAAGATAGGAAGCGAGATGGGTGAACGCTTCGGTATTCGTGATATGGAAGTTACGGATGAAGTATTTGAATCTTCCCAGTCCAAAGTATTTGATGAAGCAGAAAACCGTATGCATACCATTAAAGCAGTCATGGCGGCAACACTTTGTGATGAAATTTAGTAATATGAGCTTTAAAGAGATTCTTTTACAGATGGATCGAAAGATTTATTATTATGATTGCCTCGGATCAACGAATGATCAGGCAAGAATTCTGGCAGAGGAGGGAGCCGGTGATGGTTCCCTTGTCATTGCCGAGATGCAGAATGCAGGGAAAGGTCGTATGGGCCGTTCCTTTTTTTCGCCGGCCGGCAGCGGCATTTGGATGTCGTTGATTTTAAAGCCGGATATTTTACCGGAAAAAGCATCGATGCTGACCCTGGTGGCTGCGTTGGCTGTTCAGGAAACGATGATGGATTTCCATATTCCGTCAGGAATCAAATGGCCGAACGATATTGTTGTTCGGGGAAAGAAAGTGACAGGGATTTTGACAGAGATGCAGGCAGAACTAGGACATATTGATTACGTGATCCTTGGTGTGGGTATCAATGTCAATATGAAAGATTTTCCGGATGCGCTGGAAACTGTGGCAACATCCATGGCGCAGGTAACTGGAAAAAAATATGACAGAAGTCAGATTGTGAAATCATTTTTAACACATTTTGACACACATTATCAGAGGTTCATTCACGAGGGGAATCTTGAATTCCTTCGACAAACATATAATCAGTATTTAATTCATAGAAATAAACATATCCATGTCCACGAAATCAAACACATCTGGTCCGGCATTTCAACGGGAATCACTTCAGAAGGTGAATTGATCGTAAAAAGGGATGACGAAGATGTTTTTGTGTGTTCGGGTGAAGTGTCTATTCGTGGTGTATATGGATATATGGAATAGAGGAAATATATGAGTTCAGATAATTTAGTTTTATGTGCCGCCAGTGCCTATGAAGAAAAGTTTTATTTAAACGAAGCTTTTAAAGGGTTGCCGGAAGGTATTAAAGAAGATTTAAAAATTATTTCCGTATTATTTACAGCAGATGTGGGCGGCGTCCTTATTATGGAATTTGATGAGGAAGGCGAATTACAGCTTCGAGTGGATGTGGCTGAAGAAGATCTGCTGTTTGATGAAATTGGCAGTGCGTTAAAGATCAAGCAGATTCAGAGAGAACGTGCAGAACTTTTTGAAGCATTAGAGATGTATTATCGCATATTTATTTTGGGAGATACATCGGAAGTTGAATAAGT
>JAFOYH010000098.1 GCA_017391465.1 Lachnospiraceae bacterium | reverse complement strand
CCCAGCTTTTCACCAATATCATGACAAAGGGTACGAATATATGTCCCCTTGGAGCAATGGACACGCATATGTACATGAATACCATCTGGATCCATCGCCAAAATCTCCAGTCCAAGAATCTGAACACGTCTGGCTTTACGTTCTACGACTTTGCCTTCTCTTGCCAGTTCATAGAGCTTTTTACCCTGGACTTTTAAGGCTGAATACATGGGCGGAATCTGATCATATTCGCCACGAAATGTTTCAAGAACTTCTTCTAACATCTCATGCGTCACGTGAACTTCCGCTCGTGAAAGAACCTCTCCTGTCATATCCTGCGTATCTGTAACAACACCCAGACACATAACAGTTTCATAAACTTTGTCTTTATCAGTCAAAAGATCACATACCTTTGTACCTTTGCCAAGGCATACCGGCAACACCCCGACTGCCTCTGGATCCAAAGTTCCTGTATGTCCGATTTTCTTCTGTTTTAATATTCCACGAAGTTTGGCAACCACATCATGGGATGTGAAACCTGCCTCTTTGTAAATATTGATAATTCCATTATACATCTGTTGCCAGCTGCCCTTCTATTGCTTCTAAAAATATCTTTAATGGTTCTTTATAATCACCCTTGATGGTACAGCCTGCTGCACGCACATGACCACCACCGCCAAAAATAGATGCCACTTTGTTCACATCGACATAGCGTTTGGATCGAAAACTAAACTTGCATGTTCCTTCCACTGTTTCCGAAATAAGGACGGCAACTTCCACACCTTTTGTCAGGCGAAGCTGTTCCACCACACCTTCCAGATCATCATGGCCTGCCGAAAAATATTCAAACATTGCACGATCAACCACCGTGTAAATACAACGACCTTCAAAGATAAGTTCACTGTTTAACAATGCCTGTCCAAGAAGTTTTGCCTGCTTATAGGTGCGTTCATAAAACACTTCGTCAATCCATCGGCTGCTGTCCACACCGATTGTCATTAAATGACCGGCAATCTGCATCGTATGCTCACTCGTGCTGGAATATTTAAACACACCCGAATCACAGATAATTCCCATGTAAAGAGCTTCTGCACTGGCAAGATCAATACGTTCCTTCTCCAAAAGGTCATAAACAACCTCACTCGCGGAACTTGCAGCACTTACCACATGATCTATATCGGCAAAACCTGTATTACTTACATGATGGTCGATATTGATTGTTTTTTTTGCCTGTTCAAAATAAACGGACATTCCTTTTGTCATACGATCTTTCTGACTCGTATCCAGACAGATAAGCAAATCATAGACCATACATGAATCCGCAGGTGTTTCTAAAACTCCCGGTTGTTGAATATCTTCGGTATGCTTTACCATCTTATAGCTGTCCGCAATCGGTTCCAGATAAATATCCACTTTCTTTTCCGGATAATTCGCCAGAATATAATTATAAAGACCCATACAGGAGCCTGCACAATCGCCATCCGGTCGTGTATGACCGGTAATAGCGATGGTCTGACTCTCTTCAATATGATTTATAAGAAAGCTTTTCATATTATTCTTCCTCATTTAAATCGTTTTCTTCTTTTAAATCTTTATTCACTTCATTAATAATACGCGTCATATTGACACCGTATTCAATGGACTGGTCCATGACAAATGTAATGGCTGGTGTATTTCGAAGATTTACGGAACGTGCGAGTTCTTTACGGATATAGCCCATAGCACTGTTCAAACCTTCCAATGTGGATTTCTGAGCTTCTTTATCACCTAACACACTGATATAGGCTTTACAAGTCTTCAAATCCGGAGCCACTTCCACTGCAACAACCGAAGTCAGTGAAGAAATACGTGGATCTTTAATCTCTCTTGTAATGATTCGTCCAAGCTCTTTCTGTACTTCACCATTGATACGTGTATTTTTAATACTGTTTTTTCTCATAGATACCTCTCTATCTTGGAATTTCTTCCATAACAAAGACTTCTAACTGGTCGCCCTCTTTAATATCATTGAATTTTTCAAGGGACATACCACATTCATAACCTGCTGCAACTTCTTTCACGTCATCTTTGAAACGTTTAAGGGATGCAAGCTGACCTTCATGGATAACAATGTTGTCACGAAGGAGACGTACTTTAGCATTTCTTTCGATCTTACCATCAAGAACGTATCCACCAATGATTGTACCCACACCGGATACTTTATATGTCTGACGAACTTCTGCATGACCAAGAATTTTTTCACGGAATTCCGGATCAAGCATACCTTTCATCGCTGCCTGGATATCTTCGATTGCCTGGTAGATAACACGGTAGAGACGCATATCTACTTTTTCTGTTTCAGCAACTGTCTTCGCCATATTATCCGGACGAACGTTGAAACCGATAATAATGGCATTGGATGTGGATGCTAATGTAACGTCAGATTCGTTGATGGCACCAACACCGCCATGAACAATCTTAATAACAACTTCGTCATTGGAAAGTTTTAATAAACTCTGTTTAACAGCCTCAACAGAACCCTGTACGTCAGCCTTAACGATGATGTTAAGTTCTTTCAACTGACCAGCCTGAATCTGATCAAAGAGACCATCAAGAGACAATTTGGATTTTGTTTCTGCCAATAATTTTTCTTTTCTCTGAGCAATAAATGTTTCAGAAATAACTCTGGCTTCTTTTTCATTCTTTGTGGAAATGAAAACTTCACCAGCTTCTGGAACATCGTTCAAACCAAGAATCTCAACAGGGATGGATGGACCTGCTTCTTTGACACGACGACCCTTGTCATCGATCATAGCACGTACACGACCGGATGCGGATCCGATAGCAAGACAGTCACCAAC
>JAFOYH010000089.1 GCA_017391465.1 Lachnospiraceae bacterium | reverse complement strand
TGCTGCCTTTACTTTTCCATTATCATAATATTCAATCTTTCTCGCCATAATTTCTCCATAAGGAGTATTAATTTTCTGAATGTTATCCATCGTTTTAACCACCTTTCCATAATTTGTAAAATAATATTATACCTTAATTTGATTCATTTAACAATTTTTTATCCGGTAAAAATTTTCAATTTTATTGCAAAACATTGATAACTCCTGTATTGACACTCTATTCTCCCATACGATATAATTTAAATTTAGTGACTATATATTGAGATTTAAAAATGTGGAGGTATTCCCTTGGCTGATTTTAAACAGGAAATAAATAAACGTAGAACCTTTGCCATCATTTCCCATCCGGATGCTGGTAAAACAACATTAACTGAAAAATTTCTTCTTTACGGCGGTGCCATCAATCTTGCCGGATCCGTAAAAGGAAAAAAAACCGCAAAACATGCCGTTTCCGACTGGATGGAAATTGAAAAACAGAGAGGTATTTCCGTTACTTCTTCTGTATTACAGTTTGAATATGACGGATATTGCATCAACATTCTTGATACACCTGGGCATCAGGACTTCTCCGAAGATACTTATCGTACACTGATGGCTGCCGATTCTGCCGTAATGGTTATCGATGCTTCTAAAGGTGTTGAAGCACAGACAAAGAAATTATTTAAAGTTTGTCTTCTTCGAGACATTCCAATCTTTACATTTATCAATAAAATGGACCGTGATGCCAACGATCCATTCGAACTCATGGATGAGATTGAATCCGTTCTCGGAATCAACACATGCCCTATGAACTGGCCAATCGGTTCCGGTAAAGAATTCCGTGGTGTTTATGACCGTCGTGCCCAGCACGTAACCACATTTACGGCCAATAACGGCCAGCGTGAAGTAGCTTCTGAAAACCTTGCCATTGACTCCCCGGAACTTCTCGGCATGGTTGGTGATGAACTTTTCGAAAAACTTCAGGAAGATATCGAACTTCTTGACGGTGCCGGTGCAGAATTTGATATCGAAAAAGTGAGCCACGGTAAACAGACACCTGTTTTCTTCGGTTCCGCCTTAACAAACTTTGGTATTGAGATTTTCTTAAATTACTTCCTTGAAATGACAAGTCATCCACTGCCACGTAAATGCGACGAAGGTATTGTTGATCCTTTCAATAAAGATTTCTCTGCTTTCGTCTTCAAGATTCAGGCAAACATGAATAAAGCACATCGTGACCGTATTGCTTTCATGCGTATCTGTTCCGGTAAATTCGAAGCCGGTATGGAAGTATTCCATGTACAGGGCAAGAAAAAATTAAAACTTTCCCAGCCTCAGCAGTTAATGGCTCAGGAACGTAAGATTCTTGATGAAGCTTATGCCGGTGATATCATCGGTGTATTCGATCCGGGTATCTTCTCCATCGGCGATACCATTTCCGTTCCAGGAAAAGTTTTTGCCTACGAAGGTATCCCTACATTCGCTCCGGAACATTTCTGCAAAGTTCGCCAGGTGGATACGATGAAACGTAAACAGTTCATTAAAGGTGTTACCCAGATTGCTCAGGAAGGTGCCATTCAGATCTTCCAGGAGTACAATACAGGTATGGAAGAAATCATTGTCGGTGTTGTTGGTGTTCTTCAGTTTGACGTTCTTCGTTTCCGTCTTGAAAATGAATACGGCGTTGAAATCCGCATGGATCCTATGCCTCATGAATACATTCGTTGGGTAACAAGTCCGGATACCGATGTTGCTCGTATCAACGGTACATCCGATATGAAACGTATCAAAGACCTTAAAGGCAATCCTTTGTTACTCTTCATCCATGAATGGGCTGTAAACACAGTTCTTGACAAAAATAAGGGACTTGAATTGTCCGAATTCGGTCGCTGGTAAATATAATAAAAGAAGTGCATTTTATGTGAATATCCATGAAACAACTCCACAAATTGCACTTCTTTTTTATTGATGAGAGAAATCTTAATCCAACATTTCATGTTCGCCCATGAACCATTTCACAAGGGCAAAAGATTCCACACAAACAACGATGAACACAAAAATCATTCGCTCCTTAAAGTTTTATCTATAGATATATAATAAAAAAGAGGTGTTCTATAAAAATACCACCTCTTTTTAAATTTGCATAAATTCTTCTAAAAATTTAAACATCGAATTTATGCCGAATGACTATTCTTTTCCTTTTTTTCGTCTACGAACCGCTTCAGTCAACAAGTATTCAATCTGACCGTTAATCGAACGAAAATCCTCATCCGCCCATTGGGAAATGTCTTCCCATAATCCCTGTGGCAGACGAAGCAATACCTGCTTTCTTGCATTCTCCTTGGCTTTCAACAGCTTTTCCCGTTCTTTGATCTCTTTTTCAAGGGAATTCAGTTTTTCAAGACGTGCGCGAAGCTTTTCTTCTTTTTCCTCTATCAATTTCATATTTTCCGACATAGCTCCGCCTCCTCCCCTTTTTTATCAGTTTAATATATACTTCCGCTGTTGACAATAGGCTGTGTATCTTTACCCGAACAAAGAACAACTAAAAGATTGCTGACCATAGCTGCCTTACGTTCTTCATCAAGCATAACAATTTCTTCATCCCCCAGCTTATCAATGGCCATTTTTACCATGCCCACAGCTCCATCAACAATTCTCTGTCGTGCTGCAATAATGGCTGTTGCCTGCTGACGCTGAAGCATAGTCGCAGCGATTTCTTCTGAATATGCCAGATTCGTAATCTTCACATCCTCAATCTTAATACCGGCAACATTCACTTTTTTCTGAAGTGCTGTTTCCATCTTATCTGCGATTTCTTCCACGCTGCTTCGCAATGTCTTTTCATTTTCATTTTCGTCCACCAAATCATATGGATAAAGACGTGCCACATTTCGGA
>JAFOYH010000127.1 GCA_017391465.1 Lachnospiraceae bacterium | reverse complement strand
ACTTCTGGAACCTTTCAAATGGCAGGAACTACCAATACAAATTGTGATTACCATAAGCTGCCTCCTATATCTTTTTCATACTTTAATTATAGATTATTTATCTGTTCTGTCCAGAATTTTTCCACCAATTCTTCAACAGATTCTTTATCTGTTTTATCAAAAGGAATCCATTCCCTCGGGAATAAACGCTGATAACCGGAATAGTTAAAGCGTTCATCTAATAATGCGATAACACCTTTATCCGATTCCGTACGGATCACTCGGCCGCCAGCCTGTAATACTTTATTCATTCCGGGAAACAGATAGGCGTAATCAAAACCCTGACCGGACTTTTCGTCAAAATAAGTTCGCAAAAGCTCCCGCTCACTTCCAAGCCCCGGCAAGCCCGTTCCAACGACAATGGCTCCGATCAGGCGATCTGCCTTAAGATCAATGCCTTCTGAGAAAATACCGCCAAGCACACAAAACCCCAACGTTGTTTCATGGGGCTGTTCTTCAAAATGTTCCAAAAATGCCTGTCGCTCATCCTCGTTCATATTACTCTCTTGTTTAAATACTTTCAAGCCATTTCCTACTTTTTTAAGTTCGCGATCAGTAAAGATTTCAAAGACCGATTCCATAAACGCATAAGAAGGACAAAAAACAAGATAATTACCGTTCTTTGCACGAACAATCTTTAAAATGTACTCTGCAATCCGTTCATATTGCTCCGTATTTCTTGAGGTATATCGACTGCTCACATCCTTTGTCATAAATACCAGACGATTTTCTGTGGAAAAAGGCGATTCCACATACAGCTCATAATCCTGTTCCGGCTTCTTGCTGAGCAGATCTTTATAATACTGAATCGGCAGCAGTGTTGCCGAAAAGAAAATCGTGCTTCGGCTCATACCGATACGCTCACCCAGGTTTCCGGAAGGATCTACACAAAAGAGACGGATCATAGCATCCTGCCCTTCTCCTTCTGTATAAATAATATATTTTTCATCTAAAAGATCATAGGTATTTATGAAACGACGTGCATTGAAATAAAGCTCTGTTACCGTTTCCCGAAGTTCCCGTTCCAGATCCTCTTTCAGATAATCCTCCATATCCGAAATCATACGCATCAGCTGAATGACAAAACTTCCCACTTCCGAAATCACCGCATAATTCCCACCGGATATTTTTCGAGATTCCTCATAATCCTTTAAATACTGACCGCATTTATGAACTTTTCGTGCGAGTTTTGGTCTTGTATTTTTTAATTTACGATAAACATCCCGAAACTCTCTCTGATATAAAATAACACTGTACATCTCCCTTGCACGGTCCACCAGATTGTGGGCCTCATCCACAAGAAACAGCATATTGGTCATCGGATCCGCAAAGAAACGCTTGAGATACACCACCGGATCAAAAACATAATTGTAATCACAGATAATAGTGTCACACCAAAGAGAAATATCTAACTGATACTCAAACGGGCATACCTGATGTTTCTCAGCATAAGCCGTAATACACGCTCTGTCGATTTTATCCTCGTGGGTGATCATATCAAAGACCGCATCATTCACCCGATCAAAATGACCTTTTGCCCGTTCACAATATTCCGGCTGACATATACATTCTTCCAGTGGACAAATTTTTTCTTTTGCGGTAAGTGTTATAAACTTCATGCGGAGCCCCTGATCACGAAGCAGTTCGCCCGATTCTTCAGCTACTGTTCGTGTAATGGTTTTGGCTGTCAAATAAAAAATCCGTCCGCATTTACCACCGCCCATAGCCTTAATGGACGGAAATAATGTTCCCAGAGTCTTTCCCGTTCCTGTTGGTGCCTGAATAAATATATTTTTTCCTTCTTCAATCGAACGAAACACACCGTTCATCATCCGCTTCTGACTTTGACGATACTCAAAAGGAAAAACTGTCGTTTGGATACTTGCATCACGGATCTCTTTCCATTCCATCTGCCACTTCGCCCATTTCGCATATTGAAGAACCAGATTTCGAAACCAGATTTCCAGTTCCTCCGTCTTTCGTTCATATTCAAATATTTTGATATCTTCTGTTTCCAGATGAATATAGGTCACACGGACTTTAATTGCATCCAAATCATGTTGTTTCGCATAGATACAGGCATAACAATCCACCTGAGCCACATGAAGCAGATCCGGTTCTTCAAATTTATCCAGTTTCGTAAACGTGCCTTTAATCTCATCAATGGTAATATCCTGCGCATCCATTGGATTGAAAATAATCCCATCGGCTCTGCCTTCCACCTGAATATCCAGTGTGTCATCCATAGAAATCCATCGTTTTAAACCAACCTCTGCTTTATAGTTGCTACCGCTCTGCTTTTGCAGCTTTCTGTGGGCGCGGCTGCCCGCCTGCATAGCATCCACATCGGATAAGGCTCCAGATTTTTGATCAATATCTCCGTATCTTAAAATAAACTCTACTAGATTTCGTACCGAAACACGAACTTCCTGCTTCATATGCTCACCTCCTGTCCACATATTTCTTTCTCTATTATAACAAATAATCGCTTAAACCTCACGGCCTAAGCGATTTATTTAAAGATGTTTTTATTTTATATAATTTTTAAAAAATTCTACAAGCTTCTTCATCTCTTCATCCGTTCCAATCGTAATTCTTAAGTAATTATCAATTCTTGGAAGGCTAAAGTAACGCACGAAGATTTTCTGCTCACGAAGGGCCATAAACAAATCTTTTGCTGCATACTTTGGATGCGTCACAAAGACAAAGTTTGCCATCGGTTCGTTAAATTCAAAACCGAGTTTTTTAAGTTCTTCGCATGTCCATGCACGTGTCGCTTTAATCTTTTCCACACATTCTTCAAAATATGCACGGTCTTTGACCGCTTCTGCACCAAGCATCAGTGCTGCCTGATTCATGGTATAGGAGTTGAACGAATATTTGTAATC
>JAFOYH010000072.1 GCA_017391465.1 Lachnospiraceae bacterium | reverse complement strand
CTTCTTTTTTTGTCTGTCCTTTGGACTCATAAAGAGCTACATGAGCTTCAATGGTCATACTTTCCCAGGATGCCTGTCGTTCTTCTTCAAGCACTTTCGGATCAATACCTTCGACAACAAGCACATATTCTCCGCGGGCATCATTTTCTTCATACCATGCAATAGCTTCTTCAAGTGTCGTCAGCCAATTCTTCTCATGACGTTTTGTAAGTTCCTTACAGATGGTCAGACGACGATTTCCTACGGCTTCACAGATAACCTTTAATGTCTTATCCAGACGATGTGGTGCCTCATAAAAAATCGTTGTACGCGTTTCTTTTTTCAAACGTTCCAAAACCACTTCCCGTTCTTTTTTATCCATCGGCAAAAAACCTTCAAAACAAAATCTCCGGGTAGACAATCCGGACATAGTTAATGCGGTAATACACGCTGCAGGTCCGGGAAGGGATGTCACCTCAATACCTGCTTCATGACAGAATTTAACCAGCTCTTCGCCCGGATCTGAAATTCCAGGTGTTCCAGCATCTGTTACCAATGCAATATTCTTACCAGCTCTAAGATCTTCTACAAGCACGCGAGCTTTATCGATTTTATTAAATTCATGATAACTGGTCATAGGTGTCTTTATGTCAAAATGATTTAAAAGCTTAATTGTGTGCCGTGTATCCTCAGCCGCGATCACATCGACATTGCGAAGGGTTTCCAATACACGAAAAGTAATATCGTCTAAATTGCCGATTGGTGTAGCACATAAATATAATTTTCCTGCCATATTATCCCATCCTCCTAATAACCATAAATATCATAGATTACATCATGATATACCCCTGGTTCTTTATAAACAATCAACGGTTCCTCCACTCTGATCATAGACTTGGCTCCGCGAATGGCTTCAATCATGACCATATTGGGTTCTTTATCCACAAATGGATACACCAGTTTCATACGTTTAGGTTCCAGTTTATATGCTGTCAGTGTCTGAAAGATTTCAACCAGACGAAATGGTCGATGAATGAGATAAAAACGTCCGCCAGGTCTGAGTAACCGGCTGGCTTCACGTGCCAGATCGTCCAATGTACACAAGACTTCATGACGCGCAATCGCCTTCGGTGCTTCCGGATTCTTTATACCATGGGCATTGGTCATATACGGCGGATTGGATGTAATCACATCAAAACCGGCTAAAGGAAAAAGTTCCGAAGCCGTTTTTATATCTCCTGTGACAATATCAATCTTATCTTCCAGATGATTATATGCAACACTTCTGCGTGCCATATCTGCACTTTCTTCCTGGATCTCCAGACCCGTAAAATGCTTCCCGTCTGTTTTGGCCTCCAGCAAAATCGGAATGATTCCTGTTCCAGTTCCCATATCCAGCACTTTCTCACCTTTTTTTACATTCGCAAATCCGCTCAAAAGTACCGCATCCATACCAAAACAAAATTTATTCGGATTCTGTATAATCTTATAGCCATTTCGTTCCAGATCATCCAGACGCTCATCCTGTTTTAATTCCACCATGTTTTTACTCCCTTACAAAATCAAATCGGGACATTCCCGTAATGGGATGTCCCGGTATTGTTCAATCAAACTCTATAATACAGAACCTTTGTCATGTCTTTCCATGGCTTCAAGCTGTTTCAATTCCGCATCATTGATATTCAAACGTTCTTTCTTACGTTTTGGACGGAATTTCAACTGGGAAACCGGATATTCTTTGATTTCTTTTTCATCATTATCCAATGTCACCACAATCTTAACAAGCTGACGAAGCACACTGACACTTGTCACTTCCCCACGAAAACCATCCAGTGTTGTTACACGATCACCAATCGCAGGAAGCTTACTGTTCAAATATTCATAAGTTTCTTCTTCATTCTTAAGACAACACATCAGTCGACCGCAGACACCGGAAATCTTTGTTGGATTCAAAGAAAGATTCTGCTCTTTTGCCATCTTAATGGATACAGGTGCAAACTCGGACAAATGGGTATGGCAGCAAAGCGGACGTCCACAGATGCCGATACCACCAAGAATCTTTGTCTCATCACGAACACCGATTTGACGCAATTCAATACGTGTTTTAAAAACGGATGCCAGATCCTTAACCAGTTCACGGAAGTCAATACGACCATCCGCTGTAAAATAGAAAAGAACTTTATTATTGTCAAATGTATATTCCGCATCAATCAGCTTCATCTCAAGCTGATGTTTTGCAATTTTTTCAAGACATATATTAAAAGCATTCTTTTCTTTTTCTTTATTTTTCATCTCAATCTCGTCATCTTCCGGTGTTGCCACACGGATGACTGGTTTCAGCGGCTGAATAACCTTGTCCTCTTCCACATCCTTTGGACCCACCAGCACAAGACCGTATTCCACACCACGTGCTGTTTCTACGATGACATGCTGCCCAATTTCAATATCCATATCCAGTGGATCGAAGTAATAAATCTTACCAGCCTGACGAAATCTCACGCCAATTACTTTTATCATGTTATTATTTCTCCTTCATTGCCAGGAGCATCATCTCCATGGCCACATCAAAATTCACATTGGCCGCCAGACGTTTCTTCGCCTTTTCCATGGACTCAATGATTTCATTTAAGCCTTCATACGACGAACGTTTCGCCTGTTCCATTAAAGAACGATACTCATCTTTATATACAATTGTGTTGGCATCTTTTGTCACTTTTAAAATAAGAACATCCCGATACCACACCATCATCATATCAATCACATCATTGATATCTGTTTTGTAAGCACTCAACCGTTTTACGGCTTCAACCACTTCATAGACTTCCATCTGGTGTACATTCTTCACAATATTCAGCACATGATACTGAAGATCATTAAAATCCTCCGATGAAGCCATAGAAATCGCCTTGCCAACAACTCCTTGAGAAAATGATGCACAGATTCGTGCTTTATAATCCGGCACTCCATATTCTTTTGTCAGCAAATCTACAATTTTTTGCTGATCTACTGGTTTGAGA
>JAFOYH010000046.1 GCA_017391465.1 Lachnospiraceae bacterium | reverse complement strand
TCCACGCGTTTCACCGGACTGTTATCATACGTTTTGTCGTAAAATCCGGAATTTTTTTAATACCAGTTACAGAATTCAATGCCACACCGTGGTCAAATTTGTCCATCACCGCCATGGCTTTCATACGAATATAAGTATCTTTTTTTAGATTGCCAAGCAGTTCCGGAAGAAATTCATTTTTTGTAAATACCTTTGCCATAATCGTATCCGTAAAATCCGTTACAGCAAACATAATAATACTTTTTTCATTTCGAATCTCTCGTGTTTCCACCTGAATGATCTTACCCCGGACAATGACTTCCCCAATTTCATCCACAATTTCTGAAATCGGTGTTTCATCCCCTTCAAATGGCCGCCCATAAAAAATATCCGGATCTACCAGTTTTTTCTTAACATATGTATTTTCTTTATTAAATTCTTTGGCAGGTTTCGCCTGCTCAAGTGCTTTTTCTTCTTTTTCTTTATTAGCCGCCTTCACTTCCTTATAGGTCTGAACAATCGTTTCAACCTCACGCTGGAATGTTTCTTCGGCATATTCCGCCTGACGGCTTTTCTTGGTTTCTTCATATTCGATGGAAATATCCACATAATATCCAAAACGATTCTGGAAAATTTCAAGAAGTCTGTCTCTGATACTTTCAATCTTTGTAGATGTGATAAAATTATCTTCCACCGTAAGAATCATACGATTCGGATCCGTAAATTCTTTTTTCGCTTTTCGGAAAATATTGGCTTCCAGATCACTGGAAGCCTTAAGTTCTGCCTCAAAACTTTCAAAATAAATAGACATCAATCGTTCCGGTGTATACTGCTCCGACAACGTATATCGATCCACAACGTCCACAGAAACTTCTGTATTTTCGAAAAGCTGATCTTTGATCTGTCGCTCCAGATTTCGAATATCCGAATACGCAATCAATCTTGGACTGCACAGATAAACACGAATCCGATTCTTTGCCTGACTGGCAGCCACTTTTTCAACGATAGCTTCTTCCAGCAAATCCGTCATCACTCGATTCAGTTTTAAAACAGGAAATACTTCAAAGAAAGAAGCTGCCATATACTATTCACCCCAATGATCTAATGCATCTTTTAATGCACCGAGAAGTTCATCTTCCGGCACTTTCTTAATAACTTCACCTTTACGGATAAGCAATCCTTCACCGATACCACCCGCAATACCAAGATCTGCTTCTCTTGCTTCACCCGGTCCATTGACAACGCAGCCCATAACAGCTACCTTCAGATTCAGATCATATCCCTGAACCATATTTTCAACCTGATTTGCAAGACCGATCAGATCAATCTGCGTTCTTCCGCAGGTCGGACAGGAAACAACTTCAATACCGCCTTTGCGAAGTCCCAAAGTTCTCAAAATAAGTTTTGCAGATTTGATTTCTTCAACAGGATCTCCTGTCAAAGAAACACGGATTGTATTACCAATGCCTTCGTTCAGCATAATGCCGAGTCCAACCGCTGATTTAATATTGCCGGAAATCAAAGTTCCCGATTCGGTTATACCCACATGCAACGGATAATCCGTCTGCTCTGCAATGAGTTCATGGGCTTTGACACACATTAAAACATCCGAAGACTTAATACTGATGACCATCTGATCATAATCCAAGTCTTCGATCATACGCACTTTATCCAACGCACTTTCTACGATACCTTCTGCGGTTACGTGACCATATTTTTCAATAATATGCTTTTCTAAAGAACCGCTGTTAACACCTACACGAATCGGAACATGACAGGCTTTGGCCATATCCACAACAGCCTTGACACGATCCGTACTTCCGATGTTCCCCGGATTGATACGGATCTTATCTACGCCATTTCTCATCGCTTCAATAGCCAGACGATAATCAAAATGAATATCCCCTACCAATGGAATATGAATCTGTTTTTTAATCTCTTTAATTGCAGCAGCCGCTTCCATGGTTGGAACTGCCACACGAATAATCTCGCATCCTGTTGCTTCCAAAGCATGAATCTGTGCCACTGTTGTTTTTACATCTTCCGTCTTTGTGTTGCACATAGACTGAATGGCAATCGGATGATTCCCTCCGATACACACATCACCAATCCGAATTACTTTTGTTTTTTCTCTTAACATAAAATCAACCGCCTTTTATCAGACAAAGAGTTTCATCAAATCGTTATACAAAATAAACACCATCAGGCCCATCAGAAAAACAAAGCCTGCTGTATGCACCCAGCCTTCTTTTTCCGGAGGAATCGGTTTTCCACGAATGGCTTCAATCACGAGAAACACTAAACGGCCACCGTCCAATGCCGGAATCGGAAGGAGGTTCATAACGCCAAGATTGGCGCTGAGCATAATGCCGATGTTCATCATATTTAAAACAATATAAAGGACTCCATCCGACGCAGACTGCTGATACGTATCATCAATCATCGATACAATCCCTACTGGCCCGGATACATCATCTTTGGAAACACCACCTGAAAATAACATTCCAAAACTTTTTACTGTTGTTGTGATCCAATATCGAATTTCCAGAATTCCATATTTCAGCGTCTCAAACAATCCTGTTTTTTCATAAGCTCCGCCATAAATCTGCATCTTGTAAGTGCCATCTGCTGCCAGTTCCGGCATAACCACCGTCGTCATTTCTTTACCATCACGTTCTAAAAGAATTGTCATCGACTCTCCATCTTTATTCATTAAAACTTCCGTGCGAAATTCCTTGAACATATGGATTTTCTTTCCATTCACTTCTTTGATTACATCGCCCGCCATAATTCCTGCTTCATAAGCAGGCCCACCTTCTTCCGTCATATAAACCACAGGCGTATCATAACCAACCATACCAACCAGAATCAAAGAGAAGATAAATGCCAGAATAAAATTAAAAATCGGACCTGCAGCAACAACCGATATTCTCTGCCATACACTTTTTGAATTAAATGAATTCTCACTTAAATCATCGGTATCTTCTCCCACCATGGCACACAAACCACCAATGGGTAAGGCTTTTAAGCAATACTCTGTTTCGCCTTTCTTGAAACTCAACAAATTTGGTCCCATGCCTAAAGCAAATTCCGTGACTCCAATGCCATTTTTCTTCGCCAGTAAAAAATGGCCAAGTTCATGAAATATAATAATCGCACTAAAAATCAACAGTGCAATAAC
>JAFOYH010000022.1 GCA_017391465.1 Lachnospiraceae bacterium | reverse complement strand
GGTGCAAACCCAATTTCGATGATGCTTATCTTTATGAAATGCTCATATTAGAATCTTTTCAGGCGGGGCTGTCCTGGGAATGTGTATTAAATAAAAGAGAAAGTTTTAGAAAAGCCTACGATCACTTTGATGTGGACAGCGTATGTTCTTACGATACAGAGAAAATTCATACACTGCTTGATAATTCCGGCATTATCCGAAACAAATTAAAAATCCATGCCAGCATCACTAACAGTCGTATTTTTAAAGACATCACCCAAGAGTTTGGTTCTTTTTACAACTACTTAAAGACCTTTACAAACGATAAAATTCTTTACGAAACAAATCAAACAACCAACGCTCTTTCTGATGCTATTTCCAAAGATTTAAAAAAACGCGGCATGAAGTATGTCGGATCAACCATTATTTATTCTTATCTGCAGGCCATTGGAATCATCTACTCGCATGACCCGGAATGTTATCTTCATAAAGAAAATCTATAATTTTATCATTACAAACAAAAAGTCTCCATGGAAACTGAGGTTCTTTTCCTCAACTTCCACGAAGACTTTTATCATACTTTTTAATTTAAACGATTATCCCTGAACAAATCGATTTAAAAATTCTTTTGTCTGTTCACTCTTGGCATTGCCAAAAATCTGAGAAGGCGGACCTTCTTCCACGATCACGCCATTCGCCATATACACCACATGACTGGAAACATCACGGGCAAATGCCATTTCATGAGTAACGATCATCATCGTCAAACCTTCTTCAGCAAGCTTTTTCATAACTGCAAGAACTTCGCCAACCATCTGAGGATCGAGTGCAGATGTCGGTTCATCAAAGAGAAGGATTTCCGGTTCCATTGCAAGAGCTCTTGCAATAGCCACACGCTGTTTCTGACCACCGGAAAGCTGACGCGGTTTCGCGTTAATATAAGGTGCCATACCTACTTTTTCAAGATAATACATGGCATTCTTACGTGCTGTTTCAGAATCTTTTTTCAACACAACTTCCTGTCCAACCATACAGTTTTTAAGAACTGTCATGTTATTAAACAAGTTAAAGCTCTGGAACACCATTCCAACTTTCGCACGATAAGCGGCTTCATTCATACGCTGTTCCATCATATTCAATCCATGATACACAATTTCACCGGATGTAGGCTCTTCAAGAAAATTGACACATCGAAGCAATGTGGATTTACCCGAACCGGACGCACCGATAATACAGGTAACATCCCCTTTATTTACAGAAAAATCTATATCTCGGAGGACAACGTTTTTACCAAAGGCTTTACTCAAATGACGAATTTCTAAAATCTTTTCTCCCATGATTATTCATCCTCCTTCTTTTCTTTCTTTTTAAAGCTATACATCCCGCTGGTATGTGCCAGTGTATCGGTTGTTGCAAGATCATAGCTGTCCGGACCGTCCAGTTTATTTTCCCATACACGCAAAATTCTGGAACATGTAAATGTCAGAATAAAATAAATCACCATGGCAATAGCAAAAGACTCAAAGTAGAGATATTTTGCACCGGCAACACCTTTTGTTGTATAGAAAAGTTCTACAGTACCGATAATGGACAATACACACGTATCTTTAATATTAATAATCAGGTTGTTACCGATCTGAGGCATAATATTACGGAGTGCCTGTGGCATGATAACATGAATCATCGTCTGAACATGGTTCATACCGATAGCCTTTGCTCCTTCTGTCTGTCCCGGATCAATGGATAAAATACCGCCTCGCACCGTTTCAGCCATGTACGCACCTGTATTGATCGATACAATAAAGAATGCAGCAAACCACATGGACATGTTGATATCAAACACAGCTGCGGAACCAAAGTAAATAAACATAGCCTGAGCCATCATAGGTGTTCCGCGGAAAATTTCAACATAGGCTGCTAAAATAAAATTAACAATTTTCAAAATACCACGTTTGACAATATGGTCCTTTTTAGAAACAGGAATGGTCTGAACAACCCCTACTGCAAAACCAATGATACATCCGATAAATGTACCCACAAGCGCAATAACCATTGTAACGCCGGCACCACGAACAAAAGACATTCCGTATTCTTCAACCAACATCATGATTTTTCCCATAAAGGTATCTGGCATCGTGTTTTCCCCCTTTGTATATATAACTTTCCTTTTATGCACAGAAAGCACGGAGACCAGAGTCTCCGTGCCTGCACACTTCATGTTTCTTTCATTATTCAGCAAGTGGCTGAACAGCAATCGCATCATTCATCATCTGAACGAAATCATCTTCTGTAAGTTCTGCAAGAACGTTATTAATTTCAGCTGTTAAAGCATTACCTTTCTTCAAAGAAATACCAATATTGATTTCTTCTTCAGAAACTTCAAAAGCACCATCTGTACCAGAGAAATCTAATAATGCAAAATCCGGATAAGCAATCAACGCTGCCATACCTGTAGGCATATCTGTTACGACGAGATCACATTTGCCAGAAGAAAGGGCAACTAACATTGCTGGTGCAGACTCCTGCGCTGGTAAAATATCTGCATCCGGAATCTGTGGGAGACATACATCATACCATACTGTATTCTGCTGGGATGTACATACCGCACCTGCTAAATCTTCAACGCTTTTTGCATCTTTAAAAGCACCATCTTTCTTTACTAAAGAAATAATGGATGCATAATAATAAGGTGTTGTAAAGTCAACCTGCTGTAAACGATCGGCTGTGATGGACTGACCGGCGATAACACAGTCCACTGTACCGGACTGAACTGCAGGAACTAAAGAATCCCAGTCAAGTTTTACGATTTCAAGTTCAAGGCCAAGTTGATCCGCAACGTATTTTGCCATCATAACGTCATAACCATATGCGAAGTCTGAACTGTCAGCAATTGGAACAGCACCGTTTTCATCTGTAGACTGTGTCCAGTTATATGGTGCATAACCACATTCCATAGCTACTTTTAATACACCGTCTTCAACGGTAAGACTGTCCGAAGCTGCAGCTTCTGTTTCTTTTTTTCCGCCACCGCATCCTGTAAGAATGCCGCATACCATAACGCCTGTCATTGCTAATGCAAAGAGTTTTTTCATGTAATTTTTCATGTTCCCCATTCCTTTTCTTTCATATAGTAAAGTTATCTTTCCTAGATTATAAATGCTATCTTTTTTAAAGTCAATATCCGCTTAACGTT
>JAFOYH010000082.1 GCA_017391465.1 Lachnospiraceae bacterium | reverse complement strand
ATTGAAATTGCTCTTTCCGGTGCCTATTCTACACTCATTATTCACCATCGTGACGTTAAAGGTGTGCTTGCTTATATCACCACTGTATGCAGCAGTATTGATCTTAATATTGCTTTCATGCGTGTGTATCGAAAGGCTAAAGGTGATTCTGCTTATTCCATCATTGAAGTCGATTCTCCGATCAACCCATCCATCATTCAGGTACTTCTATGTAATGAAGCTATTATTGATGCGACGGTTGTCCCTGCTATTTAATGAAGGAGGATAGAATCATGAATTTTACAAATGGAAAACAATTACTCGACCTGTGTGAATCCCATCATTTACCGATCTCACAGATCATGTTTACTCGAGAAACCACTTATTTAGAAGAAGATGCCATTGAGGTCAACAAAAAAATGAATCTTGCATACTCCATCATGAAACAGGCCATTCGTCGTTCTCTGACCGAGAATCTGGTCGGTATGGGTGGTATGATCGGCGGTGAAAGCAAACGACTAAATGCCCTTCGTATGGAAGGCAAAAACATATGTGGTCCTCTTGTATCGAAAGCCATTACCTATGCTGTCGGTGTTTTGGAAGTCAATGCTTCAATGGGTCTCATTGTTGCTGCTCCAACAGCAGGTTCTTCTGGTGTCATTCCCGGTGTGCTTTGTGCTGCACAGGAAGAATATCATCTCACGGATGCCGAAATTATCGAAGTTTTGTACACTGCATCCGCCATCGGATATCTGATTACACGCAATGCTACGACTGCCGGAGCTGAAGGCGGATGTCAGGCTGAAGTAGGTTCGGCAAGCGCCATGGCTGCTGCCGCCATGACCCAGCTTCGAGGCGGCTCTCCCAAACAATGTCTGGATGCTGCAGCTTTTGCATTGATCAATATCCTCGGTCTTGTCTGTGATCCCGTTGGCGGTCTTGTCGAGGTCCCTTGTCAGAATCGAAATGCCATGGGTGCGTCCAATGCATTGATCAGCGCAGAAATCGCTCTCAGCGGCATCGAAAGTGTTGTTCCAATTGATGAAGCTATCGAAATTATGTATCGCGTCGGACGTTCTTTACCTATGTCCCTTCGCGAAACATCACAAGGAGGCACAGCAACTTCCAAAAGTGCCTGTCATGCCTGTAAAATCAAATGGAAACAATCTCAATAATTGATATAGAATCCCAATTATAAAGGCCTGTCTGGAAACATTCCTAACAGGCCTGATATCATATTCAAACTTTATCTTTTAATTATTCTTATTCACATATTCACATGCCGCAAGTCCTGCAACCGCACCATCCGCAGTGGCTGTCGCAAGCTGACGAACAACTTTCGTACGACAATCTCCCGCAACAAATACACCCTCACAACTTGTCCTGCAGTCTTCCTGACCTCTGATATAACCACCGCCATCAAGATCAACCAAATCTTCAAATGCTTTATTATCCGGCATCTGACCAATGGCAACAAAGATTCCCGTGACCTCAAGTTCTGTCAACGCATCCGTTTTAACATTTTTAATTCGAACACCTTCCACCCGACGATCCCCAAGGATTTCTGTCACAACACTATCCATGACAAACTCTACGTTTTCTTTTTTAGACAATGTATTTACCAACCACTGTTCTCCTCGGAATTCATCTCTTCGATGAACAACGTACACCTTTTCACAGAAATTGCTTAAAAACTCTGCATCTTCAAGAGCTGTATTGCCTCCACCGACAACAATTGTCTTCTGACCTCTGAAAAATGCACCATCACAGGTTGCACAATAAGATACTCCGGCTCCTACCATCTGTTCTTCTCTTTCAACACCCAATGGACGATTTTTAGCACCTGTCGCCAAAATCACGGAATGACATGGTATCTCCCGATCTTCTGTATATACAACAAAGTCATTCCCATCTTTTTCTACACGAACAACTTCATCAAAATCGATCTCTGCACCAAGACTTTCTGCCTGTTCATACAATGCGGTTGCAAATTCAAAACCAGATGTTTTTGCAATTCCCGGATAATTTTCTACTTCCGGTGAATTCACAATCTGACCACCATACGTTGTACTTTCTAACACAAGAACGGATTTGCCCGCACGCACACCATAAATCGCTGCAGAAAGCCCCGCAGTACCAGCACCAACTATAACTATATCGTACATACCATACCTCCAGACTTATATTATTCATACATCCAAGTATACCACAATTCATCTAAAAAAACACCCATCTTAAAAAGATTGACTTTTATAAAAATCAGCCCTACACTAAAACCATCAATGTATTGAGGAAGGACGAAATAACCATGATCGAATTCAAAAAAGAATCTTGTCTGAGTCTGCCAACCCCTGTCACTTATCTGGCCAATCTTTCAAAAAAACTTGGTATTGAATTATATTTAAAACGTGATGATCTTACCGAATTTGGCTTCGGCGGCAACAAACTCAGAAAACTTGAATACCTGCTTCATGATGCCAAAGAAAAAGGCGCTACTATGCTTATCACCGTTGGTGGTGCCCAAACAAATCACGGCCGTCTGACTGCAGCTCTTGCTGCCAAATATCAAATGAAGTGTACCATAGTCTGCATGGACGAATATCCGGGCGAACTCACTGCCAATATGCTGCTTGACCGAATTTTTGGTGCAGAAATTATTTTACACAAACCCGATGGCACCGAATTGATGGATGTCGTCAACACTGTTATTCAAAAGTACAAAGCTCTTGGTGAAACCTGTTATTTTATTCCTATGGGCGGTTCCAATGAAATCGGTGCTCTCGGATATTACGAATGTGCACAGGAACTAAAAAACGACTTTAAATCAGGTCATGTTATCGTTGCCCTTGGAAGTATGGGCACCTATATGGGACTTTTTTGCGGATTATACAATTCTAATCTGAAACTCACAGGAATACAGATCATGCCATACGAGGATGATATCTATACGTTCGCGAAAAATTACTATCAATCAATCAAAACCGCCTGGAACCTGGATTTTAACGTTACAAAAGAAGATTTCCTTATTGAAACCAATTATTTATATGGCGGCTATAACCTTCCTTCTCAACAGGTGCGCAACGCCATCTATGAAATGGGTCAAAATGAAGCCATTGTCCTTGATCCATGTTATACCGGAAAGGCTTTTGCCGGTCTTCTGGAGATGATTGAAAAAGGCCATATTAAAAAAGGTGAAACTGTCATTTTTATTCACACCGGCGGCATGCCGGGAATTTATACCCCAAGTCACCAGAA
>JAFOYH010000024.1 GCA_017391465.1 Lachnospiraceae bacterium | reverse complement strand
TTTTAAGTTCTTTTGCCAACTGGAGTATTGGAGGAATTCCAATACCACCGGCAACAAGAATCGCTTTATCTTCTTTTAATGTAAATCCATTACCAAGCGGTCCCATGATCTGAACTTCAGAATCCACTGGTAATTCTGAAAGTTCTTTGGTACCAGCACCAGACACACGGTATACGATACGAATGGCTTTTGTCAGTTTTGCCACCTCACAGATACTGATTGGACGAGGAAGCATACGTGTACCTTCTTCACAGTAAAGATTAATGAACTGACCCGGCTTACAAAACTGTGCCAGATCTCCCACATCGAGCCACATACTCCAAATGTCTCCTGTTAAATTTCTATGAGACATAATGTGAACTTTTGTATATTGTTTATCCTGCATGTCAACTATCTCCTATCTAAGTCCTGCACCAACCTGAATATCTTCAATCATATCAATAACTGCCTGACGGGAAGCTTCTGCAAAACCTTCAGGACCAAATTTTGCATATTTTTCCTGTTTATAAGCAGCGATAATACCACGGGAAGAGTTAACGATTGCACCAAGACCATCTTCGTTGAAATAATTTACAAGATCAGAGCCTTTTGCTCCCTGTGCACCATAACCAGGTACAAGGATAAAGTTTTTCTTCATAATTTCACGTAATACTTTACCCATTTCAGGATATGTTGCACCAACAACAGCACCCACATAACTATAACCACAATTGCCAACATGCTGGTTACCCCATTCAACAACTTTTTCTGCAACCCATTCATAAAGTGGACGACCGTCAACAAGACGATCCTGGAATTCACCACTGGATGGATTAGATGTCTTTGTCAAAATAAACATACCTTTCTTTTCAGGGATAGCTACATCAACGAATGGCTGAACACTGTCTGTACCCATATATGGGTTAATTGTAATAAAGTCTTCATCAAAACCATAAAATTCTTTCTTACCAACTTTTGCTTTTCCAAGATGCCCTGTTGCATAGGCACCGGATGTGGAACCGATATCACCACGTTTGATATCGCCAATGACAAGCAAATCTTTTTCATGACAATAGTCCAATGTTTTCTTAAAAGAAATAATTCCAGGAATACCAAACTGTTCATACATAGCGATCTGTGGTTTTACCGCTGGAATCAAATCATATGTTGCATCAACGATTGCTTTATTGAACTGCCAGATTGCTTCTGCTGCACCTTCAAGTGTTTCACCGTATTCAGCAAATGCTTTCTGTTTTAAAAACTGTGGAACATAGTCAAGCATAGGGTCAAGGCCTACTTCAATCGGAGCTCCTGTTTTTTTTATCTTTTCAACCAATTTATCAATCATGCTTTATCCTCCCGTTCTTATAGTTAATCTCTAACCATTTGGTAATAGTATATCATATTTCAAAATGGATTAACAGATGCTTTTACAGCTTATCTCTGTCCTTTTTCATTTTTTCTTCGATTCTTTTTTTCTGCTTTTTTCTCGGATTTCAGATAAACTTTTTTCTCAAATTTTTCGCCTTCTCTTTTTCTGGATTTCCATTCATCTTTTGAATCCTTACGTTTGCCGCTGCGAATCTGTTCATACCAGTCGTCTTTTGACTTATCACGTCTTTTATCGTCTCTGCGGCCATTTCTCCATTCATCTTTACCGCTGTTTCTGCGACCACTGCGTTTTTTAAGCATGTCGGCAAATCGTGGTTTTTCTTCGATTTCTTTGAATGTATCCGCAGGAATATGCTTACTTAAAAATGCCGCTGCCACATCCATGATCGTATAGTTCTGGAATTCTTCCTGAGCCATGATCTTTTCAATCAGATCCGAATAGCGGGACATATTTTCATCTTCGATAACTTTTAACAGTTCGCGCATGACAAGCTGTGTACGCACATGGGCAATATCTGCAGAACGCGGAATCTTTTTATACTTAATATTCGCTTTCGTATAATTCATAATCTGACGAAGCTTATACATGTCACGATGTCCAACAAATGAGTAGGAAACACCTTCCCGGTTTGCACGCCCCGTACGTCCAATTCGATGCACATAGTATTCCATATCTTCCGGAAGATCATAATTGAATACAGCTTCAACATTTTCAATATCAAGACCTCTGGCTGCCACATCCGTTGCAATAAGAATTTCTACACGACCTTCTTTAAATGTTTTCATGACCCAGTCACGCTGAGACTGTTTCATGTCTCCATGAAGGCCTTCGGCCTGATAACCACGGGCAATCATTTCATGCGTCAATTCATCCACCTGACGTTTTGTATTACAAAAGATCATCGACAACTTGAAGTCATTGACATCAATGAGTCGTGCAAGTACATCCACCTTATTCTCCTGATTCACTTCCAGATAAAACTGACGAATGTTTGGCACAGTGATCTGTGTCTTTGTGATCTGTACACGTACAGGATCTGTCAGATATTTCGTTGTAATATCCAGAATCTCTTTAGACATGGTCGCAGAAAACAGTACTGTCTGGCGTGCTTCCGGAACTGATTCCAAAATAGTATCGATATCCTCACGGAAGCCCATGTTTAACATTTCATCTGCCTCATCAAGAACCATATATTTTAAATTTTCAAGACGGATGGTGTGACGACGCATATGGTCCATTAAGCGTCCCGGTGTTGCCACAATGATCTGTGGTTTACGTTTCAATGCCTGAATCTGACGTTCCATATTCTGACCGCCATAAATTGGAACCACACGAATCGAATGTTTATACTTCGTCAATTTCAAAAGTTCATTCGTTGTCTGAACAACAAGTTCTCGAGTCGGACATAAAACAAGCGCCTGAACATGACGCGCTTCTGCATCCATCCCCTCAATGACCGGAATACCAAACGCACATGTCTTTCCGGTACCTGTCGGTGCCTGCGCTACAATGTCGTGTCCTTCCATCATCGGTCCAATACTCTGACTCTGTACAGGTGTCGCTTCTTCGAATCCCATATCTTTAATGGCACGTTTGATTTCGTCTGAAATCATTAATTCTTCAAATAAAATTTTTTCCATAATATCCTCATTTTCTATTAAATTAACAACAATGCTTTAACAAATCCCCATAAGACGTTGATGATCGTATTCTGAAAAAACCGAAGCACCGGTCCGATCACCCCTGTCATCATTAAAACTGCAATCACAATATATCCCTGAAAATTCACACGGGACTCCAGATAATTTTCATCATTTTTATATATAATACCGAATGCCTTTGCCCCATCAAGCGGAGGAATCGGTATAAGATTAAATACCGCCAGGCCAATATTCAACACAATAAAATAGTTAAAA
>JAFOYH010000118.1 GCA_017391465.1 Lachnospiraceae bacterium | reverse complement strand
ACAAATTATGGAAAGGTGGTTAAAACGATGGATAACATTCAGAAAATTAATACTCCTTATGGAGAAATTATGGCGAGAAAGATTGAATATTATGATAATGGAAAAGTAAAGGCAGCAGAACCGGAAGAACCTGTATTTGTATCCCATGAAACAGGATTATATATTGCATATGATAATACACCTCTAAAAGATGAAGAACATAAACCAACATTGGAACTTACAGAGAATGGACGGATTAAAGCACTTCGTACGATTGGAACGGGTCTGATCTGCAGAAACAAAACGGGTGAGATGTACCGATTTGGGGCACAGTGGCGTCCGGATCCAAGAGGCACAGGCGCCAATGTCTTGGTTCCGATTCGAATTCAGTTTTATGAAGATGAATTGCGCGTGACCGACAGCGATGAACAGAAATTTGTGTTATCTTTAAAGGATTATGAGATTCAGGTGGATTATCTGACAGATAATATTGTTATGGGTGCCGGTTGTGGGGATTGCAGTACATGCAATGGATGCCGTGGAACAAAATAAAAATTTTCGGAGGTGCTGGCAGTGGATTTAAAAGAGAGAACAAGTCTTGCGCAATATACAGAAATTTACGGAAAAGTTTGTGAAAATATGGATACTGTACCTGAAAGTTATTATGAGAAGTATGGTGTTAAAAAAGGATTGCGAGATATTAATGGGAATGGAGTTCTTTCCGGGCTGACACATATTTCGAAGATTATTGCATTTGAATATATTGATGGTGTGAAGACACCATGTGATGGTCAGTTATGGTATCGAGGTTATAATATTTACGATTTGGTTCATGGATTTTCAGGGAAGTGCCTGGGCTATGAAGAGATTACGTATTTGTTATTGTTTGGAAAGCTTCCAAATAAGAAAGAGATTAAGGAATTTAAGCAGGTTTTGAGTACAAGCCGTACTTTGCCAAAGAATTTTACTCGAGATATCATTATGAAAGCACCATCAAAGGATATTATGAATTCCATGACGAAAAGTGTTTTGTCTTTGGCATCGTATGATGATTATATGGCAGATAATTCAATTAGTAATGTGTTGCGCCAGTGCATTCAGCTTATTAGTGTGTTGCCGATGATGGCGGTATATGGCTATCACGCATACAATCATTATGAATGTGGCGACAGTTTATATATTCATCGTCCGAATGAGAATTTATCAACAGCCGAGAATATTCTTCTCATGCTTCGTCCGGATAAACAATACACAGAACTCGAAGCCAGTGTTTTGGATATTGCCCTTGTGCTGCATATGGAACATGGCGGCGGTAATAACTCAACATTTACGACACGTGTTGTTTCCTCTGCGGGTTCAGATACCTATTCGGTGATTGCAGCGGCACTATCTTCTTTAAAGGGACCAAAACATGGCGGTGCCAATATTAAAGTCGTAGAGATGATGAATGATCTGAAGGCTCATATTAACGATTATGATGATGAAGACGCAATTCGCGAATACCTTGGAAAGCTTTTGGATAAGCAGGTATTTGATCAGAAAGGGCTGATCTATGGGATGGGACATGCAGTGTATTCTTTATCCGATCCAAGAGCTCAGATTTTTAAAAGATTCGTAGAACGTCTGGCCAGAGCTAAAGGGCGTGAGGATGACTTTAAGATTTATTCGGCGGTGGAACGTCTGGCACCGGAAGTTATTGCAGATAAACGTAAGATTTATAAAGGTGTTAGTGCCAATGTCGACTTTTATAGCGGCTTTGTTTACAGTATGTTGGACATTCCATTGGAACTTTATACACCAATTTTTGCTATGGCTCGTATTGTTGGATGGAGTGCGCATCGAATCGAAGAATTGGTTAATGTAGATAAGATTATTCGTCCGGCATATATGAGTATTATGGGTGAAAGGGATTATATTGAATTTGAAGACAGACCATAGAGAGAAAAATGGAACACTTAAGCGAGTGTGCATCTACAGCGGAGCCCTCTTTTTATACATTTATGTATAAAAAGAGGGCTCCAGGATTTCTCCTGGAGCCTTACTTTTATTATAAAATATTGATTTTATTCAGATTAATCCGCTGGATTAACAATAACAGCGATACCATCTGGGATAACTGTAATCTTAGAATCTGTTTTGCCCTGTTCTGCAAGATAAGCATCTGCCATAGCAATTGCTTCGTCAAGATTGTGGGCATAATCCATATGCATATCACGAATCATCTGTTCTGGAGCATCTGAAACCATGATGAGTTTGTGTTTAAGGAGTATACGGCAAAGAATCTGGGATTCCCACTGATCAGGAATAGTTTCTTCCTGAGGGGTTGCAAGGAACTGAGCCATGATCTTTTCATTATCTGGTTCGTCTGCGAATGTACGGTAGAAAGCTTCGCCGCCGTGACCATCATTGCAGCTTGATGCGATGATGATAACACCGCCTGGGTTACATGTAGCTTCTGCTGCTGTCATACCTTTTACAGACTGATAAATATTCTGGTCTAATGGGTATCCGCCGTTTGTTGTGATCGCGATGTCGGATGGAACCGCTTTAACGCCTGCAAGTTCATTCATGAATGCACATCCTTTTCTATGCGCATTGTTTAAGTGGCCTGCGTAAGCTGCGATAACTTTTTTGTCTGCATCAAGAAGAACATTACAGATAAATTCAAGTTTTGCTGTCTGTGCTGCCCAAAGCATATCCTGGTGCATAAGGTTGCTGTCAAGAGAACCTGCACGAGAGTGTGGATTTGCAATAAATTTAGAGCAGTGGTTTGCAAGTACAGTTGTACGGCTGGAAATACCAGGAAGAACACTCTTACGTCCGCCGGAGAAACCAGCGAAGAAGTGTGGCTCAATGAAACCTTCGGAAATTAATAAATCTGCTTCAACGGCTACTTTATTAACGATACATTTTCCGCCGGATGGAAGGATACCAATCTGAACGAGATCTTCTTCCTTGCCACTGTCATGAATTACATATTTAATCTTTGGATGATGATACATTTCTTCGCCAAACTTATCAATCATTTCCTGTTCTGTTGTAAGACGGTGGAAACCTGTTGCAATAAGAACAGTTAAAGTTGCATCCGGGTTGCCGGCTTCGATTTCTTTCATTATTTCTGGAAGGATAACTTTACTTGGTACCGGACGTGTATGGTCACTTGCAATTAATACGACATTATTTTTACCAACAACTAATTCTTTTAATCTTGGAGAATCGATAGGATTTTCAAGTGCTTCTCGAACGAGTTCGGATTCGGATTTTACTGCTTTAAACTCATGTGCATGAGATTCAAGAATTCCGGCAATTCTTTCTTCCGGAAGATTTAATTCAAGTTTTTTCTGGCCAAAAGGCAATAAGATAGTTTTCATAGTGTCCTCCT
>JAFOYH010000018.1 GCA_017391465.1 Lachnospiraceae bacterium | reverse complement strand
ATAATAATCTTCCGGTTTTCCAACCGAACAGCGAGCAACGTCCCCCATGGTATACAGACCGTTACTCTCCAATTTTCCCGCATAGCCTTTACCCACACGCCAAAAGTCCGTTAGCGGTCTATGGTCCCACAAAAGTCTTCGATACGTTCGTTCATCCAACTCTGCAATTCGAACCCCATCTTCATCAGGAGCAATATGCTTCGCTACGATATCCATGGCCACCTTGCACAGATACAGATTGGTTCCAATACCCGCTGTGGCAGTGATCCCTGTTGTATCCAAAACATCTTTAATGATCTTACGTGCCAGATCATGGGGTGAAAGTTTATAAATTCCCAGATACGTCGTCACATCCATAAATACCTCATCAATGGAATAGACATGAATATCTTCGGGTGCAATATATTTTAAATAAATATCATAAATCTTCGTACTGTATTCCAGATAATAGGCCATACGCGGTGGTGCCGCGATATAATCCAGTTCTAGCTCCGGATGTTTCTCGAGTTTCACTGCATTCGTCGATTTTCCCGAAAAATCCTGACCGCCATTAGCATAACGACGTTTTCGATTCACTTCACGAACCTTCTGAACCACCTCAAATAAGCGCGCACGCCCAGATATTCCATAGGCTTTCAGCGCCGGTGTCACTGCCAGACAAATCGTCTTCTCCGTTCGACTGGCATCCGCCACAACCAGATTCGTTGTGAGAGGGTCCAAACCTCTCTCCCGACATTCCACGGAGGCATAAAAAGACTTAAGATCAATAGCAATATAAATATGTTCTGACATCTTATAACCTCCTTTAACATTTAAATCCTTCACATACTTTGTTTATATTATATCACAGCGAACAAATGTTTGCATATTTTTTCTCAAAAAAAGTGCATTCCAAAATCTTACATTTGACTTCGAAACACACTTTTGATCTATTCTTATTCATCGCTTATACAGTTTTTAAATGTTCCTGTAGATTCTTAATGGCTTGCATAAGTATCAGACATTGCTCATCACTCAAACCTTCTCGCATGGCCTTAATCATCTCCAGATGAAACTCCCTGTGACGTTCATACGCTTTCTTTCCCTTTTCTGCAAGAGAAATCAAAACCACTCTGCGATCCTCTTCACTTCGAGTACGAATGACATATCCCTTCTTTACGAGATTATTCATGGCGATGGTCAGCGTTCCCACCGTAACCCCAACAAGCTTCGCGATTGAAGACATATTTTTCGGTTCATCATCCCCAATCGCATCAATAATATGCATATCGTTCATGGAAATTTCTTTAAATTCCTCTCGAATCAAAGAGTTTTCTTCTATTTTTAATGCATGATTAAACACGTGTACCAATACTTCATTCAACTGATTATATGAATCCATAATCCCCTCTACTTTTCTTCAAATAATGGTGTTGAAAAATATCGTTCGGCTGTATCCGGGAGTACGGTGACCACCGTTTTCCCCTTGCCCAGTTTTTTCGCCAGTTTCAATGCAGCAGCCACATTTGTTCCACTGGAAATACCGCACATGAGTCCCTCCAAACGCGCCAGATCTTTCGCAGTCTGAATAGCTTCCTCATCTGTCACCACATAAACATCATCATAAATTTTCTGATTTAAAATCGGAGGAATAACTCCGTCACCAATTCCCATCTGCAAATGTGTTCCAACAGTGCCTCCTGCGAGAATGGCTGCATTTTCCGGTTCAACCGCCCAAATCTCCATATCCGGATTCTGAGCTTTTAACACTTCACCAATACCTGTAATGGTTCCGCCTGTTCCAATACCTGAACAGAATCCATGAATCGGTCCAGCCACCTGTTCCAGAATCTCAAGTCCCGTATGATGTCTGTGAACCATCGGATTTGCTTCATTTTCAAACTGCTGTGGAACAAATACCCGTTCATCTTCTTCGGCCATTTTCAATGCCTGACGAAGGCACTCATCAATACATTCCCCAATATTTCCCGCATCATGGATCAATCGCACTTCTGCGCCATAATGCTGTACCAGTTTTCTTCGTTCTTCACTTACAGAATCCGGCATAAAAATTACTGTCTGATATCCCTGAACCGCGCCGATCAAAGCCAGTCCGATTCCCTGATTGCCACTGGTTGGCTCTACAATGATCGTATCTTCCTTAATAAGACCTTTTCGTTTTGCGTCTTCAATCATATTAAATGCTGTTCGTGTTTTAATCGAACCACCCACATTCAACCCTTCAAATTTCACCAGTACCTGTGCACTGTTTTCCGGAACCATGCGATTCAAACGAATCATAGGTGTATGTCCCATTGCTTCTAAAATATTATTATAAATCATCTGTTTTTCTCCTCACTCTAACTTCTTTTCACAATCTATTCCCATCTGTTCAAGATGTTTCCAAAATTCATCTGCTGTTCGACGAACAAATCTATCCAATGATTCCAGATCAAAAACCGCCATACTTTTCTCATCGCCCATATGGCCGGTTTCACAAATGTGATTCAGCTCTTCAATGACACGTCTTAAATCTTCTGCACACACCTCATCCATATTCACATTTTCAAGTCCGGAAAACTCCGGCGGCTCAAGATGATAGCGTTCCACAATCCAATGATTGCTTCGAGTATAATCCCCATAATAGTTCTCCACTGTAAAAAACTTTTCAAAAGGAATACGCTTTCCGCTCTGTTTCAATTCAACTTCATAAATTCGTTCCTTACGAGGTTCCGGATGTCCGCCTTTATCTTTAAATTCCAAAATTGTCGGCCAGTAATCATCCACATAACGTTCATCCAGAAATAAATGTGCATAATATCCCAACACGATTGGTTCATTTAATCGATGTCCATATTTTTGCAAAAAACACGAAAGTTTCGGTGCCCGTGCAATATTTTCCAAACACGTTTCATCCCAAAAATGAGAAATACATTTTTCAATTCCCAGTCGTGTATCCGGAAGAAGATTACCCATGAGAAATTCATATCTCCATTTCGAATCCGGCTTATTTTTCATAAAATTCATAATCATAGTCGCTTCCGCAAGATGAATGATAAATCCAGGCATAACGCTCCCTCCTTCATTGAAACTTACTGTTTATCATAACATACTTTAACAAATTTTGATATACAAAGTATCATATTTTCATAAGCAGGAAATGCCCTTATTCATGAATCATTCAAAAGTTTTATTTTCTTTAAACGCGCAAAAACGCGCAGAATTCCATCTATATAATCTTATTTTTCAGAAAACTCCATATATATTCTCTTCATTCCAAACTTTTTTATCAACTATTCAAATTGGTCCAACCAATTTGTTGAAATTAGATAAATTTTTCGTTAAATAATTAACTTTTATAGACAACTTGAACAACTCATCATATAATAGACT
>JAFOYH010000136.1 GCA_017391465.1 Lachnospiraceae bacterium | reverse complement strand
TACGTTTACGTGAAATGTCACCCCCGTAACATTTTGCCAATACATCTTTACGCATGGCTTTTACAGTCTCTCTGGCAATGATCTTACTTCCAATCGCTGCCTGAATCGGGATTTCAAACAAGTGTCTTGGAATTTCTTCTTTCAAACGTTCACACATTCTTCGACCACGTTCATATGCGGATGCACTATGCACAATAAACGAAAGAGCATCCACCTCTTCACGGTTAATGAGAATATCCAGTTTGCAAAGATCCGACTGTTCATAACCTTTCATTTCATAATCAAAGGATGCATAACCTCTTGAACAGGATTTTAACGCATCAAAGAAGTCATAAATGATTTCATTCAATGGAAGCTCATATTTTAAAAGTGCACGCGTTGATTCCATATATTCCATACCAAGATAGACACCTCGACGTTCCTGACACAATTCCATGATCTTACCGATATATTCGGTTGTCACCATAATCTCAGCAGATACAATCGGTTCTTCCATATATTCAATCTCCGAAGGATCCGGAAGATTTGTCGGATTTGTCAAATCGATCATCTCGCCATTCGTCTTGTGTACTTTATAGATAACCGAAGGTGCTGTTGTTACAAGATCCAGATTATACTCACGTTCCAGACGTTCCTGAATAATCTCCAGATGCAAAAGCCCAAGGAATCCACAACGGAAGCCAAAGCCTAACGCCACAGATGTTTCTGCTTCAAACTGCAAGGATGCATCATTGAGCTGAAGTTTTTCCAAAGCATCCCGAAGGTCCGGATATTTTGCACCATCGGCTGGATACATACCGCAATAAACCATCGGATTCACTTTTTTATAACCTGGGAGTGCTTCATCACAAGGATTATCTACATCTGTGATAGTATCACCCACACGTGTATCTTTTAAATTTTTAATGCTGGCGGTCATATAACCAACCATGCCTGCAGACAATTCATCACACGGAATAAACTGACCCGCACCAAAATAACCAACTTCAACCGTTTCAAAATCAGCACCTGTTGCCATCATACGCACATGTGTACCTTTACGAATCGTTCCTTCTTTCACACGGAAAAATACAATAACACCTTTGTACGGATCATAAATCGAGTCAAAGATCAGTGCTTTCAATGGTGCATCCGGATCTCCGTCCGGTGCAGGAATTTTTTCAATAACCTGTTCAAGAACAGCTTCAATATTAATACCATTCTTCGCTGAAATCTGAGGTGCATCCTCCGCTTCAATGCCAATCACATCTTCAATTTCATTAATAACACGTTCCGGATCGGCACTCGGAAGGTCGATCTTATTAATAACCGGCATAACATCCAGATTATGATCCAACGCCAGATAGACATTGGCCAATGTCTGAGCCTCAATCCCCTGTGCTGCATCAACAACTAAAATCGCACCGTCGCAAGCTGCCAGACTTCGTGAAACTTCATAGTTAAAATCCACATGTCCTGGTGTATCGATTAAGTTAAAAATATATTCGTTACCGTCCTGTGCCTTATAAACAATACGCACAGCCTGAGATTTAATCGTAATTCCGCGTTCACGCTCCAAGTCCATGTTATCCAGAACCTGCGCCTGCATTTCACGGCTTGTCAACGTTCCCGTCATCTCAATAATACGGTCTGCCAGGGTGGATTTTCCGTGGTCAATATGGGCAATGATACAAAAATTACGAATCTTACTCTGATCTGCTGCCATCCTGGTCCTGCCTCCATTCTCTTCTATACTTGCTTTTGGGCATAGTTCACCCTTTCCGAATAGTATATCATGCAGATTTCTATTTGTCATATATTTTTTATCATCTAATTACCAGACAAAACCAGATAAAGCAGATCTGCCAACAATGGCATCGCATTTTTTGCTTCTTCTACCGTATTTGTCTGTGCTCCACATTCTACAAGAATACTTCTTGGCATCATATGAAGATTATATTGGTATGAACGCAGATAAATGCGACGCATAAGATTCGGATAATATTCGGCCGCTTTTGCCTGTAATTTAAAACTAAATGCAAGATTTTCCGTCAAATAGTCATTTTGCAAATAGTCTATGGGACCATTGGCAGATGTCCGGCAAAGTCCATTCAGCAACATAAGTTGAGCTGTATCTTTTCCCTGAATTGACGTTACCAAATGTGTATCCTCAGGAACTCCATCCCGATGCAGATCGATAATCACTTTAATCGATGGGTTTTCTTCCAAAATCTGACGTACACGTTCTTCTGCATATGTATAGGCTGCACTTCGGTCTGTCACACCGTTAATGACATCAAAGGATTCTGTCAAATGCAGCACCTTAATCCCATAGCGCCCTTCCAGTTCCGATTTGAGATAATCGCCTACACCTACAACCGTATCTTGCCAAACTCCGGCCCGACTATCCAAAAAAGCTTCCTGTGAATGTGTATGGTAAATTAAAATTTTTGGTTCATCTCCCGTTATATCCATGGTCAAATCCATATTGATGAATGTTTCTGCATCCAAAAGATCATCCGCATAGGTCGAACTGTCTACAGCATAAAACTGATTTACAAAATAATTATAATCTTTCAGCATATCGACGGTATAAACAATTCCCTGTCTGCTGGCAACAGGTGCACTGACCGATTGCAGTCCATCATCCGCATCCCCCTCACCATAATTTTCTCCGTTTGGAAGCATTTGATTTTCTTCATATAAAGCCGACAAAACAGGGTCTGTCGGATAAAGCTCGCATGTGTTTTGATTCACAACTGCTATCCGTTCTTTTTGTGTCATCCACAACGGAGAAGCCACAAAAAGCAAACCATCAGACAACCGTTCCGACCATTCAGCCATTGAAAACATATCCTTTCTTCCATATACAACCGGACTCATTATATTTAAAAAGACGTTCTCTCCCGAAAACATTCCTATCATCCATAATAATGAAATCGACAGGATTAATGTGCCAAGATGAATGACTTTCTTTCCCATGCACCCATTCCCCTCACCAAAGTTTTCCTCAAGCTGCCACCACTATTATATGCTTAAGACACTAAAGTATACCATCCCCGCTATCATCCCATAACGTGACACATTTGATTCAACGCTTCCGATAAGGTATAACTCATCTGAACAATAATCTCATCAATATTTTTTGGTGTCACAAACATATTCATCATCTCCGGCTCCATCAGTTCCCGTACCAATTGATAACGTTCCTGATCATCAAACGAAGCAACACCTTCCCAAATGCGTACCGACAAACGATTTCTTGTTTCATCCATAATGGACAACAGATTTCCAATGGTGTCATTGACAATGGTTGCTGCATCAATAACCGTCGGTATGCCAATGGCAATAACCGGAATTCCCATACTCTGTTCATCAATGCCATAACGCCTGTTTCCAACGCCTGCACCTGGTGCAATCCCTGTGTTTGTGATCTGAATGGTTTTGTTTAATCTTTTTACGCTTCGAGC
>JAFOYH010000010.1 GCA_017391465.1 Lachnospiraceae bacterium | reverse complement strand
CGTTGGATATGGGAGCCCTTGTTGCAGGTGCCAAGTACCGTGGCGAATTTGAAGAACGTCTGAAAGCTGTTCTTGAAGAAGTGCGCAAGAGTGAAGGTCGTATTCTGTTGTTTGTTGATGAATTGCATCTGATCGTTGGGGCAGGTAAGACGGATGGTGCGATGGATGCAGGCAACATGTTAAAACCAATGCTGGCACGAGGTGAGCTTCATTGTATTGGTGCTACAACCTTAGATGAATATCGCCAGTATATCGAAAAGGATAAAGCTCTGGAACGTCGTTTTCAGCCGGTGATGGTTGATGAACCAACGGTGGAAGATACAATCTCCATTTTGAGAGGTCTGAAGGATCGCTATGAAGTTTTTCATGGTGTGAAGATTACGGATGGTTCGCTGGTTGCAGCTGCAGTTTTGTCGAATCGCTACATTTCGGATCGTTTTCTCCCGGATAAGGCTATCGACCTTGTGGATGAAGCCTGTGCGCTTATTAAGACAGAACTGGATTCCATGCCAACCGAACTTGATGAGGTGTCACGTAAGATTATGCAGCTTGAGATCGAAGAAGCAGCATTAAAACGAGAAGATGACCATTTGAGCAGGGAACGCCTTGCGGCAATTCAGAAAGAGATCGCAGAGCTTCGTGAAGATTTTCAGATAGAAAAGGCGAAATGGGAAGCAGACAAAAAAGATGTGGATCAGATCCGTATCTTAAGAGAGCAGATTGAGAATGTGAATAAAGAGATTGAGATGGCGCAAAGAGATTATAATCTGAATCGTGCAGCAGAATTACAGTATGGAAAGCTTCCGGAATTAAAACGTCAGCTTGAAGAACAGGAACATAAGATTCACAGTGCGAAAGATTCGCTGGTTCGTGAACAGGTAACAGAGGATGAGATTGGACGTATCGTATCCCGCTGGACGGGCATCCCGGTGGCAAAACTGACAGAGAGTGAACGCCAGAAGACATTGAATTTGGATAAAGAACTTCATAAACGTGTCATTGGACAGGAGGAAGGTATCCAGAAAGTGACAGAGGCTATTATTCGTTCCAGAGCAGGTATTAAGGATGAAACCAAGCCGATCGGTTCCTTTATGTTTCTTGGACCAACAGGTGTAGGTAAGACAGAACTTGCCAAGGCACTGGCAGAAAGTCTGTTTGATGATGAGTCGAATATTGTCCGTATTGATATGAGTGAGTATATGGAGAAGTTTTCTGTTTCTCGTCTGATTGGAGCTCCTCCGGGATATGTGGGATATGAAGAAGGCGGCCAGTTGACCGAAGCAGTTCGCAGAAAACCATATTCGGTTGTTCTCTTTGATGAGATTGAAAAAGCGCATCCGGATGTGTTTAATGTACTGCTTCAGGTACTCGATGATGGTCGTATTACCGATTCTCAGGGAAGATGCGTGGACTTTAAGAATACAATCCTGATCATGACATCGAATATTGGTTCTGAGTACTTGTTAAACGGAATTAATGCAGCAGGTGATATTGAAGAATCTGCAGAGAAGATGGTGATGAATGAGCTCCGTGGACATTTCCGTCCGGAATTTTTAAACCGCCTGGATGAGATCATCATGTTTAAACCATTGAGTAAGTCGGATATTCAGAGTATTGTGGATATTTTGATGAAGAATCTGAATAAACGTCTGTCGGACAGAGAGATTTTGATTGAACTGGATGAAGATGCGAAAGCCTACATCATTGAACATGGTTATGATCCGGTTTATGGAGCACGTCCGTTGAAGCGTTTTCTTCAGAAACATGTGGAGACATTGGCAGGGCGTTTAATTTTGGCAGATCAGGTAATGCCGGGGGACGTGATTCGTATTTGTTATGATGGCGTGGAATTGAAGGCGAAAGTAAAGAATTAAGGAATTTATGAAAGGATGTGTTTTGCATATCCTTTCTTTTTGGGATAAATTATGTTATACTGAAAAAACTCTATGCAAAGGATGGACGATGGAATGGCGACTATTTTATTGGCAGAGCAGTCGATACCACAGGAACAACGCATGGAAGCACGTTTTTGTGAGCTTGGCCATCAGGTGACATCAGTTGCAGACGCAGATTTGCTGAATATGGTAAAGATGCATCCGTATGATATGATTGTATGGTTTTGCGAAATATTGGATGAGAATGTGAAAGAATACATTCGACAGATTCGCAGATTTACAGATGTTCCTCTCATGAATGTTCATTTTTTAAGGGATACAGAACGAAATGATGGGGATATGGAAGAACTGTTCAATGGGTGGATCGATGCGACTTCGGATCGGGAAGGATTAGAAGAAATTATTAACTATCACTTAAGAGAAGCATATCGAAGAACACATAATGTACGTTTATATCAGTACAAAGGACTGAACATTGTCAATGGTTCGATTAAAAAGATCGAGATGAAGCAACAGTCTTTGAATCTGACAGTGAAAGAGTATATGATCCTGTGTTTGCTGATGTGTCATCGTGACTGTATTTATACAAAGGCAAGTTTGTATGAATCGGTTTGGCGACAGCCATATATGGGTGATGATAACGCAGTGAAAATACATATTAGTAATTTGCGCAGCAAATTAAAAAAGGCTGACCCGGATGAAGAATATATTGAAACAGTCTGGGGTCAGGGCTATCGACTGTGTAAAAACTAAAAAACCATTGTTCCATAACGATAAATTCGTTATGGAACAATGGTTTTTTAGCATTTATTTCTGTTTGTCAATATACGGTTGAACAATAGTTGTAAATTCGTTCTTTCGAAGCCACCACCACTCATCAGCAACAGAATCTTTTATGTATTCGCCAGTCGGTGTATACAGGGAAATAGAGCCTTCTGGATTTTGAAGCCACTGGCAGAATTTTTCATATTTTACTTTAAAGAACAAATCCACATCGTGAATATCAAAGTCCGGAATTGGAAGAGTGAGCTTCTTTACATATATTTGACAAAAGGCATTATCATGATAATGTTCAACATCAATTTTCTGACGGATATTACCCACATGTTTTAACATGTCTTTGGTTAATTTTAATCCAAGGTGTTCTTCAGTAATAGAAATCAGAGTTTCGGAAAATGTTTCGTCCGGATCAATGTGACCACTGACTGGCAGATCATAGAGTCCTGGATAGACATCCAGATCATGAGGACGCTGAACAAAATACATCCAACGACCATCCGATTCGTCGCTGTAAATCCAGAGATGCACAACCTGGTGCAATAATCCTTCTTCATGGACAACGGACCATTTTTCTGTCCCGATCATATTAAACATATCGTCGTAAATCTTAACGATATCGTTTTTTTTATTCATGTGTAAAACCTCCAGTCTCATTTCTCAAGTCTGCCCCATTCAATGAGGGATAAGAATCTTATAAAATTTATGATTCTATTATAGCATGTTCCTGTTTTTTGGGAAGATAGGAAATTCATTTGTCATGTTTAAAGTAGGGATATCATATAGT
>JAFOYH010000076.1 GCA_017391465.1 Lachnospiraceae bacterium | reverse complement strand
TATTGAAGCAGATGGTATTGATAAGGTGGCTGCTATGAAAAAAACCTATCGGGATCTTGGCCTTGAATGCCTTGTGATTCTTGGAGGTAACGGTTCTCAGAAAACAGCGAATCTTTTAAAAGAAGAAGGTTTAAATGTGGTTTCGCTTCCAAAAACGATTGATAACGATATTTTTGGAACAGACATGACCTTTGGGTTTCAGAGCGCTGTAGATATTGCAACGGATGCGATTGACTGTATTCATACAACGGCATCCTCTCATGGTCGTGTGTTTATTGTAGAAGTCATGGGTCATAAAGTGGGATGGCTGACGCTTCATGCCGGGATTGCCGGAGGTGCAGATATTATTCTTATTCCCGAAATTCCTTACGATCTGGAGAGCGTTCTTGGCGCTCTTGAAAGACGTCATAAAGCGGGAAAACGTTTTTCGATTTTAGCTGTTGCTGAAGGGGCAATTTCAAAAGAAGATGCGCTTCTTAGCAAAAAAGAGTATAATAAGAAAAAAGCAGAAAGTGCCTACCCATCTGTATCCTATGAACTTGCAGCGAAGATAGAAGAAGCCTTTGGAAAAGAAGTACGTATTACTGTTCCGGGTCATACACAGCGTGGAGGAAGTCCGGATCCATACGATCGTTTTATTTCAACAAAGCTCGGTGCAGAAGCCGGTCGTATGATCGTGGAACGTAATTATGGGCAGATGGTAGCTTTTGATGGATTTGAAGTTATTCGAGTGCCACTGGAAAAAGTGGCAGGAAAGTTAAAATATGTGGATCCAGACTGTGCAACGATTCGTGAAGCGAAGGATATGGGTATCAGTTTTGGTGATGAATAGAACAGGAAGTGAAAGACATGTCCTATCAGGCCCTTTATCGTAAGTGGCGTCCGGGAGTGTTTGAGGATGTCCGGGGACAGGAGCATATTGTTAAAACCCTAAAAAATCAAATAAAACTTGGAAGAGTTGGACATGCCTATCTCTTTTGTGGAACACGAGGTACAGGAAAGACATCCGTGGCAAAGATTTTTGCAAAAGCCGTGAATTGTCTGAATCCAAAAGATGGCAGTCCCTGTGGGGAATGTCCAATGTGCAGATCTATTCAGAGTCAGACATCGATGAATGTGATCGAAATCGATGCGGCATCTAATAACGGTGTGGATAATATTCGCGAGATTCGAGAAGAAGTGGAGTATTCTCCGACGGAAGGACAATACAAGGTTTATATCATCGATGAAGTGCACATGCTTTCTATTGGTGCGTTTAATGCTTTGTTAAAGACATTGGAGGAACCGCCGGAATATGTTATTTTTATTTTAGCGACGACAGAGGCTCACAAGATTCCGATTACCATTCTTTCAAGATGTCAACGTTACGATTTTAGACGTATTACCATCGATACAATCGCGGACAGGCTTCAGGAGCTGGTGGATAAAGAAGGACTGGATGTGGAAGAGAAAGCACTGCGATATATTGCAAGAGCGGCCGACGGTTCGATGCGAGACGCATTGAGTCTGCTTGATCAGTGTGTGGCGTTTTATCTTAACGAACGTTTGACCTATGAACATGTGCTGGATATTCTTGGTGCGGTTGACACATCTGTTTTCAGCCGATTATTACGAAACATTATGGCACAGAATGTGACCGATGCGTTGAAACTGGTGGAAGAAGTAGTTATTCAGGGACGTGAGCTTACACAGTTCGTATCGGATTTTACATGGTATTTGAGAAATCTTATGCTTGTGCAAAGCTCAGATCAATTGGAGGATATTCTTGATATGTCTGCGGATAATCTGGCGGCATTGAAAGAAGAGGCCAGACAGGTGAAACAGTCTGTTTTGATGCGTTATATTCGTATTTTTTCCGAATTGAATGGACAGCTCAAATACTCGACACAAAAGCGTGTGTTGATCGAATTGGCCATTGTTAAATTATGCAAACCACAGATGGAGAATAATTATGAAGCGATTTTAAATCGTCTTTCTGTTCTTGAAGATATGATTGAACGTGGTGTCATGACAGCACCGACATCCACGATAGAGTCGCAAAATATGGAGAAAGAATCCGAAAATATACAGGAAACTTTGCCACCAGCCTTAGCAGAAGATGTGGAAGCTGTTGTTAGTCAATGGGGAAAGATTATCACAGGGTTGGATCCAAGTGCCATGATCATGCTTAAGACGGCAATGGTTAGTGCGGGTCCGGAGAATCAGATCATACTTGGATTTTACGATGACATGAATAAGTGCTATTTTGATAAAGAAAACCATCGTGAGAATTTGGAGACAGTGATCGGTGAACATATTGGAAAAGAAGTGCATGTGGTGACGCGTTTGTTTGAACGGGGACGTCAGGAAGAAGCACTTTTTATTAATCCGAATAAAATACGTTTGGAACATGTAGAATTTATTGACGAAGATGATTTTTGATGTCTTCGATGTAAAGATGGATGAAGGAGGAAATTAAAGATGGCAAAAAGAGGTGGATTTCCAGGAGGTATGCCTGGCAATATGAATAATTTAATGAAGCAGGCACAGAGAATGCAGAGACAGATGGAAGAAGCTCAGCAGAAGATGGAAGAGACAGAAGTGGAAGCAAGTGCTGGCGGCGGAGCTGTAACGGTTAAAGTATCCGGTAAAAAAGAACTGATTTCTGTAAAACTTCAAGAAGAAGTTGTGGATCCGGATGATATTGAAATGCTTGAAGATTTAATTGTTGCAGCAACAAATGAAGCATTGCGCAAAATTGAGGAAATGAATCAGGCCAATATGGCGAAATTTACAGGCGGCATGGGCGGCCTTGGGGGCTTTGGTTTCTAATGGCGTATTATAGCAGTCAGATTTCGCGTTTGATTGAAGAATTATCAAAATTACCTGGTATTGGACCTAAATCGGCTCAGCGATTAGCATTTCACATTATTAATATGCCAAAAGATCAGGCAACGGGTCTTGCTTCGGCCATTGTAGATGCGCGCGAAAATATCCGTTACTGTAGTCAGTGTTTTAATTTGACAGATCGTGAATTATGCCCGATCTGTCGCAATGAAAAACGAAGCAAAAAGACCATTATGGTGGTAGAAACACCGAGAGATCTGGCGGCCTATGAAAAAACGGGTAAATATGAAGGGGTATACCATGTGCTGCATGGTGCGATTTCACCAATGCTTGGCATTGGACCGAACGATATTCGTTTAAAAGAGCTGATGCTTCGGCTTCAAGGGGACGTGGATGAAGTTATTGTTGCGACGAATTCCAGTCTGGAAGGCGAAACAACAGCCATGTATATTAGTAAGCTAATCAAGCCGACAGGAATTAAAGTCAGCAGAATTGCCAGCGGTGTGCCTGTCGGTGGTGATTTGGAGTACATCGACGAAGTCACTTTGCTGCGTGCTCTGGAAGGAAGGGTAGAGCTCTAAGATGCCCTGACTGATACAACGGCTGAAATTTGCCATTTGTTTCCCTGCGGTTTGCAGATAGATATCATGAAAGATACCCGTAATGTGC
>JAFOYH010000119.1 GCA_017391465.1 Lachnospiraceae bacterium | reverse complement strand
GCATTTAGAGACAGTATGTAGATTTATCGTGCCCGTGCCGAAGCTGTGCGGAATGCGCAGATTGATAATTGTATGGCATATACCGTATGTCCTGCGGAAGGACTTGAAAGTCCGACAGTTGTCGGAGCACAGGTAGCCAATGAGTTATTGAATATTACAGGGATTAAAGCGTCCTATGTATTTACATGTATCAGGGATACAATTTATATAAGTGCCCGTTCTGTGGAAGGCAGTGACGGTATCAATGTACAATTGGTTATGGAACGGATTGGCGGCGGCGGTCATAGTACCATTGCAGGTGCACAGGTTCAGAATATGACTGTATCACAGGCCATGGATCTTGTGAAGCAGACCATTGTAACGATGCAAAAAGAAGGAGCGATTTGATTATGAAAGTCATTTTATTAGAAGATGTAAAAAGCCTTGGCAAAAAGGGTGAACTTGTCGAAGTTAACGAAGGATATGCAAGAAACTTTATTTTAAAAAAGAAACTTGGTATCGAAGCTACGGCAAAGAATCTGAATGATTTGAAATTGAAAAAAGCCAATGAAGAAAAGGTGGCAAAAGAACAACTTGAGGCAGCTAAAGTGTTTGCAGCAGAATTAAAAGAAAAAGTGGTTACTGTGAAGATCAAAACAGGTGAAGGTGGACGTGTTTTCGGTTCCGTATCTACAAAAGAAATTGCGGCTGCAGCAAAGGCTCAGTTGAATATTGATATTGATAAAAAGAAATTAAATCTTCAGGAACCGATTCGTATGGTTGGTATGGCGATCGTACCATATAAAGTACATCCAAAGGTAATGGCAGAGTTGACGGTAAAGGTCGAGGAGGCCTAAGATTTTATGGCTATGGAAGAAGCTTTAATCAAAAGAATATTGCCTCACAGTGATGAAGCAGAGCGTGCGGTTATTGGATCAATGCTAATGGATCAGGACGCTATTGTTACAGCCTCGGAGATCTTAAGTGATGAAGACTTTTATCAGAGACAATATGGTTTGTTGTTTGAAGTTATGGTGGAGTTGTATCGTGAAGATAAACCTGTGGATTTGATCACGCTGCAGGAACGTCTGAAAAATAAGGACGTTCCGCCAGAATTGACCAGTATCGAATTCATTGGTGGTATTATCAATGATGTTCCTACATCTGCCAATATTAAACATTATGCTCAGACGGTATCTGAAAAAGCATTACTTCGCCGAATGATTAAGGCAACCGAAGGCATTGCGAATACATGTTATCTTGGAAAGGAACCTGTAGATAACATTTTGGAAAATACGGAAAAGCAGATTTTTGATCTTTTACAAAAAAAGAGCAGTGAAGAATTTGTTCCAATTCGTGATGTTGTATTGAGTGTTATTGATAAGATCGAAACGGCTGCGAAGCATAAAGGAACCGTAACGGGAATTCCTACCGGATTTTATGACCTGGACTATAAGACCTCTGGTTTTCAGCCTTCAGATCTCATATTAATAGCAGCGCGTCCATCAATGGGAAAAACAGCGTTTGTATTGAATCTGGCGCAGCATATTGCTGTAAAGAATCATGTGACCACAGCGATTTTCAGTTTGGAAATGTCGAAGGACCAGCTGGTAAATCGTATTTTATCTATGGAGTCCAAAGTGGATTCCCAGTTGCTTCGTACTGGAAATTTAAGCGCCAATGATTGGGAAAAACTTATTGAGAGTGCGGGAGAAATCAGCAAAGCACCATTAATTATTGATGACACGCCGGGTATTTCCATTTCAGAGCTTCGTTCCAAATGTCGAAAGATGAAACTGGAAAATAATCTTGGGCTTGTTATTATCGACTACCTTCAGTTGATGAGCGGTGGAAAGCGCAGTGAATCCCGTCAGCAGGAAATTTCAGAAATTTCCCGCTCGTTGAAAGCACTTGCCCGTGAGATTAATGCGCCGGTGATTGCATTGTCTCAGTTATCCCGTGCATGTGAAACACGTCCGGATCACCGTCCGATGTTATCCGACCTTCGTGAGTCCGGTGCTATTGAACAGGATGCTGATGTCGTTATGTTTATTTATCGTGACGACTATTATAATAAGGACACAGATAAGAAAAATATTTCCGAGATTATTATTGCCAAACAACGTAATGGTCCAATTGGAACGGTTGAGCTTGTGTGGTTACCAAACTACACGAAGTTTGCCAACAAATCCAAACAATAAAATATCGCAATTTTACAAAAATAATGAGCTGGTTATCAATCATATGACCAGCTTTTTTATTTTTAGAAAATGTTATGTCGATAAGTTGTGAGATGGGAAAATTGAATTATTTTCCCTATTTGCTATAATTTGATTGTTAAATAACGAGAAGGTAATTGGAGGTATTCTATGGAAGAAATGCGATACACCATATCGGATGCAGCAAAAATGGTGAAAGTAGAATCTCATGTACTGCGTTATTGGGAGGATGAGCTTTCACTGGAAATACCAAGGAATGAGATGGGCCATCGTTATTATACTCAGCGTGAAATTGATATCTTTTGTCGGATACGGGCACTCAAAGACAGGGGGTTTCAACTAAAATCGATTAAGGACGTCATGGAAATTTTGTTCTGTGATGAAAAGACAACCAATATTATATCGTTGGAGGATGTACGTCAAAATTACGAGGAACACGAGGAAAAGAAAATTCAGGACGAAGCAAGGCAAAATACAATTTCTGATCATATGGAAGTTATGGAACCGGAGAACAAACAGGTATTGACTGTGGAGAAGATCAGTTCAGAGGAGAAGATGAGTCATTTTAAATACATAATGGATGCCATTGTGTCCCAGGCACTTATGGAAAATAACGTACGTTTGGAAGAAGATATTGCGGATATGGTTACAGAGCGTCTAATGAATGAGATGAGTGTTTTAGATCAGCAAAGAGAGCAAAAGGAAGAAGCACGCTTTCGTAAATTGGATGAGATGATTCGGGGAAGACAGAGGGGATATCAGGAAGTGGCAGCAGCAAAATTACCACCTTACACACCGACAAAGATGAATAAACGACGTTTTGGTTTGTTCCGAAAATAGGAGCGATTCGAACACGGAAAATATATTAAAATGAAAAAGAGGTGCTTAGGAAATCCTAAGCACCTGCTTTTTATTATTTTTAAATTATTCGCCTGCTTTAATAGCGCCTGTTGGACATGTGCTTTCGCATGCACCACATTCGATACATGTATCAGCGTCGATAACGAACTGTCCATCACCTTCTTTGATAGCGCCTACTGGACATCCTTCTGCACAAGCACCACAAGAAATACAATCAGATGTAATTACATATGCCATAATTAGTTACCTCCTTATAAGTATGAATAGTACATAAAGTACCTAAGTTGTACGTATCTATTGTAATACAAAAATTCGGGTTAGACAAGTATAAAATCATGAAATGATGGACATAATTTATCAAAAACCACTTTTGTCGAAAGCACAGGCTTGCATTAGAAATAAGAATGTATTATAATATAGGCTAGTCAAAAAATCAGAAGGAGG
>JAFOYH010000106.1 GCA_017391465.1 Lachnospiraceae bacterium | reverse complement strand
CAGCAAATATAAAACCATGGCATTTGTTATCTCTGGTTTCTTTGCAGGTATGGCCGGTGTCTTCTATGCACATAACGTTGGTATCTTAAAGCCGGGCAACTTTGACTATAATAAATCTATTGAAATCCTTGTTATGGTAGTTCTTGGCGGTATGGGTAATATCAAAGGCGCCATCATTGCCTCTGTTCTTCTGACGGTGCTTCCTGAATTACTTCGTGGGGCATCCGATTTCCGTATGCTCTTATACGCTATCGTATTGATCGCAATGATGTTATTTAACAACTCCAAGTTCTATATGAACCTGATCGAAAAAGGAAATCTTAAAAAATCTAAAAAACTTCAGAAGGAGGGCGAATAATATGGCTTTATTGGAAGTTCGAAATCTTGGTATCTCCTTCGGTGGCCTTCGTGCCGTAGATGATTTGAATATGAATATTGAGCAGGGAGCTTTAGTAGGTCTTATCGGACCAAACGGTGCCGGTAAGACAACAGCTTTCAACCTTTTAACAGGCGTTTATCTTCCAAGTGACGGTTCCATTCTTTTGGATGGTGTACAGCTTGTTGGAAAACATCCAACAGAAATTTGTCAGGCGGGTGTGGCACGTACATTCCAGAATATTCGTCTTTTCTCTAAGATGACCGTTCTTGATAATGTTAAGGTTGCACTTCACAATCATGTTTCCTATAGTTTGGCAGAGAGTTTTTTCCATTTGGGCAATTATACCAAAAAAGAAAAAGAGATGGATGAAAAAGCATTTGAGATTCTTAAAGTTTTTGGCCTGGATGGTTATGCAGATGCATTGGCTTCCAACTTGCCATATGGTAAACAGAGAAAACTTGAGATTGCCCGTGCCCTTGCGACAGAACCAAAGCTTTTGTTATTGGATGAACCGGCTGCCGGTATGAACCCAAATGAAACAAAAGAATTGATGGATACGATTCAGTTGATCCGTGACAAGTTTAATGTAACGATTCTTCTGATCGAACATGATATGAAACTGGTTTCCGGTATTTGTGAATATCTCTATGTATTGAATTTTGGTATGGAATTAGCGCATGGCGAACCATCCGTTGTTCTCAATGATCCTAGAGTTATCACGGCATATCTGGGTGAATAGGAGGTAGTGTCATGGCAATGTTAAAAGTTAATGATTTACAGGTATATTATGGTGTAATCCAGGCATTGAAAGGCATTTCTTTTGAAGTTAATGAAGGTGAAGTTATTGCTCTCATTGGTGCGAATGGTGCCGGAAAAACAACCATCCTTCATACAATTACAGGTTTGATCGAAGCTAAAGCAGGAACGGTCGAATTTGAAGGCAAAGATATCACAAAGATGCCGGGTCACAAGATCGTTACTCTCGGTATGGCACATGTACCGGAAGGACGTCGTGTCTTTGCAGACCTGACCGTATATGAAAACTTAAAGATGGGTGCTTATACCCGTTCAGATAAGAATGAGATCGCTCAGTCCCTTGAGATGGTTTATAAACGTTTCCCACGTTTAAAAGAACGTAAAAACCAGCTTGCAGGAACGTTATCCGGTGGTGAACAGCAGATGCTCGCTATGGGACGTGCGCTCATGTCCAAACCAAAGATTATTTTAATGGATGAGCCTTCCATGGGTCTCTCTCCAATCTTTGTAAATGAAATTTTCGACATCATTCGAGAAGTCAGCGAAGCCGGTACAACGGTTCTTCTTGTTGAACAGAATGCGAAAAAAGCATTAAGTATCGCAGACCGTGCATATGTTCTTGAAACAGGGAATATTGTTCTTGAAGGTGATGCGAAAGAACTTATGAATGATGAATCAGTTAAGAAAGCATATTTAGGCGAATAAGGAGATAAGCGTATGGCTAATACAGTAATTACAATCGCTCGACAGTACGGTAGTGGCGGAAAGACCGTAGGTCGTATGTTGTCGGAAGACCTCGGTATTCATTTTTACAATCGTGAAATCCTTCGTCTTGCATCCGATGCCAGCGGTATCAGTGAAGAAATTTTTGGTGCCAATGACGAAGTGATCAAGAAAAGCATTTTGCAGAGAATCGCAAAGAAAATCAGCATCGGTGATGTACTTCCTCCGGACAGTGATGATTTTCTTTCCACAACAAATCTCTTTAACTATCAGGCAAAAGTTATCCGTCAGCTTGCAGAAACAGAATCCTGTGTTATTGTAGGTCGTTGTGCCGATTATATCTTAAAAGATTATGACAATGTTGTGCGTGTATTTGTTCACGGACCATATGACTTCTGTCTGGAACAGGCGATGAGAGTCAATGCAAAACCTGAAAACGAAATGCGTAAGCTTATGGAAAAACGTGATAAATACCGTGGTGAATATTACAAACATTACACAGGTCAGAACTGGTATGATGCTCGTAACTATGACCTCTGCTTAGACAGCAGTAAACTTGGTTTTGAAGGCTGTGTTGAAGCAATCAAGGCATATATGGCTGTAAGAGGCTTATCTATTGAAAAATAAGCAGTCTTTTTGTGACAACAGGTCTAGGATGGAATTCCGAGAGGAATATTGCAAATCGAATTTGCATATGATATAATGCCAATAGGCAAAAAGCTAAGATAAGTCCGTGTGTTGACGGCAAAAACCCCAGATGTTGCAGCATCTGGGGTTTTCTATTCCGTTTTGGCAGGGTGGACTAGACCTTTGCCTTCGTAAATTATTATCAATTCTTAGGAATCAACATATCCCCATAACGCACTAATATCACATTTCTCATCTCTTCTGCTTTCTCCACACATCCTTTTGTGAATCCATTCTTAGCAAAAAGATAGTAATATTTATTTTCATAATGGAACAACTGGCTTTTTTCTGCCAAGCCTTCCAATACGCCTAAGTCTACCTTTTCATTTGTCCACTTGCATTCTACAAAAAGAGCGGTGTTTTTATCAGCAGTTCCCATAATATCAATTTCGACTTGCTGTCTAGTCTTTGGATTAGTTCCCCACCATCTTCCGATGTCTGTAAAATCAATTGCACATTTACCTGTTAATAAGAGTGTCCATAAATATTGCTTGCATATGTCTTCAAATATGCCACCCATATAATCGGACAAGTGTGGCTTGATTCTGTTGTAAGCAAGGTCAGTTGCGCCACGAGAGATAATAGATGTATTTTCGGGTACGAAGCGATACCAGAAACGGAACATATTATCTTCAATGGAATAAATGGTTTTACGAGTAGAATCTTCACCGAAAGGCGTTTCTTTTTTTACAATTCCAAGAGAAATTAAGTTTTTTATATAAGTTGCACATACGCTAGTGTCTTCGCCAACTTTTGTTGATATTTCCGACATTTTAGAATATCCGGTAGCGATAGCAGCAATGATAGCATTATAAATAGCTGGTTCGCGTACTTCTTGTTTTAATAAGTTCTGTGGTTCTTCATAGATGGAAGAAGCAGGATTGAGGTACGTGTTTTTTATGTTGTCTTCAATGGATAATTTGTCATTTAATTGCAACAAATATTGAGGTGTTCCACCCATAATACCATAAGCCAATGCTTTGTCTTCATCGGATAACTGAGTGAAATATTTGCATGCATCCTGAAACTCAAATGGCAGTACTTTCAACTGAGCAGTTCTGCGACCATAGAGTGGTGCTTTGTACGCAAGCACTTGATCTTCCATATAAGACAT
>JAFOYH010000087.1 GCA_017391465.1 Lachnospiraceae bacterium | reverse complement strand
CGCTTAAGGTCTCGTCTTTGATCATCGGGACTCCTTGAGGAACACCATTATACTGCATTTCGTATTCCCAGTCATTTTGATAGAGTTTGATTTCTACAGTATTGTTGCCTGAACCGATAAGGTTTTGTTTAATCTGTTCATTGGTACCTTTGATCGTAGATACGATGGAGATAATTGCAGCAATACCGATGATAATGCCGAGCATGGTCAGAAAAGAACGCATTTTATGTGACCAGATGCCCTGAAAGGAAAGACGTATATTTTCAATCATCTATATCCCTCCTTTTTACCAAACACTTGGTGAATCTGTTTCTACAGTCTTTACACCATCTTTGATATCTTTTCCATATGGAAAGGTAATGTAATCTTCCATAGTCAGGCCATTTTTGATTTCCTGATAATATCCGTAAAGCATAGCACCGGTTTCAACGGTTTGTTTTTTCAAACGATCATTTTCATCTCGAATATAGACATAGGATTCACCGTCATCTTCGCGAATATAAGAAAGTGGAATGTAGAGTGCATCGGATGAAGTTTTGGCATCTGATTCAATGGTGATGCTAACCGATTGATAATTTTTAAAACCTTCGGCATTGGACAGGTAAGCGGTAAATGGATAATTGGAGGTGTTTGGATTCACGCCCCAGGAAGCATTATTATCCGAAGTTGGAAAACTGGAAATAGATGTAATTTCTGCTTCTGCCATCATGCCATTTTCCATATTCATGACAGATACTACCTGGCCAATGGTGATCTGTTCAAGATCCATCTCATTGACGGTTCCCTCCAGATAGAAGCCTTCAGAGCTTGTGACTGTGAGAAATGGTGTTCCTGTGTCAATCATTTCTTCAATCTTACCAACCGATTTTACCTGACCGTTGACGGTGCTGATAATGGTGCCTTCGGAAACCTCGCGGCGCATTTTTTCATAGTTTAAAACAGCTTCTTTACGATCTAAAGTGAGGTTGGTTAATTCTTTTTTCTTTTCTTTGAGTCTGGTTTCGCGTTCATCTGGCATAATGCCATCGTATGGATTTTCTTCATCGAGATTATCCGAAGAACCTTCGGAAATTTGAATATTTGGTAATTTCATAAATTCTTCCAGTGTCATTTCATAAAAATCCTCTGGAATCTGGAAAGTATTTCCATCCAGATAGATACGTTTGCTGATGGAAGGAATTTGCAGAAAGACAATTATTGGATTTCCAAGATCTCGTCCGGTGGCAGGATGGATACCCATCACACGTTGTAAAAATTCCGGAGTAATGATTGTTTCTGGTGCACATTTCACCGAGAAAATATTGGTTGTGCCGTCTTTGAGGAATAAAACCGTATCTTCATCCAAACGATAAACAATGACATCCGGATCTGCAGGCTCTTTACCTGGAGAAGAAAGCTTTTTGAATGTATTGGCCTGGATGGAAACGTCCAAAATATTTATATCTTCTGTGCGCTTCACAGGTGAAGCGGTTTCGAGTAAATGAATATCACGATTTACGGCTGAAATCTGAATGTCTATATTATCAATGGCCAGTGCCTGCATTTCAAGATCCAGATTAGCCAATGTGTTATCTAGTTGGATAAGTGGTGTTCCAACGGATACCATATCACCTTCGGCAACGAGAATTTCCTGAATGACCATGTCCTGAGTGATGTAAACATCTTGAGACATATCCGTGGTTACAATTCCATAGGAAGAATCATTATAGGTGTAGTCCGAAGTGCTGATCATGGAAACTGGGAATACCTCTACAGTTGTATTTGCATTTTTATATAGAAGAAATCCGCCAATGCTTCCGCCAAGAATGGCGATGGCAACGACAGCACTGATCAGGATTTTATGCATTTTCTTCATGGGTTAAAGCCCCCCTTTCGGATAGAATGCCGTCACGGATAATGGCGAGACGTTTGGCATGGGATGCAATATCTGCATCGTGGGTGATCATGATAATGGTCATACCCTCGTCATTGAGTTTTTGAAAAAGCTCCATGACCTGAGTACCGGAAGTACTGTCCAAGGCACCTGTTGGCTCATCGGCGAGTAAAATCGAGGGCTGATTGACAATAGCTCTGGCAATGGCGACACGTTGCTGCTGTCCGCCGGAAAGCTGTGTTGGCTTAAAATCCATTCTGTCACTCAGACCTACACGTTCCAGGGCTTCTTTTGCACGTTCGATACGTTCTTTCTTTGGAACACCGGCATAAACCAGAGGGAGATAAACATTTTCCAAAGCACTTTGTTTTGGGAGAAGATTAAAACTCTGGAAAACAAAGCCAATATTGTAAAGGCGCATATCGGACAATTCATTATCCGTACATGAGAGAATGTCTTTGCCATTTAGAAAATATGATCCTGAAGTCGGTTTGTCCAGACACCCGATAAGATTCATCAAAGTTGTTTTACCTGAACCAGAGGGGCCCATGATGGCCAGATATTCGCCTTTTTCGACAGAAAGGGAAATGTCTTTCAAAATGTGAACTTCCATTTTGCCCTGCATATAATCCTTATAAATGTTTTTCAGTTCTAAAATCATTCTTTCACATCCTCTGTCATTCCAGAATCTTTGTTACAATGCATACCTTCTTCCAGAGTTTCGTCTGGGAAAGCAATAAAATCTTCAGTGGTCAATCCGGATATAATTTCGTATTCGAAGAGATTCTCGTCGAATTTACCCAATTCAATTTCCCGTTTTTCAAGCTTGTCTTTTTTATTGGATGCCCAGATAAAGGCCTGTTCTTCTTCGAAGCAAATATAATAATCCGGAAGCCAGATGCCGGTTTTGATTTCGTTTTGTCCCATATCCGGTTCCATAAATACATGCTGACCAAGCATTAACATGGCAGGTTCATCCAATTCTACATAAAAATTATAAGAGGTCGACACGGTGTTTTCATCACCGACATAATAATAATCGTTGTTGTTCTCTGCAGGATTTTGTGTATCGATTTCTGTCACGGTTCCTGGCCATGCAAGATCTTCGTCCACACGAGAGTGAATCATCATCGGTTGCCCAGCCATAATAGATGCCATATTTTGTTCATTAATTTTTCCTTTAATACGGTATTCGCTGTTGGACAAAATCGTAATGAAAGCATCATCTGAACCGGAATCGTAATACATCATTTGGGAAGAACCATCATTAATGGATTTGACAATACCGTCAATTTCACTGACAACAGTGGCGTTGGTCATAGAATTTTTAATCTGTTCAATTTCAACGGATTTTGCCTTTTGGTTGTATTCGGCACGTTTAACATCATTTTGTGCGGTTAATATCTGCGTTGTATAGGAAAAGACTTCGGTCTCCGGTGCAGTTGCTTTTTCGTCCTGAAGAAGTTCGATCTGATCATAAAGGCCGCTGATTTCGTTTGTAATGCGTTCGAGCTCCAGCTCTGCTTCGCTGAGTTTTAACTGGATTTCATCTACATCGTAAGAAAAAAGCGGATCACCTTTAGTGACCGTATCACCTTCTTTAACAAATATTTCTTTTACATTTTTATCTGTTGCTTTTTGAACCTTTAATGTTTCCTGAGGTTCAACCACACCTGCAAAACGGTCAACAAGACCAATATTTGTTGTTGTCAGCGTGGAAACCTGGGTTACGTAAGCTTCTGCATCGTCCGAATTTTTGGAAGAACCTCGGGTCACAGCAAAGATACTGACACCAGACAGGACAACAGCAGCAGATACACAGCCAATAATTATCTTTTTCTTTTTGGTCAATTCTATCATCAAATCCATCCTTTCTGGAAAATTTTCTGAAAATCATAGGATTATCTTTAATAATACACTAAAACCAGGGGAAATTATATTAAAAATTTCTTAAAAATAATGAAAGAAATTCGATGTCT
>JAFOYH010000078.1 GCA_017391465.1 Lachnospiraceae bacterium | reverse complement strand
GATCAGATAATCGTATCTCATAGAATTGCCTCCAAATCTATTTGTATTTTTTTCTGTACATTATTGTCTCATTATATAGTGTTTATAAAAGAACCGGAAAGCCTTAATTTAAAGCCTTCCGGTGCCCCTGCCAAGGAATCGAAGCGACGTGATTCGAACACGCGACCTCTGCGTCCCGAACGCAGCGCTCTACCAAACTGAGCCACGCTTCGCCATACTCATTTATTTTACGCCTTTTTTCAGTGAAATGCAATGCTATTCCTCACAAATGATTCCTGAGATTTTGAAATTTTTCCAATACATCTTTGCATAAAAAAGATAAAAACCGTCTATACTTATGTTATCAAAAGTAATTTTGATAAATTTTTTCATAACTCCATTCTCCAGTGAATGGACCCTCCCCTTTTTATAGTATAACTAAGACCCAACAAAAGAAGCAAAGTGCCCCGAAAGGTAAATCACCCCGGGGCACTGGCATCTTACATATATCCGTCATTTCAAACATTTCTCGTTGGATATTCTAAATGCGATGTTAGTCCTTAAGATTCAACTTGGCAAATGCTTCCGCAAAAGCATTGTTTAATGGCTGTTCAGCTTCTTTTTTCTGTTTATTCATATATTTCTGAACATCTCGTTTACTGATACCTGCACCCTCTTTTTGACGCCGATCCTGAAAAACAGAAAGTTTTTCTTTATAACCACATACACATACGAATGTCTGGGCATCACCTTTGCCATACATTTCCATACGTTTATGACATTTTGGACATCGGGCATTGGTTGTTCTGGCAATAGTTTCACGATAACCACATTCCCGATCCTGGCAAACGAGCATACGGCTGTTTTTGCCTTTCACAGATAACATACGTTTGCCACACTGAGGGCACTTTGTCTGTGTCAGATTATCATGCCGGAATTTTCCTTCACCCTCTTGAATTTCAGATACGATTTCTTTGGTATAATCTCGAATATCATGAATAAATTCTTCTTTTTTCAATCGCCCTTCTGCAATTTTAAGAAGCTTCTTTTCCCATTCTGCGGTCAATACCGGTTTTTTCAAGTCTTCCGGAACCAATTCCAAAAGCTGACGTCCTTTAGATGTCACATGAATATCTTTATCCTTTTTCTCCATTAAAAATGTATTAAAAAGTTTGTCAATAATATCTGCGCGAGTTGCTACGGTTCCCAGCCCTCCCTTCTCCATGGCTGTAAGAAGGGTTGCCTCATTATAACAGGAAGGCGGTTTTGTCTGTCCTTCATTCAACTTGATATTTTGAATTGGAAGTTCTGTACCTTCTTTCATTTCCGGAAGTATCTGATGACCAATTTCATCATCAAGTGCATCCTCCGAATGATCATCACCAAACGCATAAACTTCCTGCCATCCCGCCTGCTTCATAAATTTTCCTTTTGCCAAGAATGTCTCTCCACCACACGAACCTTTAAGGCTTGTCTGCTCGTATTCACACGGTGGATAAAGCACGGCAATAAATCGGCGCACAACCAAATCATAAATCTTCCGTTCATCACTTGTCATATGTTCAAGCTGTACATACTGTTCGGTTGGAATAATGGCATGATGATCCGAAACTTTGCTGTCATCCACAAAACTCTTATTCCACTTTAACTGCTGATTGATCAGTTTTCCAGCCGCTTTACGGTAAGGACCGACACTACAGGCTTTCAAACGCTCTTTTAATGTCTCAGCCACATCTTTTCCAATGTACCTGGAATCTGTTCTCGGATAAGTCAGAACTTTATGATTTTCATAAAGACGCTGCATAATATTCAACGTTTCTTTTGCCGAATATCCAAAACGTTTATTGGCATCACGTTGTAATTCTGTCAAATCATAAAGGCCTGGTGCATACGTTTTCTTTGTCGCTTTATCCACATGAGTCACAACAAGCTTCTCATTCTGAATTTCATTCTGAATTTTTTGTATGCGTTCCTTATTAAAACTGCGACTGCTGCCCGACTTTCCATCTGCCCAGGTCCAGTTTACACCACCGGCATTTAATGTTATTCCATAATATTTTTCAGGTTTAAAATCTCTGATTTCTTTTTCTCTTTCAGAAATCAATGCCAACGTCGGCGTCTGAACACGCCCACAGGATAACTGAGCATTATATTTGCAGGTCAAAGCACGCGTGCCATTCATACCTACCAGCCAGTCCGCCTGGGCTCTTGCTTCTGCTGCCGCATAAAGATTTCTGTACTCCCGTCCATCTTTCAAATGTTCAAAGCCTTCACGAATGGCTTTATCTGTGACCGAGGAAATCCAAAGACGTTTGATTGGCTTTTTACTTCCCGCCTTCGCAAGAATCCATCGTGCAACCAGTTCACCTTCACGTCCCGCATCCGTTGCAATAACCACATCCCCTATATCCTTACGATACAAATGATTCTTCACTGTCTGGTATTGCTTTCCTGTCTGTTTAATAACAACCAACTTGAATTTTTCCGGCATCATCGGCAAATCCTGCATACTCCACGATTTATATTTCGCATCATAGGCTTCTGGATCCGCCAAAGTTACAAGATGCCCCAAAGCCCAGGTCACCACATATTTTTCGCCTTCCAAAGCCCCCTGATTATTCTTTCCGCACTTTAAAACCCGGGCAATGTCTCTTCCCACCGATGGTTTTTCTGCAATAACTAATGTTTTCATTCAAATCTCCTTATCTCCAAACTCTTTAAATTCACAGAAACAAAAGGGAAATCTTCATAAAAGCAGAAGATTTCCCTTTATTATTTTAAATTAGGAATTACCACACGTTTATTATATCATATCCTCCTATAAAATCGTATACCAATAACCGAAATTACTCGGATTTTCAACGCCTTCCTGTATTGGCTTGAACGAACGAAAACCAAACATATTCGCCATAAAAGCGTCTCTGGAATGCTGCGTTCCCGGAACTCCAAGGATATAAACCTCCGACCCTTGCGACTCTGATTTCATTCTTGCTAAAATCAAATGTCGATAACTATAATAACTGTGCAATAAAAAACTATTGCTTCCATAAGACCAACAATCCAGCGGCATTCTTCCAATATCCTGAGGCTCTAAACGCACACAAACCTCTATATCATCATCTTCAAATGGATACATACCCGGACATTGTTCAATTATCTTTGCAAAACTGCTTCTTCTTGGATCCATCTCTTTCTGCTTCACAGAAACATCCGAATCATTTTCTTCCTCACGCATAATTATTTCCGATGCATTATCTGTTTCGATCACTTCCGTTTCCATGACATCCAACGTTTCCTCGTCTTTCCATTCCGTTACAAACCGATGCAGGTCCAAATCTCCCTGATCCCATCTTGTCCCATAAAATTTATTACCTTCGCCCTGAATAATCATTCCAGACATTTGATCCAACGCATAACCAGACCCGGCAATATTTTCTGTTTCTGTTTGAAAATTCCAGTCACTTCCGTGATTTCGTATCTGTACTTCACCAATGAAAATCCCTCGAAGTTCCTGCCCCATTCGAATAAACAAATATACTTTGCATCCACCTGCAACAGAATAAACATTTTTAAGCGATAAATTTAAACGACATTGACCATTCCTGCTCTCCACTTTAACAAATCCGGCATTCAGGCTTTTCACATTATTTTCATAAAGATAAATATACGAAACAAACCGACGATAGTCCGACATAAAAAATCCCCCTTTTTGACTATCCTATGCGTCAAATCAGGGGATTATATCTCTTTATTATTTATCTATGAATCTTCGTATACATAATGTTAGCAAGTGCTGCAAACTGTTCCAGCGTCAATGCCTCACCACGAATTGTTTCAGGCAATCCTGCTTCTACAATGGATTCCACAATTTCATCTTTAGATAATGGAAATAGTCCAGAATTCTTCAGTCCAT
>JAFOYH010000032.1 GCA_017391465.1 Lachnospiraceae bacterium | reverse complement strand
AACAATAACATGTCGGTCACGAATCTCATTTAACAATTCTTCATCATCCTGAATATGAAGCCCCTGACTAATTCGGGCTGCTCCATAACGAATGGCCTTTTTCATGCTGTCCGTATTATACTGTCCACAGTGCACCGTAAACGGAATATGTTCTTCTTTGATCAGGTCAAAGAGCCAGTCAAAGATTTCTGTTTCGTAAAGAGATTCATTCAAAAGAAGATCCAGACCACAAACGCCCTGATGGAGATATTTCTTTGCGGCAACCACCGTTTCAAAAGCTTCGTGTTCATTCATTTTTTCAATAATACAAAGAACAAGATTTGCCTTAATCTGTCTGCTTTCCTGCATACCACGTTCCAGTCCTTCGATGGCCGCAGCCACCGCATCATCCTGACGAAGTCCTCCCAGTGTACATTCCGATGGAGAAAAACGGATTTCTGCATACATAACGCCCTGTGAATCCAGTTCTTTAACAAGTTCAATCATGGCACGACGAATGGAACGACGCTCCTGAAGTACCCAGTCCGTCATTTCACAAAGTTCGTAAAAGTCCGCCTTTTCTTCACAGTGATCTGGTGCTTCCAGATAATGTTCCAATTCAGAGGCATTGTAAGTTGGTAGAGGTACATTTCTCTCCTTCGCATATTCAATAATTGTTGCTGCTTTTAAAGATCCTGCTAAATGTACGTGCAATTCAATCATTTTCCTGTGCCTCCTTTTTCTTTAATGTTTCCCATAACTGATGAACCGTTTTATTTTCTACCGGATGCCAGACATGACCTCCGATCTCATCCAACGGTTCAAGGACAAACTGTCGGTTGACCATATCCGGATGAGGTACGGTTAAATCTTTTGTATGAATAACCTGATCGCCATATAAGATCATATCCAGATCAATGGTTCTTGGTCCCCAGTGAATCTTTCGTTCTCTGTGTAAAAGAAGTTCAATCTCCTGCATACGTTTCAATAACACTTCCGGTGGAAGCCATGTTTTCATATGCAGACAGCCATTTAAGAAAATGTCCTGATCCGTATAGCCATAGGGTTCTGTCTCGATCAGAGCAGATACTTTCTTCACTTCAATACCTTCGGTTTCCGAAAGCATCTCGATAGCCTTTTCAATCAACGCTCTGCGGTCACCCATATTGCTTCCCACAGCGATATAGACATCCTCCCAGGAACGTTCCACTTCCACAAACACTGTTCCGAATGGCAATGGAATCGGTGCTTCCGGTTTATATAATTTTAATCGAATTTTTTCAATCTTTGGAAAATCTCTCAAAAGATTCTCACATATTTTTCCTGCTGCCCGTTCAATAAGCATGTGTTTTTCATTGGTCATATATGCCGTGATTCGTTCACAAACTGTTCCGTAATTTACAGAGGCCTCCAGATCATCGGTATGCTCTGCTTCCCATGTATCAACATAAAGATCTGCAGAAACATAAAACTTCTGACCGTTTGTCTGTTCTTCCGGATAAACGCCATGATAGGCATAGACTTCCAAATCTCTAATCCCTATGTGTCCCAAACTTATTCCCCCTGAATCTTCAATACGGCTTCGGTCATGGTAATAGCACGCTCATTGGCCACCACGTCATGGACACGGACAAAACTCATTCCCGCCATAACTCCCATAACCGTTGTTGCCAACGTTCCTTCCAGACGTTCATCCGTCGGAAGATCCAAAGTCAGTCCGATTACCGACTTTCTGGATGTCCCAAGAAGTAATGGATATCCTAATGCATGAAATTCATTCAAATGTTTTAAAACCAGAAGATTTTGTTCATAGGTTTTTCCAAATCCAATCCCCGGATCCAATACAATCTTGTCCCTGTCAATTCCTGCGTCTTCCGCAATTCGAAGGGTTTCTTTTAAATCCGCAATGCAGTCCGGAATCAGATCTTCATAATCTGCAGCCTCACGATTATGCATCAGGCAGCAGGTTACGCCGGTTTCAGCAATGATTTTCGCCATCTCAGGATCTTTTTTCAATCCCCAGATATCATTGATCATATCTGCTCCGGCTTCGATCGCCGCTTTTGCCACCGCCGGCTTATAAGTATCCACAGAAATCGGTACGTCAAGATGTCGTTTGATCATCTCGATGACAGGAACAATGCGCTTAATTTCTTCTTCGTCTGAAACCGGCACATGTCCGGGACGTGTGGATTCACCCCCAATATCAATTAAATCCGCGCCATCCATCACCATCTGACGCGCATGTTTAAATGCTTCATCTATAGAGTCATATCTGCCGCCATCGGAAAAAGAATCCGGTGTCACATTTAAAATCCCCATAATATAGGTATGACCACTGCGCGCAAATACCTCTCCACCAATACACAACTCTTGCTTCATGAAATCACTCCCGTTGTCTTTTTTTCTTCACTCCAGTTGCACTCTGAAGAAGCCGGGCAGGCATAACAGGCTCTGGACAACTTATCTGCACGATAAAGAATCCAGCTTAAACGCTCTTCTCCGGCCGCTTTTTGGTCTCTGTGACTTCTTATGGCATAGCTGATAACAGTAATTTCATCTGCGTCATACCCTGCATCTGCCAAAATACGCTCACCCATCTCTGCGCTGCTGATATGATGTGGCGTCCCATTCATGTACTGAAGATATTTTCCCACATCATGCAGTAAACCGGCCGCATAGATCATGTCTTTTTTTAATCCTGCCTCTTCTTCCAAACTCATTATATAAGCAATCCGTGCCACGTCCAGCAAATGCGCTATACCGTGACAACAGAAAATTCTTTCTTTTTCAAGTGCACGAATGGCACTCATAGATGTTTCAAATTCCGGATGTTTAAGAATACGCTGTACCCGTTCCATGTTCTCCGGAATCTGGTTATAACTTAAATCTTTCTTCATTATTTCACCATATTGAAAACCATCTGCTGCAATGCAGGATTATCCTCAAAAGCACCTCTGCAAACATAGGTTAATGTCTGACTTCCCGGTTTTTTAATACCACGCATTGTCATACACATATGCTCCGCCTGAACAATGACCATAACGCCCTTTGGTTTCAAATGTTCCATAATGGCATCTCCAATCTGGGCCGTCATCTGTTCCTGAATCTGAGGACGTCTTGCATACACATCCACTGTACGTGCCAGTTTGCTTAATCCAACCACCTGATTATCCGGTATGTAGGCAATATGTGCTTTTCCATAAAACGGAAGCAAATGATGTTCACATGTAGAATAAAATGTAATGTCTTTTTCTAATACGATCTCATTATTGATTGCAGGAAATGTTTTGTGCAAATGAACAGACACATCTTCATCCATGCCGCCGTAAATCTCTTTATACATATTCGCAATACGCAAAGGTGTCTCAATAAGGCCCGGACGGTTCACGTCTTCCCCGATTCCTTCAAGAATCAGCCGTATACCTTCTTGTACTTTTTTCTCATCGATCATATCTGTCCGCTCCTTCTATCTAACTAAATATCTCGTAAAATGTTGAAATCGTTGATAATGAACCAAAAATCAGAATCAAACCGCCAGGATCTGTTTTTATTTTTGCCCTTTCCAATGCCTTCCGGGCTGTCTGACCATCCTCCACATCATCAAAATAATGGGTCGCCTGAGAAGCCAAAGCACTGCTTTCAAGACCTCTCGGATGTTTCGGTGTAAATGTGATCAGTGTATCTGAAACCTCGGACATGATCCTTAAAATCTGATCATAATCTTTATCTTTAAATACCCCCATCACCAGTGTCCGTTTTGTATCCGGAAAATATGCTTCCACACTCTCCCGAAGACTTTCTGCACCTTCCGGATTGTGTGCACCGTCAATAAATACGATGGGTTCTCTGGAAAGACATTCAAATCTTCCCGGCCACTGTGCCTCGAAAAGACCTTTATAGATATAAGCTCTTTCCATCTTTTCAGGTTTCAGGGCTTCTATGGCTTCTATAGCCAGACACGCATTCTGAATCTGGTACGTTCCTGCCAGATGAATCTGACAGGCTTTATAATCTTTATAATCAAATGTCTGACAGGCTTTTAAAATCATTGACTCTTCAAACAATCTGCGTTCTTTAAGAACCAGCCGACTCCAGTCTGCAATC
>JAFOYH010000117.1 GCA_017391465.1 Lachnospiraceae bacterium | reverse complement strand
CGCAATCTTATCTTTGCAGAGGGCTTAGTTCTTAATATCATATACACTTATTAGATATCTGCTTTCCAAAGACCATGAAGATTGCAGTATTCGTAAGCTGCGACTGGTTTATCACCGTCTGCTAATAAGAATTCTGCTCTTGGAGCCTGATCCGGTTTAAGGTCTACTTTCTGGAAGCCTTTTTCGGATTCAAGAATGATCCATTCGATGTAGTGTACATCGAGCATTGGATGTTCAACACTGCCAACTTCAACGATCACTTTATTACCTTCAACCTTAACTGCAGGTACATGTTTCTCAAGAGCACCATCACTCACTCCAGGAACGAGTTCTTTCATTTTCTGTCCGCAGCACATCACTGGAACGCCACTTTCTTTTACAAACTGAATAATATTTCCACAATGTTCACATACATAAAATTTCATAATTAAGTCCTCCTTAGGTTTTGTATCTATTCTTTTGAGTTATTGTTTTTCTTTATGGCTTTATTATACATGATTTTACGATTAAAACAGTTGCATATGCCACTTTTAGAAAGAAAATAGGAATGATTATCAAAAATATTTTTGAGCAGGAATAAACCAAAGTAACGCCAGCCTCTACAAAGTAGAGGTCTGGCGTCGTTTTATATTATTTCGAACAAGGTGAGCAGGTGGTTGGCGCATCAAAAGAAGGGTTGAAAGCATAGAAATTTTTTGAATCCAAATCTTCCTGAACTTTGCGTAAAGTTTCGCCAAATCGTTGGAAGTGAACAACCTCCCGGGCGCGCAGGAAACGAATTGGATCTGCAACTTCCGGGTCTTTGACAAGGCGAAGAATATTATCATAGGTGGTTCGTGCTTTTTGTTCGGCGGCCATATCTTCAAATAAATCCGTGATTGGATCGCCTTTCGACTGGAATTCACAGGCATTAAAAGGAACACCACCGGCAGCCTGAGGCCATATGCCTACGGTGTGGTCTACATAATACTTGTCGAAACCATATTTTTGGAGCTCTTCCAGAGAAAGATCGCGCGTGAGTTGAGTAACGATGGTCGCAACGATTTCAAGGTGAGCTAATTCTTCCGTACCGATATCAGTCAGCATCCCCATGGCCTGACGGTTTGGCATAGCATAACGCTGAGACAGATAACGCATCGAAGCCCCCATTTCACCATCGGGTCCTCCGTACTGGCTCATGATGATCTGGGCGATCTGAGCATTTGGCTGGCTGATATTTACCGGATATTGCAGACGCTTTTCATAATTCCACATTTAGCATCGTCCCCCTTCCCAAGGCCATTTTCCATGAATCCATTCCCAGTGATTACGAGAGCCTTCACAGGCAGTCTCGATTGTTAATGGTCCAAAACGGCGGCTGTATTCTTTGAGGGCAGCATTTCGAAGCTGATTGTGTTCATGAAAGTAAGCCAAAGCTTCGGCACAATCATGATGAGAATCAAGAAAAAGCTGAATATCATTGACAGCAAAACTTGTTTTGTTGATGACATCCATAAGTTGAGACTGGGAAAGCTGACAAAGATTATTCATCGCATACACCTCTTTCCGCAGAATGGTTTGTGAAGTTCAGGGAAAATGGTTCCAACTTCCAATGCGCGATTTAAGTCATACGTGGATTGGAAAGTCTGAACAGGAACGTATGCCATGGCTATAGGCCAGTTTTGTTCACAAGGACATTCCGAAGGTCTTTGGGGTGGATCAGCCATCGGGCGAGCACAGGATGGACACGAAACTGTCTGACCGGATGGCATCGAACAGCGGGATGGCATGTTTTGACGATAACTCATAAAAACGCCTTTCATGAGAATTATATTTACTTATAATGTATGAAAATATGAAATAAAGGTGTGTAATTAAAAAAGGCTGAATCGGTTTTAAACCGTTCAGCCTGAATTCTTAAAGAATTAACTGGAAAGCATCGTGAATATTTTTAACATGAATTTCTTTGCTTCCCGGTGCATATTCGCCATCTAATGTCCAAGGAATTTCGGTTTCCGGATAAATGGTAAGTTCGTCTGTCTGGAAAAACTGAACCACGTCTGGATCATAGACCTGTGTCGTGATGGAGGTGATGATCTTGGCCAGATCAATGATGGTTCGAGGTGCTTTGATCAGCATCACTTCAAAAATACCGTCATTTAAATCAATAAGATCCTGATTTAAACGAATCAAACCTCCAATGGAGGAAGAGTTGCATATAGCTCCCCAAATATAATTGCCTTCAAGTTCATTGTCTTGATAGGAAATACGCATATGACATGGCTCAAGGGTGGAAAGGTCTTTAACGCCTTCAAGAACATAAGCAAGATGTCCGAGCTTGTTCTTTAAATCCTGAGGGGTGTTATAAGATGCTTCTGTAAAAGCACCAAAAGACGCCACGTATGAAAAATAGGCATTGTTAAAGGAACCAAGATCCAATGTACGCGGAAAGCCAGCCATAATCTGGCGTGCGATGTCTGTAGGAGAACCGCTCAATCCAACGGTTCGAGCAAAATCGTTCGTACTTCCGGATGGAATATATCCGATTGGAGGATATTCATCATATTTAATGATCGTAGATACAGCACCATTAAATGTGCCGTCACCGCCGCAGACAACGATAAGGTCATAAGGCTCGTTTTTATCGAGTGCTTCTTTGACCGCATCAGAAATATATTTAGTTACATTAAGATTTATCTCAAAGCCGTTATTGCAGAAAATCTGACAGACTTCCAGTAAACTGTCTTTAATTTTTAATGTTCCGGAACTTGGATTAACGACAAAAAGCATGCGTTTTTTCAAGCCAAACACCTCCTGAAAATGTACCGGAATACATCCGGTCAGATAAAAATCTAAAGGTATTATATACCATTTCAAAGCATATGGCTACCTAAAGTTTTACTAAGAAAAAGTTGACAAATGGGGATTCTGTTATATAATTTCAAAATAGAAGTATATTATTTTGGAGGCTATTCTGATGAAGAAAGTTGTAAAGTTCGGCGGCAGTTCTCTGGCAAGTGCTGAACAGTTTATGAAAGTAGGCAATATTATTCGAAGTGATTCTGACCGCAGATTTGTTGTACCTTCTGCACCGGGAAAGCGTTTTCCTAAAGATACAAAAGTTACAGATATGTTATACGAAAGTTATGCAAAGGCTGAAGCAGAAGAGGATTTTAGTGAACTTCTTTCCCGGATTAAAGCTCGATACGATGAGATTATTCAGGGTCTTTCTTTGGAGCTGTCTTTAGATGAAGAATTTAAGACAATAGAAACACAGTTTCACAGTAAAGCAGGAAAAGATTACGCGGCTTCCCGTGGTGAATATCTGAATGGTATTATCATGGCCAATTATCTTGGATTTGAGTTTATCGACCCTGTGAATTATATTTTCTTTGATGAAAATGATCGTCTGGATCAGGATAAGACATATTCAGGACTTGGGAAAAAACTTGCTGACACAGAAAATGCAGTCATTCCTGGATTTTACGGATGTGGTGCAGATGGACGTGTGAAGACATTTTCGCGTGGAGGTTCCGATGTGACCGGTTCCATTATTGCAAAAGCAATTCTTGCAGATATTTATGAAAACTGGACAGATGTATCCGGTGTTTTGGTTGCAGATCCACGTGTCATTGAGAATCCAAAGCCAATTGATGTTGTTACATATAAAGAATTACGTGAGCTTTCCTACATGGGAGCAAGTGTACTTCACGAAGATGCCATTTTCCCTGTTCGTACAGAAGGTATTCCGATCAATATCCGTAATACGAACAGACCGGAAGACAAAGGTACATTAATTGTTGAGAGTACATGTACAAAACCGGAATATACGATTACCGGTATTGCCGGCAAAAAAGGCTTTGTATCCATTACTGTAGAAAAGGATATGATGAACAGCCAGATCGGTTTTGGTCGAAAAGTTTTGGAATCCTTTGAAAAAGAAGGTATTTCGTTTGAACATATGCCATCTGGTATTGATACATTAACAGTGCTTGTTCATCAGGATGAATTTCAGCACAAAGAACAGGCGGTTCTTGCGAATCTTCATCGTGCGGTTCGTCCGGATGCTATCGAAATGGAAAGCGACTTATCATTGATCGCTGTTGTAGGTCGTGGTATGCGAGCAACCCGTGGTACAGCGGGCAGAATTTTCTCTGCGCTTGCGCATGCAAATGTCAATGTTAAGATGATTGATCAGGGATCCAGTGAGCTGAATATTATTATCGGTATTCAGGATAAGGATTTCGAAACAGCTATCAAAGCGATTTATGATATTTTTGTAACGATTCGTTTGTGATTTCAGTGAATTGTTTAATTAGATATTTATCGAAAAGATGTTGGTTAAAGACCAGCATCTTTTTTTGTTTAATAAAAAATTTTGCAAAATTTCCCAACAAAGG
>JAFOYH010000105.1 GCA_017391465.1 Lachnospiraceae bacterium | reverse complement strand
TTTTTTATCAGTGTTAAAAGACGGGAAAGTGTATTATTCGGGAATAGAAGATTTTGATCCCATTGTCTATGCGGAAATAAAAGAAGGTTCTTTGGTGACTGGAAGCAGGCCATATCATTTAAAACAGATATCCTTTCGATTTGAAGATGGTTCGGATGGGACCGTACAAATTTTTACGCCTGTATCTGAAGTTATGGGTCAGGTCAAAGGTGTGGTGGCAAAGATTTTGGTCAGTGGTGTGATCGTTTTGCTTCTGGTTGTTGCATTGGCCTTTGTCTGGCTCTATCAGGGGATTGTACAGCCTTTGGAAAAATTGAAAAAGGCAGCTGTGAATATTCAAAATGGAAATCTGGATTTTAATGTTATTGCAGATACGGAAGATGAAATCGGAGAAGTGTGTACAGCTTTTGAAGATATGCGAGTCAAATTAAAAAATCAGATCGAAGTCAGCATGCAGTACGAGAAAGACAATAAAGAACTGATTAGCAATATTTCACATGATCTGAAAACGCCGATAACGGCTATTAAGGGTTATGTTGAGGGGATTCGCGATGGCGTGGCGGATACACCGGAAAAGATGGATCGATATATTCGGACGATTTACAATAAAGCGGCCGATATGGATAAATTGATTGATGAATTGTTTTTGTATTCGAAGCTGGATAGCAATTCGATGAATTACAGCTTTGCAAAACTGAATCTGAATGCCTATTTTGAAGATTGCGCGGATGAAATATCTATGGATCTGGAAGCTAGAGGGGTTGCTTTTGATTATCGAAATGATGTATCTAAAGATACGATTATCATTGCAGATCCAGAACAGTTAAAACGTGTCATCAACAATATTGTTGGGAACTCTGTCAAATATATGGCGGCACGACCGGGACGTATAGGTATTCATATTTTGAACGAGCCGGAATTTGTTCAGGTAGAGATTTGGGACAATGGTAAAGGTATTGCAAAAAAAGAACTGCCGCGTATTTTCGAACGCTGTTATCGAACGGATGCATCAAGAAATTCCTCGAAAGGCGGAAGTGGGCTTGGACTTTCAATTGCAAAAAAAATTATAGAAGAACATGGCGGCAAGATATGGGCCAATAGTGTCGAAGGGGAAGGGACAACAATAAGCTTCGTTTTACGTAAATACAAGGAGTGTGTAACCTATGAGTAAAATACTTATAATCGAAGATGAAGTGAGTATTGCAGAACTTGAAAAAGATTATCTGGAATTAAGCGGCTTTGAAGTGGACATGGAACATAATGGTGATATGGGGTTGGAAAAGGCTTTAAATACAGAATATAATCTGATTATTCTTGATTTGATGCTTCCTGGTATGGATGGTTTTGAGATTTGTCGCAGAATACGTGAACATAAAAATATTCCGGTTCTTATGGTGTCTGCAAAAAAAGAAGATATCGATAAAATCCGGGGGCTTGGAATGGGAGCAGATGACTATATTACAAAACCATTTAGTCCGAGTGAACTGGTGGCCCGAGTGAAGGCGCATTTGGTGCGCTATGAGCGGCTGATTGGCAGTGCTGTTCGAAGTAATGAAGTCATCGAAATTCGAGGATTGAAAATTGATAAAACAGCACGTCGTGTGTATGTAAATGGTGAAGAAAAAGCATTTACTACAAAAGAATTTGATCTTCTGACATTTTTGGCGGAAAATCCAAATCATGTGTTTAAAAAAGAAGAACTGTTTAATAAAATCTGGGATATGGAATCTTTGGGAGATATTGCGACTGTCACAGTACATATCAAAAAGATTCGTGAAAAGATTGAGTTTAATACATCCAAACCACAGTATATTGAGACAATCTGGGGAGTTGGATACAGATTTAAAGTATGATGAATGTAAATATTCTTTATGAAGATAAAGACGTTATTGTTTGTGTAAAACCAGCGGGAATGCCCTCTCAGGCAGAGAGATCATCGTCTATGGATATGGTAAGCTGGTTGAAAAATTATTTATCAAAAAAACAGGGGGACGCACGTTGTGGCGTTCCCTATGTGTCTGTTGTGCATCGACTGGATCGACCGGTTGGCGGGGTTATGGTGTATGCGAAAACAAAAAAAGCAGCGGAAAATTTAAGTCGGCAGTTTTCGGAACATCATACAGAAAAAAAGTATTTGACAGTGCTGACCGGAAATATGCCTTTCGCGGAAGGAACTTTGGAGCATATGCTTTTGAAAGATGGAAGGACAAACACATCATCCGTTGTTTTAACAGGCGGTAAAAAAGCAAAACTGGATTACAAGGTCCTTGAGGTGAAAGATGGACGCAGCCTTGTAATGGTTACACTGTACACTGGAAGGCATCATCAGATTCGTGTACAGATGTCTGCAGTGGGAGCAGGGATTTTTGGTGACATGAAATATAATCGGGAAAGAACTTCACAGTGGCAGAAAGAACATACATCTCGAGTACGTCAACCGGAATTATGCCTGTTTTCGTGTGAACTTGCATTCGATCATCCGATAGACCACAGACGGATGTGTTTTAAAGTTTTACCCGAGTCCGGATGTATGACTATTGACGAATGGGAAAGTTTATCTTACTATGAATAGAGAAAATAAAAGGAGACTTGTGTCATGGCTAAGGAAAAGAAATTAGTTGAAGCGATTACTTCTATGGAAGAAGATTTCGCACAATGGTATACAGATGTTGTTAAAAAAGCAGAGCTTGTAGATTATGCAAGCGTAAAAGGATGCATGGTGATCAAACCTGCAGGTTATGCAATCTGGGAAAATATTCAGCATGAATTAGATCGTCGTTTTAAAGAAACTGGCGTAGAAAATGTATACATGCCGCTTTTTATTCCAGAAAGCTTATTACAGAAAGAAAAAGATCATGTTGAAGGATTTGCACCGGAAGTTGCATGGGTAACCCATGGTGGACTTGAACCACTTCAGGAAAGACTTTGTGTACGTCCAACTTCTGAAACATTATTCTGTGATTTTTATGCAAGAGATATCCAGTCTCATAGAGATTTACCTAAATTATACAATCAGTGGTGCAATGTTGTGCGTTGGGAAAAAACAACACGACCATTCCTTCGTTCCAGAGAATTTTTGTGGCAGGAAGGACATACAGCACATGCGACAGCAAAAGAAGCAGAAGAAAGAACAGAACAGATGCTTAATCTTTATGCAGATTTTTGCGAAGAAGTGTTGGCGATTCCTGTAGTACGTGGACGTAAAACAGATAAAGAGAAATTTGCAGGTGCAGAAGCTACATATACCATTGAAGCTTTAATGCATGACGGTAAAGCACTTCAGTCTGGAACAAGCCATAACTTTGGTGATGGATTTGCAAAAGCCTTTGGTATCCAGTATGCAAATAAAGATAATAAACTTGAATATGTACATCAGACTTCATGGGGGATGACAACACGTTTGATCGGTGCCATTATTATGGTTCATGGTGATGATTCCGGTCTTGTACTCCCGCCAAGAATTGCACCTACACAGGTGATGATTATTCCAATCCAGCAGAAAAAAGCAGGTGTACTTGAAAAAGCATACGAAATCAAAGATATGCTTAAAGGTTGCCGTGTTAAAGTTGATGATACAGATAAGAGTCCGGGATGGAAATTCTCCGAAGCAGAAATGCGTGGTATTCCAGTAAGAATTGAAATTGGTCCAAAAGATATCGAGGCTGGACAGGCAGTCATTGTTCGTCGTGATACACGTGAAAAGCAGATTGTACCATTTGCAGAACTTTCACAGAAGGTTGAAGAAACATTAGCTGCAATGCAGGTTGAAATGCTTGAAAGAGCAAAAGCTCACAGAGAAGAACATACATTTACAGCACGTGATTATGCAGAATTTAAAGATATCGTGGAAAATAAACCAGGATTCGTTAAGTCCATGTGGTGTGGCGATGAAGCATGTGAAAACATGATTAAAGAAGAGACCGGAGCAACTTCCCGTTGTATGCCATTTGCACAGGAACATCTGGCAGATACTTGTGTCTGCTGTGGTAAACCAGCAAAAATAATGGTATATTGGGGCAAAGCATATTAAAGAATAGGACTGATTTTTGTGGAGAAATCCTATGAAAAAGTAGTTGATTTCGTTCAGGAACAGATTTTAGATGGTGTTTATCGGGCGGGGGATAAGCTTCCGTCTGAACGAGAGATGGCTTTGCAATTGAATGTAAGCCGTACATCTGTTAGAGAAGGAATCCGTATTTTGGAACAGATGGGAGTCTTATCTTGCCAGCAAGGGTCAGGAAATTATATTACCGGAGATTTTGAAAATACATTAATCCGTGTTATGACCCTGATGTTTGCCGTGGAAGGGACAACTTATCGCGAAATCACAGAATTCCGTTTTGCGTTAGAGTATCAGGCTTTATCATTGGCGATTCATAATGCGACGGATGAGCAGATTGCGGAGATGGAATATCATATGAGTATGTTGGAGACTGCTCAGGAAGAAAATGTTC
>JAFOYH010000073.1 GCA_017391465.1 Lachnospiraceae bacterium | reverse complement strand
GAAATCTTGTCCTTGAAACTGCCAGCAATCATGGTTATGATTTTATGAAAATTAAATATCAAAAAAAGAACTCCGGAACAATCAATTATATTATTTATCGAAAAGATGGCGCCATTTTAAAAATTCAGCACACACCTTTTTTCAACTCATTAACAGAAAGTATCGAAGAGCATGTCAAAGCACTTGGATATAATCTTTCTACAATTACCATTACAGACGACACAGAAGTCAGTAAACAGTTAAAAGAAGTGATCACTCCAGATTGTGCCGGCATCATTTTGCTGGGAACCGAAATGCACAAAGAGGATTTCTTTCCCTTTGCCTATATCACACAGCCCATTGTTGTCTTAGATACATTTTTTAACTCCGTAAAAATGGACTGCGTTCTTATGAATAACGAAACCGGCGCTTACAATGCTGCTCGATATCTTATTAAAAAACGCCAAAGTCATCCTGGATATTTGCGTTCCGCCTATAGTATGCACAATTTCGAAAGTCGTGCTGAAGGATTTAATAAGGCACTTCGTGATGTCGGTCTCTCCCCTTCCAGTTCCATCGTTCACTATCTTTCACCTTCCATGGAAGGTGCCTATGCAGATATGAAAGAACTTCTCAACAACAAGGTGGAAATAGCCGACTGTTATTTTGCAGATAATGACTTGATCGCTGCCGGTGCCATGAAAGCTTTTAAAGAGGCCGGTTATCATATACCGCAAGATATCGGCATCATCGGTTTCGATAACACAAGTATCTGTACATACATTGAACCTCCACTTACATCTGTCAATGTTCCGATTCATTATATGGGAGAAACAGCAGTCAAGCGTCTGGATGAAGTTATTCATACAAAAAACTATCGCCCTGTCAAGATTGAGGTCAACACAAACCTTATTCTCAGACAAAGTGTATAATACATTAGCAAAGGAGACTATTATGGAAGTAAGAAAATTATTAGACGCACTTCTTATCGCAGAACGTTTAAAAGATACAACTCGTCACTGTTACACCGCAAAAGGCCGTCATGAAAGTGTTGCAGAACACACATGGATGATGTCTCTTATTGCTTTCTGGATTACTGATGAATTCCCGGAAGCAGATATGAACAAGGTGCTCCGGATGTGTATTATACATGATCTCGGTGAGGCTTTCACCGGTGATATTCCTACATTTGACAAAACCCAGGCTAATGAACAGACCGAAGAAGTGCTGTTATATGATTGGGTAAGATCACTTCCTGAACAACAATCGAAAGAGATGCTCGCACTCTATGAAGAGATGTCTGAAAGAAAAACTCTGGAATCGAAGATCTATAAAGCCATCGACAGCCTCGAAGCGGTTATTCAGCATAACATCTCTGATTTGTCCACATGGACACCGCACGAACACGAATTTAATCTTACATATGCCAATGACCGCGTAACCTTTTCCGATTACTTCAAAAGCCTTCGCGAAGAAATTCGTAAGGATACCCTGAAAAAATTAGCATCAGAACAAAAATAAAAAGAGGGTCTTTCACAAAGACTCTCTTTTTTACTCTTATTTCTATCGTTTTTCGCCTTTCGCAAAAGATGTCAAAATCTCAATGGACTTTTCATACTTATCCAAAGATACATATTCATTGGCTTTATGACACATGGCTGCTTCACCTGCTCCAAACAATAACACTTTCAGATTCGGATTTGCCAACAAAAACATCGAACCATCTGTAAAATAATTAATTCCTGTATGTTCCGGTGTTACGCCATGTTTTTCTATGCAGCTTTGTAAGTTTTTTGTGAACGGATCATCTGATGATGTCCCCACCGCATCACGGTAATTCTTAACATCCCATTCTACCCGAAGAAGACCTTCTGTCTGATTTGAATATTTCTCTGCAAGATCTGCAAGATATACCAGCACATCTTCTTTTGACTGACCTGGCACAAGACGTATATCCATCATTATACTGCAGTATTCGGGAGTTATATTCGGTGCATGACCACCGGAAATCTGAGTCATATGAGCCGTCGAATATCCTAAAACATCATGTTTTGCCGCCGTAATATGTTTTTTCATTTGCTCAGCAATTATCACACCATATTCGATTGCAGAAACCCCTTGTTCCGGATAAGCTCCATGACTTGTTTTTCCAAAAATTTTGATTTCAAGCCACATACAGCCTTTCTGTGCAATACCAATATTTAATCCTGTCGGTTCACCGATCAACACTTCATCCACATTTGGAAAAAATCCGGCATTTAAAAGTTCTCTGGCACCAAGACCATTCTTTTCTTCATCACAGGTGCCGATCAAGGTTATATCAAATGCCGGTTTCTTTCCTGATTTCACAATACATGCCAATGTATATGCCATTGCTGCAATACCGCTCTTCATATCACTGGTTCCTCTGGCATACACCTTTCCATCGATTTCAACAGGTACAGATGGATCTGTCTTCCACTCTTTCAAATCTCCATAAGGAACCGTGTCGATATGACCATTCCATACCATATGCCGTTCATGGGATATCCCAGGAACAAAAGCAATCAGATTGGCATGTGTTTCATCAATACGCTGTACACGGGCATCAATCCCCGCCTCCTGAAGATAATCTCTTAAGTATTCGGCAACTTTACCTTCATCATCGCAATGATTCACACTTCTAATGGACAATACATCAAACAATAATTTCTTTGCGCTCATCATTATATTCCTCCAAATAACAAATCTTCTCTATATTCTGAAAAAATATAGAGAAGATCATTACATCATTTATTTTGTTAAATATGCAAAAATATTGGCAAATAGCTTGTTATAGTATTCCCAGTTACAGAATTCCGGTGGAGCCCAGTGTGGTGCGCAGTCTGTCGTAAATACACCAGATTTGCCTTTACCATAATTGCCAAAGGCAATAAATGGATCACCACAGATTGTTGCAACAACTTCTGCTTCTTCTTTAACAACTGTCTTATTGTAACCAAGAACATTTGGCCATTCCACTGGAAGACCAGACATAATTTCATGCTCTGTATTCGTAATTACCGGTACAACGCCTTCGCAATGTTCCATACGGTCATCGACTGTAAGTACTTCAACCGGTAAAACTTCCTGAACCGCTGTATCATGCCATTTTCCTTTGCCGTCGATTCCGGCAAATGTCATATATCCGCCAACCATGAGAAGGGAACCGCCTTCCAGAACATAATCACGAATAAGATTACATCTGTTTGGTTTTTTAATACTCTTTGTAAATGTTTCTGTTGGAAGTAATAATGTATTTGCACCAATATCCGAAAGAATAATACATGCATATTCTTTTAATACTTCCAATTCAAATGGAAAACCGTCCATTGCTTCATGATTTGGAATGAATTCAAATTCATAGCCCGCTTCTTTAATGGCCTTTTCTATCCATTCTTTTCCAGTTTCATATACAGATGTATAAAATGTATCAAAACCTTTTACATGAGTTGTAAAACTCATCCAGGATTCTCCAACTAATAAAATCTTTTTACTCATTATCTGCTCCTCCTGTTCTTAAATAGCTACTGTCCCCAACACAGAATAAGCTGTGCATACACAAGAATTGCTTTATAATATTCTTCAACTGCAACATACTCATTCACTGAATGACACTGTTCTTCATTCCCCGGACCATACTGAATCACCTGTGCACCGGTAATCTTTTTCCATGTTCTGCAATCATCTCCCGCAGGTGTGCCGACAACTTTTACCGTTTGGCCATTCACTGCCTGATATGCTTTTTCCAACGCCTTTACCAGTGGAGCTTCCACATCTTCTTCACAGGCACCGCCACTTTGATACATGGTAATTTTCGGCATATGATCACGCATCCACGCATCAGATCTTGCAATATCGTTCACGACACCTGTAAAAGTATCATATACCATCTCGTAGCTCATAAGTCCCGGCAAATAATGCACACAGGTTTCAAAATAACAGTTTCCCGGAACCGTTGAACCTGCCGTACCGCCATGAATGGTTCCCACATTCAGGCTTGGAGGCGGAAGCAACGGATGTTTATAATTTAAGAGCCACCCATGTTCCAGTTCTTCCAACCCACGAATAATCTTAATAGCTTTATCAATGGCAGATACACCCAGACGTTTCTCACCGGCATGATTGGCTTTTCCTTCAATTTCAACCCTGAAAAACACAAAACCTACATGTGCCGTTACGATTTCTGAACTCGTTGGTTCACAGACCACAATACCATCTGCCGTCTGACCATTCATAGCCGCCTGCATAGAACCGTTGCCGCCGCCTTCTTCGTCCACGACGGATGTGAATCGAACATCACATGGTAATTCCATTCCCGCATCCTTCAACAGTTTTACGGCCATAATCCCGGCCATCAATCCGGCCTTCATATCCGCAGAGCCAAGACCATACAGCCTTCCCTCTCGAACAACAGGTTCATGGGGAGGGCTCATCCATTCACTTTCATCACCAGGAGGCATTGTATCGATATGTCCATTAAACATTAAGGATCTCTTACGGTCCTTCC
>JAFOYH010000054.1 GCA_017391465.1 Lachnospiraceae bacterium | reverse complement strand
TTTTCATTTTACGATTTATAAGTGGTTATATGTTTTCTATTGTCTTTATATAACCATAATACATTTGATAATCGTAAAAAAGGTCCCGCCCGCCGTGCGGACAGGACCCTATAAATTTTTCATTAATGAACTGTACGTTTTACATATGTTGTATGAAGTACTTCGTGTGCTTTATGACTGCCTGGTGCTTCAAAGTATTCTTCATAAATCTTCTTAATTGCCGGATTTTCATGAGATTTACGAATAGATTTTGCGGCATCATTTGCATACAATACACTTGCACGAATTGCCTGTACATCCACAGTGTTGCGAACTTCGCCGGAAACCTGAGGCTGACCGCCGCCATTGACACAACCTCCTGGACATCCCATGATTTCGATAAAGTGATAGTCTGCTTCACCGGATTTTACTTTGTTCAAAAGTTCTCTTGCATTGCCGAGACCGGATGCAACAGCAACTTTAACATCCATGCCTGCGACGTTATAAGCAGCTTCTTTGATTCCCTGGGTACCACGAACTTCTTCGAAATCGAGTTTCGCAAGTTCTTCACCAGTTAATGTTTCTACTGCTGTACGAAGTGCTGCTTCCATAACACCGCCTGTCGCACCGAAGATAACTGCTGCACCTGTAGATTCACCTAACGGATCGTCAAAACCTTCATCTGGAAGTTCTGTAAATTTAATACCAAGACGTTTAATCATACGTGCAAGTTCACGTGTTGTTAAGGAGTAATCCACATCAGGAACACCTGCTGCACTCTGATCGTCACGACCGATTTCAAATTTCTTTGCTGTACATGGCATAATACTTACACTGACGATATTCTTAGGATCAATGCCCATCTTTTCAGCATAATATGTTTTTAATACAGCACCAAACATCTGCTGAGGGGATTTGCAGGAAGAAAGATTTTCTGTCATTTCAGGGAAGTAATGTTCACAATACTTAATCCAGCCTGGAGAACAGGATGTAATCAGCGGAAGTTTTCCACCATTCTGTACTCTATCCAGGAATTCATGCGCTTCTTCCATAATTGTCAAGTCAGCACTGAAATCTGTATCGAATACTTTATTAAAACCGATACGGCGAAGTGCTGCTGCCATCTTTCCTTCCACATCTGTGCCCATTGGATAACCAAATTCTTCACCGAGAGCTGCACGAACAGCCGGAGCAGTCTGAACACATACATATTTTTCAGGATCATCAATTGCTGCAAGTACTTCATCAATAGAATCTTTTTCATAAAGTGCACCTGTTGGACAAACAGCGATACACTGACCACAGGATACACAGCTTGTATCTGCAAGATCCATATCAAACGCAGAACCGATATACGTACTAAAGCCACGACCGTTTGCACCGATAACACCGATACCCTGAACTTTTTCACATACAGCGACACAGCGACGGCAAAGAACGCACTTGCTGTTATCACGAATCATATGTGCTGCAGATGCATCGATTTCACATTTAAGCATATCGCCTGCATATTTGTTTTCTTCTGTAACACCGTAAGCTTTACACATCTGCTGAAGCTCACAGTTACCGCTGCGCACACAGGAAAGGCATTCTTTCTTATGGTTTGAAAGAAGTAATTCCAATGTAGTTTTACGGGATTCACGAACTTTTGCTGTATTTGTCCAAACTTCCATACCTTCGTTGATTGGATATACACAAGCTGTTACAAGGCTTCTTGCACCTTTAACTTCAACAACACACATACGGCATGCGCCGATTTCGTTGATTTCTTTTAAGAAACATAAAGTAGGAATTTCAATATGCGCCAGTCTGGCAGCTTCGAGAATTGTGGAGCCAGCTGGAGCGGTTACATCCATACCATTAATTTTAATTGTAATATCGCCCATTCTTTTGTCCTCCATTACTCTTTATAAATTGCACCAAAACGACATTTTTCCATACAAGCACCACATTTAACACATTTTGATGTGTCAATGCTGTGAGGTTCTTTAAGTTTGCCGGAAATTGCACCTGCAGGACAAACACGTGCACATAATGTACAGCCCTTACATTTGTCTGCATCAATACGGAAGGAAAGAAGATGTTTACATACACCCGCAGGACATTTCTTATCTACAACATGTGCTACATATTCGTCTCTAAAGAAACGCAATGTGGATAATACAGGGTTTGGAGCTGTCTGGCCAAGACCGCAAAGAGCATTTTCTTTAATGTAATAAGCCAATTCTTCCAAACGATCCAAATCTTCTAAAGTACCTTCGCCTTTTGTGATCTTGTCGAGAATTTCGTGCATACGTTTTGTACCGATACGACAAGGTGCACATTTACCACAGGATTCGTCAACTGTAAATTCAAGGAAGAATTTTGCAATATCAACCATACAGTTATCTTCGTCCATAACGATCAAACCACCGGAACCCATCATGGAACCGATTTCAAGAAGGTTATCATAGTCGATTGGAATATCAAAATATTCAGCAGGGATACATCCGCCGGATGGTCCACCTGTCTGAGCTGCTTTAAATTTCTTGCCATTAGGGATACCGCCGCCGATTTCTTCAACAACTGTACGGAGTGTTGTACCCATAGGAATTTCTACAAGACCTGTGTTGTTGATCTTACCGCCAACAGCAAATACTTTTGTTCCTTTGGATTTTTCTGTACCCATAGACGCAAACCATTCTGGACCATTCAAAATGATCTGTGGAATGTTTGCATATGTTTCAACGTTGTTAAGGATCGTTGGCTGTCCAAATAAACCTTTCACTGCAGGGAAAGGAGGTCTTGGTCTTGGTTCACCACGATTACCTTCGATGGATACCATAAGAGCAGTTTCTTCACCACATACAAATGCACCGGCACCTAAACGAAGATCAATATCGAAATCGAAACCGGAACCGAAGATATCTTTACCAAGTAATCCATACTCTCTTGCCTGAGCAAGGGCAATTTCAAGACGTTTTACAGCGATTGGGTATTCTGCACGAACATAAATATAACCCTGATTGGAACCAATCGCATAACCAGCGATAGCCATCGCTTCAAATACAACGTGTGGGTCACCTTCAAGGATGGAACGATCCATGAAAGCACCCGGGTCACCTTCGTCCGCATTACAGCAAACAAATTTCTGAACCTGTCCTCTGTTGGAGGAAGCAAATTTCCATTTTAAACCTGTTGGGAAACCTGCACCGCCACGACCACGGAGACCACTATCTAAAATTGTCTGAATAACATCGTCTGGTGTCATCTCTGTAAGCACGCGGCCAAGAGCTTCATAACCATGTGTACCGATGTATTCTTCAATATTTTCCGGATTGATCACACCGCAGTTACGCAATGCAACACGGTGCTGTTTTTTATAGAAATCTGTTTCAGCAAGGGATTTAACACCTTCGTCTGTTAATGTCTCATCGTATACAAGACGTTTAACAACACGGCCTTTTAACAAATGTTCTTCAACGATTTCCGCAATATCTTCTTCCTTAACCATGGAATAAAAAATTGCTTCTGGATAAACAACCATGATTGGACCAAGGGCACAAAGACCATGACAACCTGTCTGTACAACAGATACTTCTTTTGTTAATCCCTGTTTATCCAATTCTCTTTTTAAACGTTCGATAATTTTCTGGCTGCCGGAGGAAGTACATCCCGTTCCACCGCATACCAGGACATGCGCACGATACATAGTCTACCTCCTCATTATAAGTTTGTTTCGTTTAATGTATATTTTCCAAGAGTATAGCCACGCACGATATGCTGTTCAAGCATTTCGATTGCTTTATCTACATTCATTCTTACATAGGTTACTTTTTCTTTACCAGGAACATAAACTTCAATAACCGGTTCATACTGGCACAAACCAATACATCCTGTCTGTGTTACAACTACGTTGGACATACCGCGTTTCTGAACTTCATCCGCAAGTACATTCAATACAGGTCTTGCTCCACTGGCAATACCGCAAGTTGCCATACCCACAACAATTTTAATCTGGTTGGCATCTTCGGAACGCATTCCAACTTTTCCCTGCATTCTTTCACGAATCGCTCTTAATTCTTCAAGGGATTTCATATAGCTACCTCCTAATCATAGAATGGCACCGCCATCCACGTCTCGTTTATTCTCCTCTAAATAATTCTTTATATACTCAGACACTTCCGGTACATTCAATGGAATACCGCCCAGGATCTCTCTCATCTGCCGTGTATCTAATAAAAATTCACGTTCCCCATATCGATACGTATAGCAAAAATCGATGTCCGGATTAAAATGAACCAGTGTGTAAATGGTTCCATTAATATCTCCTAATGGCATACGGTCAATATGATCCAGCTGAAATTCTGCACGAACCACAGTGCCCTCGCCTACCTTTGACACGATTTCAAAATCTCCGTCTGCACTGAGTGCGGCCATCTTAAAAAACGGAATTCCGAGTCCGACCTTTCGGGTTGTCCGGGTCGTAAAAAATGGGTCCGTCGCATGCTCAAGCTGCTCAGAACTCATTCCACAACCATTATCTTTAATTATTACAATCAGGCGGTTCTTCATAACATCTGCATCTACAACAATCTCAATAAGAGACGCTTTTGCACGAATCGAATTCTCCGCCACATCGAGAATATTTAGAGAAATTTCTGTCATCATAACTTAATAATATTTTGCAAGGATGGCTTCTACATCCTCAACGCCAAGACGACCATAAACTTCATCATTAATCATAACAACAGGTGCAAG
>JAFOYH010000055.1 GCA_017391465.1 Lachnospiraceae bacterium | reverse complement strand
GGGAAAAGAGAATTTGTATGAGTTTGGAACAATAGCCAAGATCAAACAGATTGTGAAATTGCCAAAGGATTCCCTTCGTGTGATGGTAGAGGGCACATATAGAGCCCATTTAGATAATTTGATAATGACAGAACCGATGTTAAAGGCAGAGGTCACTGTTTATGATAAAACACTTTGTGAGATCAGTGATATTCAGAAAGCCGGATATGTGCGTTATCTTCAGGAAGTTCTTGAAAATTATGCCATGCAGAATCCGAATTTCAGTGGAGAGCTTGTTCGTAAACTTATGGAAGAACAGGATCTGTTAAAGTTGGTGGATCAGTTATGTACGAATCTTCCAATGGATTACAAGCAGCGTCAGGTATTTCTTGAATGTGTGGATCTGGAAATGCGTTTCGAGAAACTGTGTCAGTTTATGAATCGTGAGATTGAAATGATTCAAATTACACGTGAGATTCAGACAAAGGTGAAAGAGCGTATTGATAAAAATCAGCGGGAATACTTCCTTAGAGAGCAGATGAAAGTCATTAAAGAGGAATTGGGTGAGGATTCCACACAGAATGATGCGGAACAGTTTGAAGCCCAGCTTGCTGAACTTGAAGCCAGCGACGAAGTGAAGGAAAAGATTCAGAAAGAGATTGATCGCTTTCGTAATTCCACCAATATGGCTTCGGAAAATGGTGTTATTCGCGGGTATGTGGAGACACTTCTCTCTATGCCGTGGGATAAACGTGATGAAGAAAAAGTCAGCCTTAAAGATGCTCAGAAGATTCTGGATGAAGATCATTATGGTTTGAATAAAGTGAAAGAACGTATTTTAGAATATTTATCCGTACGTCTATTGACAGGCAAAGGAGAAAGTCCGATCGTGTGTCTTGTTGGACCTCCTGGAACCGGTAAAAGTTCGATTGCCCGCTCTGTAGCCCGTGCATTGAATAAAAAATATGTGCGCATCAGTCTGGGCGGTGTGCGTGATGAAGCTGAGATTCGTGGACATCGTAAGACATATGTTGGTGCTATGCCGGGACGTATTGCTTCGGCACTCAAGAATGCGGGAGTGAAGAATCCGGTGATGCTTCTTGATGAAGTAGATAAAGCAAGCAACGATTACAAAGGGGACGTATTCTCTGCACTTTTGGAAGTTTTGGATTCGGAACAGAACTCCAAATTCCGCGATAATTATATCGAACTTCCAGTGGATTTATCCGAGGTATTATTTATAGCAACTGCGAATACATTGACAACGATTCCAAGACCGCTTCTGGATCGTATGGAAATTATCGAAGTGAACAGTTACACGGAAAATGAGAAAATTCATATTGCCAGAGAGCATTTGATTCCAAAACAGATTAAGATTCATGGTTTGAAAAAGAGCCAGATTACGATTACACCGAAAGCTTTGGAGAAAATTATTGTGCACTATACACGTGAAGCTGGTGTGCGTAATCTGGAAAGACGCATTGGGGACATTTGCCGAAAATCAGCCCGTGAAATTGTGGAAGAAGATAAAAAGACGGTTAAGATTGGTGTAAAGACACTGGAAAAATATCTTGGCAAAGAAAAATATACATTTGATGAAGCAAACAGCAAAGATGAAGTAGGCATTGTACGTGGTCTTGCGTGGACAAGTGTGGGCGGTGATACTCTTTCTGTGGAAGTCAATGTTCTTCCTGGCAAAGGAAAGTTTGAGCTGACAGGTCAGCTTGGGGACGTTATGAAAGAATCCGCCCGTGCCGGTATTAGTTTTATTCGATCTATGAGCGAAAAATATTTTGTTCCAGCCGACTTTATTGATACCCATGATATTCATATTCACATTCCAGAAGGTGCGGTGCCAAAGGATGGTCCATCTGCAGGTGTTACTATGGCAACAGCGATGCTTTCGGCAATCACAGGTATTGAAGTTAAAGCCAGCGTAGCAATGACTGGTGAGATTACCCTTCGTGGTCGTGTACTTCCGATTGGTGGATTGAAAGAGAAATTATTGGCTGCTAAAGTGGCTAAGATTAAAACCGTTGTTGTACCGGTAAAGAATCAAAAGGATATTGATGAAATGGAATCGGAAATCTACGAAGGTATGCAGATTGTTTATGCAGAAACTATGGATGATGTTCTTAAAACAGCATTGGTACGTATGCCGGAAAAGCAGAATGTTGAAGAAAATGAATCAATCGTTGAAGAAAAGGACATTCCATTAGAGGATGTACAGTAAGGAGAGTTTATGCACGTAATTAAGAATGTTGAACTGGAGACCGTATGCGGTATTACAAGTAAACTGCCGGAAAATACATTACCAGAAGTTGCTTTCGCGGGTAAATCGAATGTAGGCAAGTCATCCCTGATCAATGGATTAATGAATCGTAAATCTTTGGCAAGAACATCTTCTCAGCCGGGAAAGACTCAGACAATCAACTTTTATAATATTAATAAAGAAATTTACTTTGTCGATCTGCCTGGATATGGCTATGCAAAGGTCTCTGAAGCAATCAAGGCAAAATGGGGAACGATGATTGAACGTTACCTTCATACATCCGATCAGCTGCGTCTGGTATTTCTTCTGATTGATATCCGTCATGAGCCATCGGGTAATGATAAGCATATGTACAGCTGGATTGTGGAGCAGGGATTCAACCCGGTAATTATCGCAACAAAACTGGATAAGTTGAATCGCAGTCAGGTTCAGAAACATGTGAAACAGATTCGTGTAGGTCTTAATGTGACCGAAGGAACACCAATTATTCCATATTCTGCTGTGACAAAACAGGGACGTGATGAAATCTGGGAATTGATTGAAACCTATGCTTTGGATGTTACAGAAGAAGTGTAACGAAAAAAACATGAAAAATCAAAAATTCTGTGAATTTACTTGCGTTTTTGAAATTTAATAAAAAATTTATGGTAATCAACCCTCATTTCGTATATGATAAAAATATGAAATGGGGGTTTGCTTATGCGTTTAACATTTTCAGGCGCAGCACATGAGGTGACGGGAAGCTGTCATTTTCTTGAAGCTTGCGGACGTAAGATTTTTGTGGATTATGGAATGGAACAGGGCGAAGATATTTTCGAAAACCAGCCGGTATCTGCGGCGGCGGCAGAAATTGACTATGTTTTTCTGACTCACGCCCATATTGATCATTCCGGTTTGTTACCGTTATTATATGCCGAGGGATTTCGGGGGACTGTTTTTACGACACAGGCAACGCGGCAGTTGTGTGAGATTATGCTTCGTGATAGTGCTCATATTCAGGAATTTGAAGCAGAATGGAAAAATCGAAAGGGAAGAAGAGCCGGTAAAACGGAAGTCGTACCTTTATACAGCATGGCCGATGCAGAAGGTGTTTTAATGCATTTTGCAGGCTGTGAATATGGTAAAATCATCGATGTATGTCCGGGAATTCAGATTCGTTTTACAGATGTTGGCCATTTGCTTGGGTCGGCCTGTATAGAAGTTTGGATCAATGAGAATGGTATTCAGAAAAAGATCGTATTTTCTGGTGATGTGGGTAATTTGGATCAGCCGCTTATTAAAGATCCGTCTTTAGTTGACACGGCGGATTTTGTTGTTGTTGAATCAACGTATGGAGATCGTTCTCATGGGGCAGATCGTCCGGACTATGTGGAAGAATTGAGTCGTATTATTCAGGAAACATTTGATGCGGGCGGTAATGTGGTTATTCCATCTTTTGCGGTAGGACGTACACAGGAGATGCTTTATTTTATCCGTCAGATTAAAGCAGAGAATCGTGTGAAAGGACATGACCATTTTGAGGTCTATGTAGATAGTCCGTTGGCCATTGAGGCAACGAACATTTTTAATAAAAATATTTTGGAATGTTTTGATGAAGAAGCTATGGCACTTGTACAGCAGGGGATTAATCCGATTACCTTCCCAGGGTTAAAAACATCCATTACAAGTGATTCATCAAAAGCCATCAACTTTGATACACGTCCGAAAGTTATCATTTCTGCTTCAGGAATGTGTGAGGCCGGACGAATTCGTCATCATTTAAAACATAATTTATGGCGTCCGGAATGTACGATTTTATTTGTTGGTTATCAGGCGAATGGAACTTTAGGGCGCATGCTCGTCGAAGGGGTTCCGGAAGTCAGACTTTTCGGGGAATCTATTGAAGTTCGTGCAAAAATTAAACAGCTTGCGGGCATCAGTGGTCATGCAGATAAACAAGGATTAATTAACTGGCTGCAAGGGTTTAAGAAAAAGCCGGAACGTATTTTTGTTGTTCACGGAGAAGCCAGTGTATGTGATGCTTTTTGCGATTGTCTGAAACAGGAATATGGCTATGATGCGGTTGCACCATACAGTGGTACCAGTTATGATCTTCTTGATAATAGTTGTGTTATTGAATCTGCACCAATTCGCAAGTCCAAAAAAGCGGCAGCTCGTAAAGCGAACTCTGTATTTGAACGACTTGTGGCAGCAGGTCGTCGTTTGCTTGTGGTTATTCAGCATAATGAGGGTGGAGCGAATAAAGATCTTGCTAAATTTGCGGATCAGATCAATAATCTTTGTGATAAATGGGATCGATGATATAGAAATGAGATAAATAAATGAAAATAAATAAAGGAGGCTTTGGCGTCAATATGAGATGGACGTTAGAGCCTCCTTTATGGTCTGAATGATCGAATAGTTATGCTTTTTTTGAAAGCAGTGTTTCTAGAAGATAGTTGTAAATATCAATACTTTTGTCCTGCCAGTGATCACAAATGAGTTCTGCCTGAAGTTCACTTGGGACATTCAA
>JAFOYH010000075.1 GCA_017391465.1 Lachnospiraceae bacterium | reverse complement strand
TCTCGTCTTATTGAGGGTGAATATTTCAGAATTGAACAGATGCTTTCCAGTGATTATGAAACAAAGATTTCAATTAACAAAAAAGAACTTCAGAGTTGTATTGAACGAGCATCACTTCTGGTTAAAGAAGGCGATAAGAAACCAATCATCATGAATATTTTAGATGGCTCTATGGAATTAAAAATCAATTCCTTTATTGGTTCTATGAACGAAGATATTGACATCATCAAAACTGGAAAAGACCTGATGATTGGTTTTAATCCAAAATTTATTCTCGACGCACTTCGTGTCATCGATGATGAAAATATTGATATTTATATGATCAATCCAAAGGCACCTTGTTTTATTCGTGATGAAGAAAAGAAATATATTTATTTGATTCTTCCGGTAAACTTTAATCCGGGAGTTTAGATGTAGGAGAAGCTATGGAAATTATTCAGTTAAAAGAAGAGTTTATTAAACTGGGTCAGGCTTTAAAAGCTGTGGGTTTGGTAAGTTCTGGTTTGGAAGCAAAAATTGTAATTAAAGAAGGACAGGTTTCTGTAAATGGTGAAGTGGAATATCAGCGTGGAAAAAAACTCTACGAAGGTGATCTTGTAAACTTTAATGGAGAAACCATCAAAATTGTAAAATAATGCGTATTAAATCTCTCGAATTACTCAATTATCGAAATTATGAAACACTTCAGATGAGCTTTTCTGAAGGGACGAATATTCTTTATGGCAATAATGCCCAGGGAAAAACGAATATACTGGAATCTATTTATGTGTGTGCCACGACGAAATCTCATCGTGGCAGCAGAGATAAAGAGATGATTCGTTTTGATCAGGATGATGCTCATATTCGAATGTTTGTTGATAAGAATGGTATTGAACATAAAATAGATATCCATTTGAAAAAGAATAAAACAAAAGGTGTTGCTATTGATGGTCTTCCAATCAAGAAGTCCAGCGAACTTATGGGACTTGTCAATGTGGTTTTCTTTTCACCGGAAGACCTGAGCATTATAAAAAACGGTCCTGCGGAACGCCGGCATTTTATGGATATGGAATTGTGTCAGCTCAATAAAGTATATCTGCATGATATTTCGGATTATCATCGAATTGTAAATCAGAGAAATAATTTATTGAAGCAGGCATATTTTGAACCGGCGCTAAAAGATACGCTGGATGTATGGGATGCTCAATTGGTACGTTATGGTCAGCGAGTGATTCGTGAAAGAGAGAGATTTATTGCACAATTGAATGAATTGATCATGCCAATTCATGAGAAACTCAGTGGTGGAAAAGAACATTTGATGCTGCATTATGAACCAAATGTCAGTATGGACATGTTTGAAGAAGAGCTATTGAAACGGCGGGAGAACGATCTTCGGTTTAAGTCAACAACGGTTGGTCCCCACAGAGATGATCTGGGATTTTATATTAATGATATGAATGTGCGTAAGTTTGGATCCCAGGGGCAGCAAAGAACGGCAGCCTTATCTTTAAAGCTGGCGGAGATTGACCTGGTCAAATTATTTATTAAAGATACACCAATTTTATTATTGGATGATGTATTGTCTGAATTGGATAGTTTTCGGCAAAACTATCTATTGGAAAGTATACGTCAGATTCAGACGGTGATTACTTGTACCGGATTAGATGAATTTATAAATAATCAGTTTAATATAGACAAAATATTTAGGGTAAAAAATGGTTCGATTGATCGAGAGCAACAGGAGGTTAAAGATGAGTGATAATTATGGTGCAGAACAAATACAGATTTTAGAGGGTTTGGAAGCAGTTCGTAAGAGACCTGGTATGTATATTGGAAGCACATCTTCAAAGGGCCTCCATCACCTTGTTTATGAAATCGTAGATAATGCGGTCGACGAGGCTTTGGCAGGATTTTGCAGTGCGATCACAGTTACTGTAAATAAAGACAATTCCATCACAGTTGTTGATAATGGTCGTGGTATTCCGGTAGATATTCAGAAAAAAGCCGGAAGACCAGCTGTAGAAGTTGTATTTACAATTCTTCATGCCGGAGGAAAATTTGGCGGTGGTGGATATAAAGTTTCCGGTGGTCTTCATGGTGTTGGTGCATCTGTTGTAAATGCTTTATCTGAATGGTTGGAAGTTGTTGTTTACAAAGATGGCAAAGAATACAAACAACGTTATGAACGCGGAAAAGTTATGCATGATCTTCAGATGATCGGTGATACGGAAAAAAATGGTACAAAAGTTACATTTAAACCGGATCCTGAGATTTTTGAAGAAACCATTTATGATTTTGAAATTTTAAAAGAACGTTTAAGAGAAACTGCATTTTTGACGAAAGGATTAAAAATTATTTTAATCGATGATCGTGAAGAACCTGCAGTGGAACGTATTTTTCACTATGAAGGTGGTATTAAAGAATATGTGGAATATTTGAATCGTCCACATGATGTTTTATATCCGGATATTATTTATTGCGAAGGAACAAAAGATGATGTTTATGTAGAAGTAGCTATGCAGCATAATAGTTCTTATACAGAAAATTGTTACAGTTTCGTAAATAATATTATTACTCCGGAAGGTGGAACCCATCTGATGGGTTTTCGAAGTGCGTTAACGAAAACGTTTAATGACTATGCAAGAAAGAATAAATTACTAAAAGATAATGAGCCAAATCTTTCCGGTGAAGATATCCGTGAAGGCTTGACGACAATTATCAGTATAAAAATTGGAGAACCGCAGTTTGAAGGTCAGACAAAACAGAAATTAGGCAATAGCGAAGCCAGAGGTGCTGTTGACACGATTGTCAGTGAACGCCTGATGGTATTTCTTGAACAAAATCCGGCAGTTGGAAAGATGATTGCTGAGAAAGCGGTTCTTGCTCAGAGAGCCAGAGATGCTGCACGTAAAGCCCGAGATCTGACACGTCGTAAGACTGCTTTGGAAACTATGAGTCTTCCTGGAAAACTTGCCGATTGTTCGGATAAAGATCCGGCAAACTGTGAGATTTATATTGTCGAAGGGGATTCTGCAGGCGGTTCGGCAAAGACTGCCAGAGCTCGTGCAACACAGGCGATTTTACCGCTTCGTGGTAAGATTTTGAATGTTGAAAAGTCACGTCTGGATAAGATTTTGGTAAATAATGAAATTAAAGCCATGATTACTGCATTTGGTACAGGAATTCATGATGATTTTGATATTTCAAAACTCCGTTATCATAAGATTATTATTATGACGGATGCGGACGTTGATGGTGCTCATATTGCAACATTATTATTAACGTTTCTTTATCGTTTTATGCCGGAACTTATTAAACAGGGCTATGTTTATCTGGCGCAGCCTCCACTTTACAAAGTCGAGAAGAATCGTAAAGTATGGTATGCCTATAGCGATACAGAATTGAATAATATTTTGAATGAAATCGGAAGAGATCAGAACAACCGAATTCAGCGTTATAAAGGTCTTGGTGAAATGGATGCAGAACAGTTGTGGGAAACAACTATGGATCCAGAACGCAGAATCCTTTTGAAAGTTACAATGGACGATGCAAAACTGGCTTCTTTGAATGATACATTTACAACGTTAATGGGTGATAAAGTAGAGCCAAGACGTGAATTTATTGAAACACACGCAAAATATGTGCGTAATCTTGATATTTAAAATGGAGGAATGAATCAATGGATGATTTAAGAAATGTTTTTGATAAGATTCAGGAAGTGGATCTTCAGAAAACCATGGAAACATCTTATATCGATTATGCCATGAGTGTTATTGCCTCCAGAGCATTGCCGGATGTAAGAGACGGTTTGAAACCGGTTCAGAGACGTATTTTATATTCGATGATCGAATTAAACAACGGTCCGGATAAGCCACATCGTAAATGTGCCCGTATCGTGGGTGATACCATGGGTAAGTATCACCCACACGGTGACTCTTCGATTTATGGTGCATTGGTAAATATGGCTCAGGAATGGTCTATGCGTTATCCATTAGTGGATGGTCATGGAAACTTTGGCTCTGTAGATGGTGATGGTGCAGCTGCCATGCGATATACAGAAGCACGTTTAAGTAAGATATCTATGGAGATGACCACAGATATTAATAAAGATACGGTGGATTTTGTACCAAACTTTGACGAGACAGAAAAAGAACCATCCGTTTTACCATCTCGTTTTCCGAATCTTTTAGTTAATGGTACAACAGGTATTGCCGTTGGTATGGCAACGAATATTCCGCCACATAATCTTCGTGAAACAATTGATGGTGTATTGAAGATTATTGAAAATAAAGTGGAAAATGACAGAGAAACTGCTATCGAAGAGATTCTTGACATTGTCAAGGGACCGGATTTTCCAACGGGTGCCATGATTCTTGGAAAGAATGGAATTAATGAAGCTTATCGTACCGGACGCGGTAAAATTAAAGTACGTGCGGTTACCGAAGTGGAACCAATGGGCAATAATCGCCAGCGTATTGTTGTTACTGAACTTCCATATATGGTCAACAAAGCAAAACTAATTGAAAAAATTGCAGAACTGGTTCGGGACAAAAAAGTGGAAGGCATTTCGGATTTAAGAGATGAGTCCAGCCGTGAAGGGATGCGTGTGGTTATCGAACTAAAAAAAGATGCCAATCCAAATGTGATTTTAAATCATTTATATAAACACACACAGCTTCAGGATACTTTTGGTGTAATTATGCTTGCATTGGTGAATAATGAGCCAATGGTATTGAATTTAAAGCAGATTCTTGAATTATATTTAAAACATCAGGAAGAAGTTATTACACGTCGTTCGAAATATGAACTGAATAAAGCCGAAGAGCGAGCTCATATTTTGCAGGGCTTACTGATTGCTTTGGATCATATTGATGAAGTGATTCAGATTATTCGTTCTTCAAAAAATGTTGCGGAAGCAAAGGTGCGCTTGACAGAAAGCTTTGGTTTGACAGATGCTCAGGCACAGGCCATTGTAGATATGCGTCTTCGTGCTCTTACAGGCTTGGAAAGAGAACGTCTTGAAAACGAATATAAAGAACTCCAGAAAAAAATTGCAGAATTAAAAGCAATT
>JAFOYH010000120.1 GCA_017391465.1 Lachnospiraceae bacterium | reverse complement strand
GAGTTCTGCCCAAGCCTGCTGTAAGTATTCAGCAACTGGTTTGTGGTAGCCTGCTTCGTTTGTAGAATATGTGAAAGCTGGGAAGCCTTCGCCATCTGGGTAGCCTGCTTCAGCGAGTAAAGCTTTAGCTTCTGCTAAGTTAGCTTCGAAATCTGCGCTGATGTAGCCTTCGCCGTTGTTGGAGTTAGCGATGAATTCAGAACCATCTGCATCCATCCAACCTGGACCCATGAAGTTGTATGCTGGGGAGTATGTACCCTGCATGATTGTGCTAGCAACATATTCTCTGTCGATTGCCAAGCTTAATGCTTTACGAACGTTAGCATCTGTAAATGGTTCTTTTGCTGTATTTACAGATACATAGTAAGTTCCGATGATTGGTTCTACGTGGAAATCAGCCTGTCCTTCGAGGGATGGAATTTCTTCTGTAGGAACGTCTTTAATCATCATAACTTCACCACTCTGGTAAGCTGTGAAAGCAGCATTGGAATCTTCCATAAGTACGAATTTGATGCTGTCAAGTTTGATATCGTCAGCATTTCTGTAGTGTTCGTTTTTGCTCATAATGATATGAGAACCTGGAACCCATTCAGTAACGTGGAAGGAACCGTTAGAAACATAAGTTTCTGGAGATGTTGCCCAAGCATCACCGTTTGCTTCGATTGTAGCCTGCTGAACAGGGCTTAATGTAGCGAACGCAGCAAGGTCACCAAAGTAAGAACATGGGTTAGCAAGTTCAACTACTAATGTGTGATCATCTGTTGCTGTTACGCCAAGAGCGTCAACGTTGCCGTTGATTGCTTCGTCATAGCCTTTAACCATACCAAGTACAGTTTCTGCGTATGGAGCTGCTGTAGCAGGATCACATACACGTTTCCAGCTGTAAACGAAGTCATGAGCTGTTAAGTCTGTACCATCAGACCATTTCAAACCTTCGAAAAGTTTGAATGTCCATGTAAGACCGTCTTCAGAAATTTCAGGTAAATCTGCACAACCTGGCTGAAGCTGTTCGTCCTGACTATATGTTAAAAGACCTTCAAATGCATGAAGAATCATACATCCGCCATCAGATGCGGAGTTTAACGCAGGGTCGATAGTTTCAGGGTCTGGACCAACCTGAACAACGAGCTGTTTTTCTGCAGCTGCGTCAGTGTTTCCTGTATTAGCTGTTTCTTTGCCACCACAAGCAACTAAAGAAGAAGCAATCATAGTAACTGCTAATACGAGTGCAAGCATTTTCTTTTTCATAAGAAAACCCTCCTTGAAATAATTTTATACAATCCACTTAAGTCGTGGCACTGCACTTAGATGACCTTGTCAAGGTGATGACAGGCAGCGTAATGTCCTTTAGATACTTCACGCATCTGTGGTTCTTCACATACACACTGTTCGTCTGAATACGGACAACGTGTACGGAAGCGGCATCCGCTTGGCGGATTCAATGGACTTGGAACGTCGCCTTCTAACACGATACGCTTATTCGCTCTGGCAACATTAGGGTCTGCGATTGGAATCGCAGAAATCAGGCTTCGTGTATATGGATGAGCACTGTGGAAACAGAGTTCATAACTGTCTGCAATTTCAACAAGCTTTCCAAGATACATAACGCCGATTCTGTCAGAAATATGTTTTACAACAGAAAGATCGTGGGCGATGAAGAGATAGGTAAGTCCCCTCTGTGCCTGTAAATCTTCAAACATGTTAACAACCTGTGCCTGAATAGATACGTCAAGCGCAGAAATCGGTTCATCACATACGATAAATTCCGGGTGTACTGCTAAGGCTCTGGCAATACCTACACGCTGTCTCTGTCCACCGGAGAATTCGTGTGGATAACGGTTTGCATGCTCTGAGTTCAAGCCTACGTCTTCCAATAATTTAATAATCTGATTATAACGGTCCTGACTGTCTTTTGCAAGATTATGAAGGTCAATTCCTTCACCAATGATATCCCCAACGGTCATACGCGGGTCAAGGCTGGCATATGGATCCTGGAATACGATCTGCATCTTACGACGATATGGAAGCATATCCGCAGAAACTTTTTTCCCTGGATGTTCTTTGCCATCCGGTCCTAAGATTGGAAGACCACTATCATAAATCACTTTGCCATCATATGTGATACGTCCCGCTGTTGGTTCATAAAGACGAAGAAGTGTACGTCCTGTTGTTGTCTTACCGCAGCCGGATTCACCTACGAGACCTAATGTTTCGCCTCTTTTAATTGTAAAAGAAACATCATCAACCGCTTTGACATATTTTTTGTTAGCTCCGAAGCCACCGGCAGGAAACCATTGTTTCAGGTGCTCCACTTTCACTAAATCATTACTCATTTTTAGCACCTCCTTCAAATTCTGCCTTCTGGTTCAACCAGCAGTGTGCATAATGTACATCATCAAACATTGTCTGTGGAGGCATTTCTCTCAGACAGATCTTCATACATTTATCACAACGGGAAGCAAATTTACATCCTTTTGGAGGATTTAACATGTCAACAGGTGTACCTTCAATTGGAACCAGTCTTTCATGATTCTTTGCATCCATACGTGGAATACTGCGAATGAGACCTTTTGTATATTCATGCTTTGGTTCATAGAAAATGTTATCTGTTGTACCATATTCTACGATGTTACCGGCATACATAACTGCGATTTTTTCACAGGTACTGGCTACGACACCAAGGTCATGTGTGATCATAATGATCGCCATGCCGAGTTTGTCTTTTAATTCCATCATAAGCTCAAGGATCTGAGCCTGAATTGTAACGTCAAGTGCTGTTGTTGGTTCGTCTGCGATCAAAAGCTTTGGTTCACAGGCAAGTGCGATCGCGATCATAATACGCTGACGCATACCACCGGACAGCTCGTGTGGAAACTGTTTTAAACGTTTGTCAGGTTCGTTGATACCAACCAATGTCAAGAGTTCTCTTGCACGTTCTTTCGCTTCCTGTTTTGTTTTATTTGTATGAAGACGAATAACTTCTTCAATCTGGTTACCAATTGTATAAACCGGGTTTAAACTTGTCATTGGATCCTGGAAAATAATAGAAACTTCATTACCACGCATCTTACGCATTTCTTTTTCTGTCATGTCGTTGATACGGTGTCCGTTGAAATCCAATGTTCCGCCGATGAGTTTACCAGGATATGCTGTAAGACCCATCAAGCTATATGCTGTAACAGATTTACCGGATCCACTCTCGCCTACAATACCAAGAACTTCTCCTTCTTTCATGTGAATCGAAACTCCGTTTAAGGCTTTAACTTCACCTGCAGGAGTAAAGAAAGAGAGACGTTCATCTTTTATTTCCAATAAATATTCACTCATGTGTACGTGTCCTCCCTTTCTCGATTAATTCTTTAATTTAGGGTCAAATGCATCACGAAGACCATCACCAAATAAGTTAAAGCTTAAGATAATCAAACTGATCAAAATAGAAGGAATAAATAACAAATGTGGGTAAGTATTTAAACCGTTGATCGCATCCCCAGCTAAAGATCCTAAAGATGGCATTGGCACTGCAACACCAAGACCAAGGAAAGATAAGAAACTTTCTGTGAAGATGGAAGATGGAATCTGAAGTGTTGTCATAACGATCAGAGTTCCGATACAGTTTGTTAACAAATGTTTTCTGATAATATGGCCTGTTTTTGCACCGAGTGCTTTTGCTGCTGTTACGTATTCACTTTCTTTTAATACAAGGATCTGGCTTCGTACCATACGTGCCATACCTACCCAGTAAAGAAGAGCAAATACGATAAAGATACTGATCATGTTTGGTCCGACAACCTGAATCCACTTGAACATTGGTTTTTCAGCCAAAAGAGCAAGAGGTTCTTTGATAGACACGGATAACAATACGATCAGCAGGATATCAGGTACTGTATAAATGATGTCTACAAGACGCATCATCAAAAGGTCGATCCAGCCGCCAAGGAAGGCTGCAACGGATCCGAATGTAGCACCGATAACAAGAATAATCACAGCGGCTACAAGACCAACTGTAATAGAAACACGGCTTCCCATCATAACACGGATCGCATAGTCACGACCAAGCTTATCTGTTCCCATAATATGAGGGAAAACATCTTCTCCATTTTCAATTCTCTCAAGTTCTTTTTCAGAGTATTCCATTGGAGCTAAACTCTCAGAACCTTTGATCTGCTGTGAATAAGTATATGGATAAAAGCCTGGTACAATAAATGAGAAGATCATAATAACTAAAATAACGAACGCACTTACCATAGCGATCTTATTCTTTAATAATCGACGTAAACCATCTTTCCAGAAGCTTACGCTGTCTCTCATCACGACAAGACTTTGTTTCTCTTCGTTACTTGCAGGGAGAAAATCTTCCTCAGTCAAGTCCAACTGAAAACTCAATGGATTTTTCGTCATTTTATTTTCTCCTTTCTATTTCAACTTAATACGAGGATCGACAAGTGTATAGACGATATCCACGATAACGTTGATGATAACCATTAAAGTTGCAAGGAAAATGGTAGTACCCATAATGATTGTGTAGTCACGGGCTGTGATGGAACCGATAAACTCTCCGCCAAGACCCGGGATTGTGAAAATCTTTTCTACAATGAAACTACCACTTACTGTGTAAGCCAACATTGGACCTACATAAGTAATAACAGGCAAAATTGCGTTTCTTAACGCATGTTTAAATAACTGTACAACCTGAGAAAGACCTTTTGCTTTCGCTGTACGAATATAATCCTGACCCAATACATCGAGCATAGAAGATCTCATCAAACGTGTAATGTATGCCGTCGGATAGAACGCAAGTGCAATGACCGGCATGACGTAATGCGCCGGCGAGCTTAGCCCAAAAGTTGGCAATACTTTTAAGTATACACCAAAAAGATATAACAATAAGGTACATACTACAAAACTCGGCACGGCAATACCGCATGTCGCTATGACAATAATCGTATTATCCAGTACCTTACCTCGATTCAGTGCCGAAATACATCCCAATGGAATACCGATCAGAAGTGCAGTCAATACTGCTACACCGCCCAATCTGGCAGACACAGGGAATTTTGTTGCAATAATAGATGATACAGAACGTCCACGCTGTTTTAAGCTGTCTCCCAAATCTCCGTGGAGAGCATCTGTAATGTAGGTTTTATACTGTTCGAACAATGGTTTGTCCAAGCCATATTTCGCTTCCAAGGCTGCCTGAGCCTGTGGCGAAATAGCTTTTTCTGACATAAATGGCCCGCCTGGTACCAGGTTCATAACGAAAAATGTCAATGTGGCTACAACAAAAATCGTAACAGCCGCCATAGCGAGACGTTTCACGATGTACTTTAACATGATTTCACTCCTTCTTCTCAAGCTATGGTATTCCATTCATCCAATAAGACTCTCCCCTAATTGAAAAAAGAGCTAAATAACCTGTTCCGCTCAGCGGGTTACCGGAATTTAACTCAAATACCACGCATAATTAGTTCTCATTATATAATTTTTTTATGCTAATGTCAAGAATTTCGACAAATTCATTGATGTATTTTTGGCGTTTTAGACAAATTTTTTTAATTAATCCAGATAAATGATCTCAAAGTTCACATTTTCATCTGCATC
>JAFOYH010000095.1 GCA_017391465.1 Lachnospiraceae bacterium | reverse complement strand
TCTGCAGTTAATGGTATACCATTTTCATCCAAAGTCAATCCAACCACAGTCGCACCATATTTTTTTACCAATGGAAGAATCTTTTCAAGAACTTCATCTTCACCATTCACCGAATTTACGATAGGCTTTCCATTATAAATACGAAGCCCTGCCTCAATAGCCATCGGATTCGACGAATCAATCTGAAGCGGAACATCTAAAATCCCCTGAAGTTCTTTAATGACTTCCACCATAAGTCCGACTTCATCTATTTTAGGCAGACCCACATTCACATCCAAAATATGTGCGCCTGCTTCCACCTGTGCAATGCCCTGAGCCAAAATATAACCCATATTATGATTTAAAAGTGCTTCTTTAAATAACTTTTTACCAGTTGGATTAATACGTTCCCCAATGATTCGAACACCATCAATCTCCACAACCTGAGTACTGCTGCACACTGCTGCACGATGCACATACTCCGGTCGATTTACTGACTTTCCTTCCAGATGACGACGTTCCACCATCTGTTTCATCTCATAGATATATTCCGGTGTTGTTCCGCAGCATCCGCCAATGGCATTAACGCCAAGATCCATAAATTTTTCCATCTGATGGGCAAATTGCTTCGCATTTATATCATAGCCACCCGAGTTCAAATTTGGAAGGCCTGCATTAGCCTTAATCATGATTGGCAAATATGTCCACTCCGTCATTTTTTTTGCTAACGGATAAATATCATCCGGACCTAAAGAACAATTAATACCAAGGGCATCCACGCCAAGACCGGTTAATGTCAATGTTGCTGCTTCCACAGTGACTCCTGTAAATGTACGACCATTCTTTTCAAAAGTCATCGTCGAACAGACAGGAAGGGATGTATTTTCTTTAGCCGCCAAAACCGCTGCCTTCATCTCCAGAAGATCTGTACTTGTTTCAATCACAATCAAATCTGCCCCTGCCTTTTCTCCAGCAACCATCATTTCTTTAAACATATCATAGGCGTCTTCAAACTTTAAGTTACCATTTGGCTCCATCAATTCACCAATCGGACCAACATCCAGTGCCACATAAACTTTTTTATCAAAAGCTGCTGCTGCTTTTTTTGCGTTGTAAACACCTGCGGTCACCAATTCTTCAACGGAATATGTACTGTATCCCACCTTATATCGATTCGCACTAAAGGTATTCGCATAAATCACATCAGATCCAGCTTCAATATACTGACGATGAATATCCATAACCGCATCTGCATGGGTTATATTTAACGCCTCCGGTACCTTTCCCATAGGAACGCCTGCTTTCTGGAGCATTGTCCCCATTCCACCATCTAAAAATATAACTTTATCCACAATATTTAACATCGTGTTCCTCTCTTTCTGAATAAACATCTGTCTTTGTTATTACAGAAATCACATGAATTGTTTTTTCGTTCACTTTTCAAAGCACTTATATTCGATTCATCCTTTAAATAAATATCCGGATCATAAATCCCAAGAACGGCTGTCACCGACTTACTCGGAACCATTAGACAATTTTCTGTAAGTGAAACACCAATACGTCTTGGAAGATCCAAAACCCGAACCAATTCTCTCTGGGTTTCCAATGGGAAATCCCCATATCCCGGACTAAATCGCCATGTCAGATGATATCCTTCCGACAAAACCCTTTCTTCAATCTCTTTTTCGACATAATCTGCAACTTGCTCTACGGCCTGAATACCGCAGCTATCAAGTACAACGCCGGCATCCGGCTCCGATATCATATATCTTCGAATCCATCGATCCAGTACCATGCCTGCTGTTACGCCCATAAGAACAATTTCTTTGCAGCCATTTAAGTGAGCAGCAATATCCTGTCCTTTCAAAATCAAATCTGTTCCATCTACATGAATACCCTCCGGTTCATGACATATATTAAATCGCTCATACATATATTTAGGTTCGATGATTTTCAGTGCATCTTTTTCACAACGATCGATCAACTTCTGGATCTGTGGCGTTATACCTGTATCTTTATATCCGAGATATCTTAAAATTTCTCTCTGATCTAATCTATCCATTATCATTATTTATTACAGCTCGTAAGAATATTCGAAATACTATTGGTAATACGTGTTGCAGTATCTACGTTATTCATTGTATATAAATGAATTCCACGGACATCATTATTAATCAGATCAATAATCTGTTCTGTCGCAAAAGCAATTCCCGCATCTTTTAAAGCTATCGGATCATTGGCATATTTATTGACCATTTTTGAAAATTTTACAGGAAAACTTGCACCACACATAGAAACTGTACGTTCAATCTGTGCTTTATTAATCACCGGCATAATACCCGCTTCAATCGGTACACGGATACCAGCCTTTTCTACTTTATCCATAAATGTATAGAAATTATTGTTATCAAAGAAAAGCTGAGTCACCAGATGGGTCACACCTGCATCCACCTTCTTTTTCAGATTCTCAATATCTTCATCAATACTGGACGCATCACAATGCCCCTCTGGATAACAGGCTCCGGAAATATTAAAACTGTCATCATATTTTTTAATGAATGCTGCAAGATCACTGGCATGTTCAAAATCAATCACTCCATTTTCCGGGGTGATATCTCCTCGAAGGGCCAGAATATTATGTACATTTTCTGCTTTTAATCGATCCAAAAAATCAATAATGTCCTGTTTTGTCGAACCTGCACATGTCAAATGACTGACTGGTTCAATCTGATATTCACTTTTAATCAATGACGCTATCTCACAGGTTTTATTCTTCTGCGTATCTGAACCGCCGGCACCATAAGTCACACTGATAAAATCCGGTTTTAACCCACGGAGGCCATACAATGTATTATAAATCGTATCTATGGATGTGGTTTTTTTAGGCGGAAATACTTCAAGTGAATAAACCACTTTTTTACTTTCAAATAATCGTTGAATGTTCATACTTTTCTCCTCCGATATGCGATATTATTTTTCATTATAAATGTCATCCTTATTTTTTTCAATCAAAGTATTAAATTTTTATATTTCATTGAATTGATAAAAAAATCATAGTAAAATAAAATAGTAACAACATATTTGGAGGTGTCCTATGAAATTTACAAAAATGCACGGATGTGGCAACGATTATGTTTATGTCAACTGTTTTGAAGAAACGATTGAAAATCCATCCGAAGTTGCCCGTTTTGTCAGCGACCGTCATTTTGGCATTGGCTCCGATGGAATGATCCTCATTTGTCCTTCCGAAATCGCAGATTTTCGCATGGCGATGTATAATCTGGATGGTTCTGAGGGAAAGATGTGTGGTAACGGGGTACGCTGTATTGCAAAATATGTTTACGATCATCAATTAACCGATAAAACCCGGATTTCTCTTGAAACTCTCGGCGGTATCAAGTATCTGGATTTAAATATTAAAGACGGAAAAGTAGAAACAGTGAAAGTTGATATGGGAGAACCGATTCTCACACCAGCAGACATACCTGTGAATCTTTCAGGCGATACAATCATTAATGAACCTGTAGAGGTTGAAGGATCCATCTGGAATATAACCTGCATCTCTATGGGAAATCCTCATGCCGTTGTCTTTGTCGACGATACAAAATCACTGAACCTTGAGAAAATCGGACCGGCTTTTGAAAAACACCCGATTTTTCCAGAACAGGTCAATACCGAGTTTGTCCATGTGATTGATCGTAAAACCGTAGATATGCGTGTATGGGAACGTGGTTCCGGCGAAACCTTTGCCTGTGGAACAGGTGCCTGTGCAACAGCCATGGCCTGTATCCTCAATGGAAAAACCGAAGATGAAGTTCTTGTTCATCTGGTTGGCGGTGATCTGTTGATTCAATATGATCGTAAAACAAATCATATCTTCATGACAGGTCCTGCAACCGAAGTTTTCTCAGGCGAAATTCAACTTTAATCATAAGTTAATTTATTTCTGAAATCCGCATATTGGGTTTTTCATCTTAAATTGAAAGGAATTCTATATGAAATTATCAAAGTTACTTGAACGTATGGAATACGAATGTGTCCAGGGTTCCGTTGATATTCCTATTTCTCATTTGCTGTATGACTCCCGTAATGCCTGTCCGGATGGTGTTTTTGTCTGCATCAGCGGCGCAGTCATGGATGGTCATAAATTTATTCCAGATGTAATAAAACATGGTGTTAAGGCAGTCATCGTAGAAAAAGATGTCACAGCACCGGAATATGTCACTGTGATTCGCGTAAATAATACGCGTATCGCTTTAGCCTACATGTCTGCAGCTTACTTTGGATACCCTGCAGAAGAATTAAAGACTATTGGTATTACAGGAACCAAAGGCAAAACAACAACAACCTATATGGTTCGTTCCATTTTAGAAAATTCGGGATTTAAAACCGGATTAATTGGCACCATTGAAACCATCATTGGCAAAAAGGTCATTAAGGCCAACAACACAACACCAGAATCTTACCTTGTACAACAATATTTCCGTGATATGGTCAATGCCGGATGTCAATGTGTTGTTATGGAAGTTTCTTCTCAAGGTCTCATGATGCATCGTGTGGACGGTTTTACCTTTGACTATGGTATTTTCACCAACCTTGGTCCAGATCATATTGGACCAAATGAGCATAAAGATTTGGATGATTACATTTACTGCAAATCTTTGTTGTTCCAGAAATGTCGTCACGGTATTGTCAATATCGATGATGAATATGTGAATCGTATCACTAAAGATCATACATGCGATCTCCAAACATTTGGTATGTCTGAAAATGCAGATTTTTGTGCCAAAGATATCCAGTTACTTCAGAAGCCAGGTGTCCTTGGTGTCACATATAAACTTGCTGGCCGCATGAACATGGACGTAGAAATTGATGTTCCTGGTCGTTTCAGTGTTTATAACTCACTGACAGCCATCGCAATCTGTCACAATTTTGATGTTCCAGAAGAAAATATTTTAAAGGCTCTGACTGATGTTCGTGTCAAAGGTCGTCTTGAAATCATTCCGGTATCACCGAAATTCACTTTAATGATCGATTACGCACACAACGCCATGGCCTTGGAAAGCCTCTTGAATTCTTTAAGAGAATACCATCCAAAACGCCTTGTCACTTTGTTTGGTTGCGGCGGTAACCGAGATCCGCACAGACGCTATGAGATGGGCGATGTATCCTCACATCTGTCCGATTTAACTGTTGTCACATCGGATAACCCTCGTTTTGAAGAACCTATGGATATTATCAAAGATATTATTACCGGTGTTAAACGCGGCACTGGCAAATATGTGACCATTCCAGACCGAAAAGAAGCGATTAAATACTGCATCGACAATGCCGAAGAAGGTGATGTTATCATTCTTGCCGGTAAAGGTCACGAAGATTATCAGGAAATCAAAGGCATTAAGTATCCAATGGATGAACGCGTACTCATCCAGGAGATTCTCGAAGGCCGTTAAAACCAATATTAAATCATGTTTTTAGGAGGTTATAACTATGGAATTAAAAGGATCAAGAACAGAAGCGAACTTATGGGCAGCATTTGCCGGCGAATCTCAGGCTCATACAAAATATCTCTATTATGCTTCCAAAGCAAAAAAAGATGGTTATGTACAGATTTCCAAACTTTTTGAAGAAACCGCTAAGAATGAAAAAGAACATGCAAAAATCTGGTTTAAATTATTAGGCGGCATTGGAACAACCGAAGAAAATCTTCTTCATGCTGCTGAAGGCGAAAATTATGAATGGACAGATATGTATGCAGAATTTGCTAAAGTTGCCAAAGAAGAAGGATTTGATCATATCGCATTCTTGTTTGAAGGTGTTGGCAAAATTGAAAAAGAACACGAAGAACGTTATCGCAAACTCCTTAGCAATATTGAAGGCGGTCTTGTATTCTCCCGTGAAGGCGATGCCATCTGGGAATGCTCCAACTGTGGACATATCCACATTGGACCTAATGCTCCGGAAATGTGTCCGGTATGTGCGCATCCACGTGATCACTTCCAGTTGAGAGCTACAAACTACTAATATTTATTTGAGTGTATAAATCATTAATTCAACTAAAAAAGCATGTTTCAAAGATTTTTATTCATCAATGAAACATGCTTTTTCTATTGTACATGACTCCAAATACTATTTATCTGCTACAATAACACCGTTTTCACAATCTAATGTAACAAAAACACCTGTTTTTAAAAGATTTGTTGCATTTCTTACATTCTTAAGCACTGGTATATCCAAACTTAAACCAACTGTAACCGCATGTGCATCAAGACTACAATTTTCGATGACAATACCTGTTGATGTCTTTAACTGGTCAAGCATAAAATTGTTTGTATCGAACGTTACAACAATATCGCCTTCTTCATAATTTTTCTTTAATTCTTCCACAGATTGACAG
>JAFOYH010000123.1 GCA_017391465.1 Lachnospiraceae bacterium | reverse complement strand
ACGGCCTTGCAAGCGGCAGCAAGTAAAACACTACTGTCTACGCCGCCGGAAAAGGCCATACAAATTCCCTCATGGACATGGGGAATAAAATAATCGACGAGTCGTTTCATAGTGTCAACCTCCTTGTAAAAAGTTGGCAATGGAAAATTTATTCTTCTGGAAGAGTTTTGCGTTCTGTGAATGCATCGGCATGAATGGCTTCATAAGCCAAAGTTTTCACAACAGCATAAACTTCTGGATAGCTTAAGTTCTGCTTGGTAGCGATTGCAGCAACATCATCATTTTCAGGGTAAGCATAAATATGATTCTTCCATGTTGCGTATTTAATTTTAGCTTTGCCCCAAGGTGTATCGATGGTACGAATCTGACGTGGAAGGATGGTGCGTTCCACTGGATATTTTCGAACACCGATAGTTGTCGTATGTGTGAATAAAACATCTTCCATTTTAGAAATCAGGGATTCGCGGCATAAAACAGTCAGCATGGTTGCCGGACGGTTTTTCTTCATGTAGATTGGTGTTGTATAAACATCCTGAGCCCCTGCTTCAAATAACTGATTGAAGGTATAAGCGATGACTTCGCCAGTACAATCATCCAGATTGGTTTCGATTTTCCAGATTGGTTCGAGGTCAAGTTCGCGTTTGGCAAAGTCAATTTCTGTGGATTTGGTTTTAATCTCTGCAAGGTGCTGTTCTTTGTGAAGTGTCAGTTCAAAACCAGAAGAAACAGGTATAGACTGTTTTTCGATCGGTGTCTTGTCAGAAACTTTATCCAGATCCTCGATTAACATGGCGCGTAAAATGCTTGCTTTTTCATAATTGCGTTTTCCTGCACCGATACCTGTCTTTAACAGACGAAAATGTTTTGGTAATTTATGACCTGTGCAAATGGCTGCAACAATGGCTGCACCGGTTGGTGTAACAAATTCACCCTGAATATCCATGATATGCAGTGGAAGACCATAAGCAGATACAATATTGGCAACGGCAGGTACAGGAATTGGTAAAATACCATGCTGACAACGAACCGTTCCCTGACCTTCGTAAAGCTCAGAAACAATGACTTCTTCAATATCTAAAGCATCCAGACACACAGCGATGGCAACAATATCTACGATGGAATCGACAGCTCCAACTTCGTGGAAATGGACTTCATCTAATGGTTTATTATGTGCCTTGCATTCGGCTTCGGCAATCACCTGAAAGATCTTAAGGGCAATATGCTTTGCACGATGGGAAATACCGCTGCTGTTGATGATTGCCTGGATATTTTCGAGATTGCGATGCTCATGTGGATGGTGATGATCGTGGTCATGATGGTGATCGTGGTCATGATGGTGATCGTGGTCATGATGGTGATCGTGGTCATGATGGTGATTGTGGTCATGATGTGGATGACCATGGAGATATTTCATATCATGGTCATGGTTTTCATGGGACTTATCTAAAATAACGTTAAAGTCACAGGCGTCGATACCTGCTTTGAGTACACGTGAAATCTGAATTTCATAACCTTCAAGATTCAGGCTGTTTAAGGCGTTTAATAAAAGGTCATGATCAACGCCCAGATCAAGCAGGGAAGCAACTGTCATATCGCCGCTAATACCGGAATAGCATTCCAAATACAATGTTTTTTTATTCATAATAATTACCCCTTTGTTCCTTTGAATTCCATGGGACAAATATATCATAAAAAAGGTGTTCGGGCAACAAAATGCCTTGACAAATCAAGAGGAAAAGTTTATAAATAGATTTGAATGTTAAGAGATGGATATTTAGGAGGAAGATAAAATGAATAAAACAGAATTAATCGCAGCTATCGCTGAACAGGCAGAATTATCCAAAAAAGATGCAGAAAAAGCTTTAAAAGCATTTGTAGATATCGTTGGTGAAGAACTTAAAAAAGGTGAAAAAGTACAGATGGTTGGTTTTGGTACATTTGAGTTAAGCGAAAGACCTGAAAGAGCCGGAAGAAACCCTCAGACAGGTGAAGTTATGCAGATCGCAGCTTCCAAGACTCCAAAATTCAAAGCTGGTAAAGCTTTAAAAGACCTTGTAAACGTAAAATAATCCAATGCGTTTAGATAAGTTTTTAAAAGTTTCTCGTTTGATCAAGCGTCGTACGGTTGCCAATGAGGCATGTGATGCAGGACGTGTTTCCATTAATGGAAAAGTTGCAAAAGCCGGAACCGCAGTGAAAGCGGGCGATATGATAGAGATTGGTTTTGGTACCCGAAATGTAAAGGTTGAAGTTCTCGATGTGGCTGAGACTGTACGTAAGGAAGAAGCCAAAGAGTTATTTAGATATTTATAAGTTGAATATTCAGGAGAGCCTTTCCATATATTTAGATTAACTTTGTTTAATCTGAATATATAGGGAGGCTTTTTTTATGGATGAACGGCTGGGCGTAAAAAATCATAAGCTGGTGTTGTTCAATCGGGGAAATCTCCAGACGACGGGTGTGATGGATGTCATATCTTTCGACACAAATGAAATTGTTATGAATACAGAAGATGGACTGCTCATGGTTCGGGGTGAAGATCTTCATGTGAATCATTTGTCTTTGGAAAAGGGAGAAGTTCATATCGATGGACATGTGGACAGTATGGTATATTCGACGGGACAAAAAAACATGGGGCATACAGAAAAAGGCCTTGGCCGATGGTTTCGTTAAACAATGAGTGCAGAAGTACAAAGGCAGTTTTATTTTCTTTTTCTTTCTTTTCTTTGGGGCATGTGGACGTGTTGGGTTTATGATGGCTTCAGGGTGTTTCGGAACCTTATCCATCATTCGAAACGGTTCGTGAATCTGGAAGATCTATTATATTGGCTGTTTATGACGGTCGCCTTATTTTATCTCTTGTTTACGTATCATCGTGGTGAAATACGAAGCTATATTATCATTGGTCTGATGACAGGACATTTGTTTTATTATAAGACGATCAGTCCTGTATATGTAGCATTTTTATGTATGCTTTTAAAGCCGGTAAAAATACTGGTTTTAAGCATTCGTCGTCTTCTTCGGAAAATAAATACAAAATCTCGGGATAAACATTGCAATATTTTGGGGAAACAGGTAAAATAAGTACCATAAATATGAAATGATTGTAAATAATCGGGATTATAGGTGAAGATATATGACAGGAAAAGCAAGAAAACGTCGAAGAAGAAGCAACCGCAGCGGTATGGCGATAATCGCCTGTGTTGTTTTTATTTTTTGTATTGTTCTTATGTATAACAGTGTTCAGCTGCACGAACGATTGACAGCGGATCAGGCAGTGGCGGAGTCACTTCAAGAACAGATTGATGAACAGAATGAGCGTAAAGCGGCCTTGGAAGATAAAGAAGAATATATGACATCAGAAGAATATTATAAAGAGCTGGCACGTGAAAAGCTGGGGCTTGCAGGTTCAAATGATATTATTTTTAAGAAGAGTGAATAAGCCGATGGAAAAATCGGTCGATGGAATGTGTGCAACATGATGGTTCGGTCGACATAGGATGTTAGTGTCCGAGAGGACAGACATGTGTGGGAGGGATCAGAATGAGGCAGCTCCATTTGCGTCAATGGATGGTCATACTGCTTTGCGGTTTTATGCAACAGCCCCTGGGTCATACGATGAATCCATTGGGTCTGGCATATTTTGCCGCTGCTTATATGTGGCCGGAGCATCGTCCTCTGTTGCCAGTGGTTGCCCTGATTGGGATGGCCGTAGAGGTACCGCAGACGATGTTACTAAAGTATTTGGGCATACTGATCGGTGTGATGCTCATAACGTATATACTGGAATGGAAAAAGGCTTGGATCAGCCAGCATAAGATGCTACTGATGCTAAGCCTTTTGATTTTATCCGCAGATATTGGTTATGGACTAGCAAGAGAGGGTCTTGATTTTCAGATGTTTGGAAGGCAGCTTCGTCTTGGCGGACTTGAGGCTGTTTTTGGAGCCGCTGGATATATGGTGTTTTACGCGATGATGAACGCCTTTTTAAAAAAGGTGGATCGACCGCTGATTGAAGAAGGTGGAGAAAAAAATTCAGATGACAGCGAAAACGAATTTTTAAGATATCGTCTGGGAGATATGGCGGCATCTTTTCGAAAACTTTCTCATATGATGGGACAAGAACCGTGGGAGCGCATTGAGCTTTCCGAAGATGATAAAGCACAGGCCTTTTCAGAGATTACGGAGAAAATGTGTGCGGATTGTGGCAGGCGTACACACTGTTGGGAAAATGCGTACTATGATACTTGCCATTCAGCATATAATTTATTAGCTTTGTGTTCCGAACAGGGACGGGTTGAAAAAAGTCAAGTGCCGGCAGAATTTCGGCATCGATGTATTCATATGGATCATTTTCTTGATGAAACCAATCGGGTCATGCAGGCGGCGGGTGCCAATGTGAGCTGGAGGAATCGATTTCATGAAAATCGTCTGGCCTATGCCGGACAGATTGGAGAGATTGCAGAAATTATGGATGACTTGTCATTGGAATTATCGGAACGAAAAAGCGACCGAAAAAAACTTTCGGATCGATTGATGCAAAGAATGGACAAGTATCCAGTCAAAATAAAAAAGATAACGATATCCCATGAAGGAAGAATGGGACGCAGGCAGAAAATTTATCTTATGGCCAGAGCGCGAAAAAGAAAATGTATTTCAGTGAATCAGCTGGCAAAGTGGGTTAGTGAAGCGTCTGGTCAGCAATTTATACCGGAAAAGGGGACAGTCCCGAATTTGTCGCGTCGATATGACATTTTTGAACTGATTGAAGATGCGCGGTATCAGGTGGTACAGGGAGTTGCACGGAAGACAAAAAGTGGTGAGAATGTCAGTGGCGATAGTTTTGCTTTTCTTTATCCTGATTCGGGACAAGTTCTTATGTCCTTATCGGATGGTATGGGAAGCGGTGAGGCTGCAAAGAAAGACAGTGAGTTTATGATTGATTTGCTGGAGCAGATGGTCGATACGGGATTTGGACGGCGTTCGGCTTTGCGAATGTTAAATTCGGTGCTGATGTTTCAGGAGGATAAGCGGTTATTTTCCTCCATGGATTTGAGTGTCATTGATCTTTACAGCGGGATTTGCGAGTTTATAAAAATTGGTGCGTCTTCTACGTTTATAAAAAGAGGACGTAAGGTCGAGTGTGTGACTTCCGGTTCATTGCCGATGGGGGTATTTCCGGAGATGGACTGTGAAAGTGTGAGTCGTAATGTATTTGATGGGGATATGATTATTATGATGACGGATGGTGTTGTGAACTGTTTTCCCCATGGAAATGAAACATTGTGTGATCTGTTGTCCCAGATGGATGTGGTGAATCCAAATGTAATGGCAGCAGAGATATTAAATGAAGCATTAAATCTGCCATCAATGGTGCAGCAGGATGACATGACTGTACTGGTATGCATGGTTTGTAAGAAATCGACATCTGTGCTATGATGGTTGTGACTGAATATAGAAAAGGAGCGTATGGAATGAATTGTCTGGTTGAAAGAGTCAGTGAGTATATGCAGGAGCATCATATGGTAGAAAATGGACAGAAGATCGTTGTCGGCGTGTCCGGTGGTGCCGATTCTATGGGATTGTTATCCATATTATCTGAGATTGCAGAATATTTTCATATTTCATTGGCGGTGGTCCACGTGAATCACGGGATTCGTGGAAAAGCAGCCGATGCGGACCAGGCTTATGTGGAAAACTTTTGTCGAAATCACGAGATTCCATGTTACAGTTTTCATGTGGATTTAAAACGCTTTGCCAGAAAAGAAGGTATGTCGGAAGAAGAGGCAGGACGTTTTTATAGATATCAATGCTTCGAGAAAGTCCGTAAAGAAGTGGGGGCTGAGCGTATTGCGGTCGCCCATCAGAGGGAAGATAGCTGTGAAACTGTATTGTTCAATATGTTTCGAGGAACCGGACTCAAAGGTTTGACGGGAATTCCACCAGTGAGAGATAATATTATAAGACCGTTGCTTTGCGCAACCCGAGCGGATATAGAGGCCTATTTACAGGAAAAAGAGATTTTATGGCGGACGGATGAAACAAATCTGACGGATGTCTATACGCGTAATAGGATTCGACATCAGATTATTCCATATGTGGAAGAGCATATTAATTTGGCGGCTGGACAACATATACAGGAGATGGCGGGGCTGCTCAGTGATGTTTCGGACTATCTGGACAGACAGGGCGAGCGGGCTTTCGATGCTTGTGTGACGGTTGGGGATCAGCCGACGTGTGCCATACATGGGGCGTCCTTTGCGGAGCTTCATGTGGTGATACAAAGAGAGGTTCTGCGACGTGCCTTTTACGTTGCTGCAGGGAAGCTGAAAGATGTGGATAAAGAACACATTGAGATGGTGCGAGGTCTTTTTGGAAAAACGGTTGGTCGACGCTGCTCCTTGCCATATCAGCTCCAGGCCATTCGAACCTATGAGGGGGTTGTCATTCGGAAGATACTTCCGGGAGAAGAATGTCTGGAAGAAGGAATATGGGTAGATGTGACAGGCCCAGGAGTTTACCCTGTTCC
>JAFOYH010000134.1 GCA_017391465.1 Lachnospiraceae bacterium | reverse complement strand
AATATAATAATACTGGGATAATTTTATTATACCACTTGTTGTAAAAAAAACCAACCCACATCCAACCGGACGATCAAACTCCATAAACATTCGAACAATCTTTGTAATTTTAAGATTTATATTTTAAGTGACAGAAAAAAATTTAAGTGACAGAAAAAAACGCCTATGATAAAATAGTATTATTTATTGGTATGTCTATATAGGACAAACCATGATTATTTTATTTTAGGAGGACTTGACTATGATACGTTATGGAATTTCTGTAGATGTAAAGAATGTTCCTGTTTTGGATCCTGAATTTACACCGCTCTTAAAATTTAATAATGCATTTTTAAAAAATGCAGCAAAACCTGTTTCTCTCGCTGTTGAACGTGCCGATGGTCAAATGGCAGTATACCACACAAAGATCCATGGAACACCTGAGATGGCAGAAGCAGATACCTATTATATTGACCGTATTGTAAAAACTATGCTCTGGTTGAAGGGCGGTTTCCGTATTTTTGTGAATGATAAATCAATTTATGATTATCTTTGCGGTGTTTACTGCAAAGGCGGTGCCCGTGAATTTGACTGGGACTTCATGGCAAACATCTTTGAACATCCATTTGAAGTTATTTACACAGATAATGTCCCTGAAGAAAAAGATGCTCCAATCTCCATGGGCGGTCATCTTGACGGCTGCCGTATCGGATTTGATGCCGGCGGTTCCGACCGTAAAGTTTCAGCTGTCATCGACGGTGAAACTGTTTTCTCCGAAGAAGTTGTATGGTATCCAAAAGTTACTGAAGACCCTCAGTACCACTATGACGGCATTGTATCTGCATTTAAAGCTGCAGCTGCTCATATGCCAAGAGTCGATGCCGTTGGTATTTCTTCCGCAGGTATTTTCATCAACAACCGTACAATGAGTGCTTCTCTTTTCTTAAAAGTTCCAAAAGATCTCTACGAAGAAAAGGTTAAAGACATTTACATCCGTGCGGTTAAAGATACATTTGGTGATATCCCATACGCTGTAGCTAACGATGGCGACGTTTCTGCTCTCGCAGGAACGATGAGTTTAAAAGATAATAATGTGTTGGGTATTGCCATGGGAACAAGTGAAGCTGTTGGTTTTGTTGACGGTGAAGGTCATGTCAAAGGCTGGCTCAATGAACTTGCTTTCGTTCCAGTCGATGCCAATCCGGATGCGATGATCGATGAATGGTCTGGCGATATCGGATGCGGCGTAAAATATTTCTGTCAGGATGGTGTCATCAAACTTGCACCTTATGCAGGTATTGAACTGAATCCAGAAGATCCTCCAGCACAGAAATTAAAAGCTGTTCAGGCTCTTATGGCAGAAGACGATCCTCGTGCTGCCAAGATTTACGAATCCATCGGCTGCTATTTAGGTCATACGTTAGCTTACTATTATCAGACATACGGATTCCGTTATGTCCTTCTCCTTGGCCGTGTTATGAGCGGCAAGGGTGGCGATCTTTTAATTGAAACATGTAAACATGTTCTTCAGGATGAATATCCAGAAGTGGCTGATAAATTTGAATTAACATTACCGGATGAATACTTCCGTCGTGTTGGTCAGTCGATTGCATGTGCAAGCTTACCAGAACTTGCCAAATAATTATCTTAATTTAAAGGAGACATTAAACTATGATTAGAATTTATCTTGAAAAAGACTATGAAGCTATGAGCCGCCGTGCTGCGAATGTCATTGCAGCAGAAATCATCAAAAAACCAGACTGTGTTCTTGGTCTTGCAACAGGCTCTACACCTATTGGAACATATAAATGTTTAATCGACATGTGTAATGCCGGTGATATTAGTTTTAAAGATGTAAAAACTGTAAACCTCGACGAATATAAAGGTCTTGCCGGAACTCATGATCAAAGCTACCGTTACTTTATGAACGATAATCTTTTCAATCATGTAGATATCGTTATGGAAAATACAAACGTTCCAGATGGTCTTGCAGAAGATGCTGACGCTGAATGTGCTCGTTATGATGCTCTTGTAGAATCCTATGGTTTTGCTGATCTTCAGCTCCTTGGTCTTGGAAACAACGGTCACATCGGTTTCAATGAACCAGACAGTGTCTATACAAAAGCAACACATGTTGTTCATCTTACAGAAAGTACAATCGATGCGAATAAACGTTTCTTTGCAAGTGCAGATGACGTTCCTCGTCAGGCCCTGACTATGGGTATGGGATGTATCATGGCAGCACGTCGTGTTCTCCTTATTGCGAATGGTGAAGCTAAAGCAGATGCAATTTATAACGCATTCTCCGGTCCAATCACACCAGAATGTCCGGCATCCATTTTACAGCTTCATCCGGATGTTGTTGTTGTATGTGACGAAGCTGCTCTTAGCAAGTTTCTTGAAGCAGGAGGAACTGTATGCAAATAATTCATGGACATGTTTTTGATTTGGAGAATGGTTTTGTAGAACGCGATCTTAATACTAAAGGCAAGTTCATCTCTGAAACAAGTGATGACGGCATTGTGGTGGATGCGAAAGACTGCTACGTTATTCCAGGTCTTGTTGATGTTCATTTTCACGGTGCCGTCGGTGAAGATTTCAGCGATGCCACACCGGAAGGATTGCAAAAAATTGCTGATTTCGAATTATCCCAGGGTGTCACCTATATCTGTCCCGCAGGTATGACTCTTGGTGAAGATCAGTTGACTAAAATATGCGAAAATGCTGCTGCACATCGTGCAAAAGATACAACAGGTGCAGAAGTTGTCGGCGTTCACTTAGAAGGACCTTTCCTTTCTATGGCAAAGAAAGGTGCTCAAAATGCAGATTTTCTTCATAAACCAGATATCGATATGCTTCGTCGTCTTCAGGAAGCTTCCAAAGGCAGTGTGCGACTTGTCACAGTTGCTCCGGAAGAAGAAGACGGTATTGAATTCGTTAAAGCTGCTGTAAACGATGGTATTACCGTTTCCATCGGACACACTGTGGCAACTTACGATATTGCAAGTGCAGCTTATGCTGCCGGAGCATCTCATGCAACTCATTTTTATAACGGGATGCCTCCATTCCATCACCGCGAACCTGGTGTCATTGGTGCTGCATTTGATACACCCCATGTGAAAGCTGAGATTATCTGTGACGGTATCCATATTCATGGCAGTGCGATCCGCTTAACATTCCGACTTTTTGGTCCGGAACGTATGATTCTCATCTCCGACTCTCTCCGTGCAACAGGTATGCCGGATGGTATCTATCCATTTGGTGGACAGGAGATTGAAGTTCATGGCAATCGCGCAACCATCTATGGTCATCCGGAAACATTAGCCGGTTCTGTAACAAGTCTTATGGGATGTATGAGAAAAGCGGTTGAATTCGGCATTCCACTTGAAAATGCTGTTCGCGCTTCAACATTTAACCCAGCTCAGGCCATCAAACTTGATGACCGTATCGGAAGCCTTGAAGTTGGTAAAGAAGCAAGTATCATTTTATTAAATAAAGACGACTTATCCATTCGTTCCATTATTTTTAAAGGAGAGATTCTCTGAGAAAACTTAAGATGATAACCATCATCATGTCACTTCTCGCTGTAGTTTATATCGTTGGAATCTTTCTGATTCCATCCATGCAGTCGCTGAAATCTGACCTCATTGCCTGGATGTTCTTTGGACTCTATATGTTGATTACGTTTTTCATATGGGGATTATCAAAGGGACATCGGTATGAAACGATTTCAAAAGATAAGAATGACAATCTTGATGATACAAAAGAAATTTTAAAAGAACGAAATAAATGGTATAGTTAAATAATAATTAAAAAAGGCCTCCCGGAACTTCCGGGAGGCTTTTATTATCTGTAAATATTCAATTATAAACCGAATTATTTAGCTGCTTCTGTCATGTTATCGAACATGATGTAGTTTTCAAGAGGAACAGCTTCTGTAACTGCTTCTGCAGCAATGAAGTTATCCTGCTGTAACTGATAGTAAGCTGCCACTGTACCATCTTCTACACCTGCTGCAACTTCAGCACCTGTTAACCAGTCAGCATCGCCTCTCTGTGCATATACGGAGTCGTAATCTGTCTTCGTAACATTTGCTACAAATTCAGCAACTTCTTCATAGTTAGCATCTGCTGCATAATCCATTGCTTTGTAAAGAGCTTTTGTGAATTTAAGGATCTTATCTGCATTTTCATCAGCATAAGATGGAGTTACGATCCAGCTTGCTAAAGAAACTGTTGTATCGATAAATGTTTTGTTATCGCAAAGGAGCGTTAAATCTTCGCCTTCTTCAAGAATCTTTAAGCTGTTTGGAGACCATGTTGCACAAGCGTCAACACCACCGGATAACATCGCTGTTACGATGTTTGCTGCTTCCATTTCAACTGCTTCGATATCATCCATTGTTAAACCAGCTTTTGTAAGAGCGTTCTTTAAGATATCTTCACTGGATGTACCGGAAGAGTAAGCAACTTTTTTACCTTTTAAATCTTCAAGAGTTTTAACTTCTGGACCGCCGATCACAGCATCACCGTTGGAGATGTGGGAAAGAGCGAAGATTTTAGCGTTACCCTGGATACAGAGTTTATGAGCACCCTGGCCGATGTAACCGATATCAATACTTCCGGATTCCATAGCAGCAATAATTGTTGGACCATCCTGGAAAGATGTTAAGTTAACTGTAATACCTTCTTCTGCAAAGTAGCCTTTTTCCATAGCTGTTGTTACAGCCCATAAGCTGCCGTAGTTTGGCATGTAAGCAACATTAAGAGTGATTTCTTCTTCTGCTGCATCACCTGCTGCTTCTGTTTCAGCTGTTGTATCAGCTGGAGCTTTTGTTTCTTCTGCGCCACCGCCACATGCAACAAGACCAAATACCATTGCAAATGACAATGCTAAAGCAAGAATTCTTTTTTTCATTTTTGTTTCCTCCCATATGAAAATATTTATTCCATAAGGCTTACGCCTTAAATGGCACGTTACTGACGAACTTCCAGATATTCCTGATAAACTTCGCCCCAGATCTTCGCTTTGAGTTCAAGGAACTCTTTACTCATCTTCAATTCCTGAGTACGAGGATATGGTAAATTAATGTCAATAATTGTCTTGATACGTCCAGGACGTGCACTCATGACAATAACTTTTGTTGCAAGAATAATTGCTTCTTCAACATCATGTGTAATGAAGAAACATGTTTTCTTTTCTTCCTGCCATGTTGTAATCAATTCGGACTGAAGCTGGGTACGTGTCTGAGCATCCAACGCACCAAAAGGTTCGTCCATAAGGAGAACTTCTGGCTGAACCGCATAAGCACGGGCAATAGCTACACGCTGTTTCATACCACCGGAAAGTTCCTTTGGATAACTGTCAACGAAATCTTCAAGCTGAACCATCTTAATGTATTTCATGGCGATTTCTTTTGCTTCTTCATCTTTCATTCCCTTTAACTTTAATCCAAACATAACGTTTTTCATAACTGTTAACCATGGGAATAATGCATACTGCTGGAATACAACGCCTCGTTCTGTACCCGTACCTTCAACTTTTTTACCATCTACATAAACAGCACCTGAAGTTGGTTCCAAAAGACCAGCAATAATATTCAATAAAGTGGATTTACCACAACCGGATGGACCAACAACACAGATAAATTCATTCTCCATGATATCCAGATCCACGCCATTTAAAGCAATCATCTTGCCTTTGCGGCCATCATAGATTTTTTCTACATGGTCGATTTTAACCTTTACTCTTCTCTCTTCTCCTGCCATCCTGTCAATTTCCTTTCTAATGTTTTAATGATCTTTTCAGAAGTGATACCGATAATACCAATTAAAATAATATACAATAACATCGGAGCAACTTCAAAACTGTTTGCAAAGGAACGGATACGCATACCCATACCGGCAATCGCACCTGTGGATTCTGCAGCGATCAATGTTGTTAATGCTACAGAAACACCTAAACGAACGGCTGTTAAAATGAAAGGTGTTGTTGCAGGGAAGACAACCTTTACAAAAATATCATTATCTTTTGCACCCAAAACACGTGCAGCTTTGATCAATGTTTCATCAACGTTTCGAACACCCTGATAAATGGTAACTGTCATGATCAGGAATGTGGCAAGCCAGATAACAATAACCTGTGGTTTACGACCAACACCGGCTGCAATAACAATCAATGGTACATATGCAAGTGGTGGAATATTACGGATAAACTGAATCCATGGTTCCAGAATATTACGAACTGGTACATACCATGCCATTAAAAATGCGATTGGAACAGCTGTAATAAAACCAAATGCAAAACCAAGAACAACAGAAATCATACTGCTGATAAAGTCTTCTGCCAAAACGCCGCGTTCGATAACCGTCTGTAAAGCTTTGATGATTTCAGGAATAAATGGGAAGCTTCGTGCCGTCTGAGGATTTACCGATAAGAAAAACCACAGAGCCATCGCTGCCAGGAAGGACAGGACAAGCCAGCCCCAGTTTGGAATCTGAAAATTACTTTTTTTATTGTCCATATCAAGTCTCCTAAATTAATAAAATTCTTTAATTCTCTGGAACCATGTATTTGCCGGATCATTGCTTGTCTTTAAGTGTGTCGACAAAAGTTCCATATATTTTTTCTTAATCTCTGCATAAGCAGGATCATAGCAAACATTATGTAACTGATAAGGGTCTTTCTTCAGATCATAAAGTTCTCCGCGTTCACTTTCATTAAATGTGAGCTGATAATCATGATCTCGGACCATACGCTGTCTTGCTACATAGAAGTGATTATGGTATTCACCATAAACTTCGGTACGTCCATTGCTTTCTTTTTCACCCATCATAAGAGGTAAAATACTTTCACCATCCACAGGTTTTGGAGGCTGCACCCCTGCCACATCCAAAATCGTCGGCATCATTTCCTGTAACAATACAAAGCTGTCATTATCTTTCGTTCCAGCGCCTTTAACAACCATAGGAATATGATAAATCTCTTCGAATGTGAAACAGCCTTTTTCAATAAGTTTGTGCGCCCCAAGACAATCTCCATGGTCTGCCGTATAAATGATGATGGTATCATCATAAAGCCCTTCTGCTTTTAACTTATCCACGATCATGCCCACCATATCATCAATCATTGTACAATGACCATAATATCTCGCTGCAATCTCCTGAAATCCTTTCCAGCCATAGTTGCCAAGTCCCCACATCTTTTCACTAAGGTAATAGCCATATGGCTTATCCAAAAGATCATCACAATAACTTGGATGTTCCGGAATATCATCCGGATTATACATTGAATAATAAGGTTCAGGAACAATGCTTGGACTGTGAGGTCCCCAGAAATTTGCCCAGATAAAGAACGGTTTATCCTGTTCCTTTGCTTCATCAATCAGACGATTGGTTTCGTGAGCCACAAAGTACTCAATCGTACTTTCAACAGGTCCTTCATGTTTACAGAACATCTCCTGAATCTGTAATGCCGGATTATCTCCTAAAAATCCGTTCGAAACATCGATTCCTTCAAATCCCTGTTCTTTGAGATATTCTTCGTAATAATTCGGTTTATTATCTGGCGGCTGATTAAAGATCAAACTCGGAAATACACCGCTTCCAGGGAATGCATAACCGATAAATGGCTTCCCTTCGTCGAATCCACATTCTTCCGGTCCTCTGCTTGGAGATACATGCCACTTGCCTGCAAAGCCACAATAATAACCCGCATCATGCATACATTCTCCCAGTAAAGGAGTGCCTTCTTTAATATCTGTAAAGTTATCAATAACACCATGATTATGCGCATATAAACCAGTCATAACACTGGCACGGGCTGGCGCGCAGATTGCAGATGTTGTATAGGCATGATTAAACTTCATCCCTTCTTCTGCAAGCTGGTCAATATGTGGTGTCTTACAGATATCATTCATTCCATAAGCACTTACCGTATCCATTCGCTGCTGATC
>JAFOYH010000059.1 GCA_017391465.1 Lachnospiraceae bacterium | reverse complement strand
TCATCGTCAATACGTTTCAGCTCACTTCGAGGTAAAATAGACAGCAGCTTCCAACCGGTATTTAAAGTTTCCTCAATACTTCGATCCGTCATAAAGCCTTGAGATACGTATTCTTTTTCAAAGGCTTCTGCAAATTTTGCATAGATCAAGTCAATGTCTGAAAGTGCCGCTTCACCCAAGATAGTCATGAGTTCTTTCGCATCTTTACCACGGGCATAGGCCGAGAATAACTGGTTCATCGTATTGGAATGATCTCCTCTTGTCTTTCCTTTACCGATACCTTTATCTTTCAGACGGGATAAGGAAGGCAATACATCGATCGGTGGATTGACACCTTTACGGAAGAGTTCACGACTTAGAATAATCTGACCTTCCGTAATGTAACCGGTTAAGTCCGGAATCGGATGAGTCTTATCATCTTCCGGCATAGAGAGGATTGGAATCATTGTGATGGATCCTTCTTTGCCACGCTGACGACCTGCACGTTCATACATACTTGCAAGGTCGGTATACATATATCCCGGATATCCTCGACGTCCAGGAACTTCCTTACGGGCTGCTGAAATTTCACGAAGGGCATCGGCATAGTTTGTAATGTCTGTCAGAATAACGAGGACATGCATGTCTTTTTCAAATGCCAGATATTCTGCTGCTGTAAGTGCCATACGCGGTGTGGCAATACGTTCTACAGCAGGGTCATTGGCAAGGTTAATAAATAATACGGTTCGGTCAATTGCACCGGTTTCTTTAAAACTATCCACAAAGAAGTTGGATTCTTCAAAGGTTATCCCCATTGCAGCAAATACAACCGCAAATTTTTCATCTTTTCCACGAACCTTAGCCTGTCTCGCAATCTGAGCGGCAAGCTGGGCATGTGGCAGACCAGATGCGGAAAAAATCGGAAGTTTCTGTCCGCGAACCAAGGTATTCAAACCATCGATGGCAGATACACCGGTCTGAATAAATTCGTTTGGATAAGCTCTGGCTGCCGGATTCATCGGAAGACCATTAATATCCATACGTTTGTCTGGTAAGATGTCCGGACCTTCATCTGCAGGACGACCCATACCATCAAAGACACGCCCAAGCATATCTTCGGATACTGCCAGTTCCATGCTTCTTCCAAGAAATCGGACTTTACTGTTTGAAAGGTTAATACCTGTTGAACTTTCAAATAACTGAACAAGGGCATCGGTGCCATTCACTTCGAGAACTTTACAGCGACGCACTTCGCCATTGGCTAATTCAATCTCTCCCAGTTCATCGTAAGTTACATGTTCTACACCCTGAACCAACATTAACGGTCCGGCTACTTCCTGAATAGTTCTATATTCTTTTGGCATTTAGAAGTCCCCCTTTCCGCTTTCTTCTTCAATCTGGGCTTTTAACGTATCCATAATCTTTGCATACTCTTTATCCAGATTTTCTTCTTTTACATATTTAAAACGGCCAATCGGTTCACGCACCGGAAGATTGATGAGTCTCTGAACATTTGCCCCCTGTTTCAATGCTTCCACCGCCTGATCATAATAAGCCAGTACAAGTTCCATCATAAGAAGCTGTTTCTTTAAAGATGTGTAAGTATCCACATCGTGGAAGGAATTCTGATGCAGGAAATCTTCACGAATGGATCTTGCAGCTTCCATTTTCAATCGGTCCGGAGCCGAAAGAGCATCCATACCAACCATCTGTACAATTTCATTCAATTCTGCTTCATCCTGAAGAATACTCATCATCTTCTGACGATTTTGCATCCACTCTTCCGAAACATTTTCATCAAACCAGCCTTTGACATTATCCAGATATAAAGAATAACTGGTCAGCCAGTTAATGGCTGGGAAATGACGTTTATACGCAAGGGCTGAATCTAAGCCCCAGAACACTTTGACAATACGAAGTGTTGCCTGAGATACCGGTTCAGAAATGTCCCCACCTGGAGGTGAAACCGCACCAATAACAGACAATGCACCTTCTCTTCCATCTTTGCCAAGAGCAATAACGTGACCTGCACGTTCATAGAACTGTGCCAGTCGTGAACCGAGATATGCAGGGTAACCTTCTTCACCCGGCATTTCCTCCAAACGACCAGACATTTCTCGAAGTGCTTCCGCCCAACGGGATGTGGAGTCAGCCATCAACGCAACTGAATACCCCATATCACGGAAATATTCCGCAATAGTGATTCCTGTATAAATCGATGCCTCACGCGCAGCAACCGGCATGTCCGATGTGTTGGCAATGAGCACGGTTCTTTGCATGAGAGACTTGCCCGTCTTTGGATCCTTTAATTCAGGGAACTCATTGAGTACATCTGTCATCTCATTTCCACGTTCACCACAACCGATATAGACAACAATATCTGCCTCTGCCCACTTGGCAAGCTGATGCTGAATAACGGTCTTACCACTTCCGAAAGGTCCCGGAACAGATGCCACACCACCTTTTGCTATTGGAAAAAATGTGTCAACTACACGCTGCCCTGTGATCAACGGCATCTTTGGCGGCAGTTTTTTCTTATATGGACGACCACGACGCACCGGCCATCTCTGCATTAATGTAACGTCTCGATCGCCTTTATCGGTTGATACAACCGCAATCACTTCTTCTACGGTAAATTCACCGGAACGAATCTCTTTGATGGTACCTTTAATTCCATATGGAATCATAATACGCTGTTCCACAACTTCGGTTTCCTGAACCGTACCGATAATATCACCGGCTTCAACTTCGTCGCCCACCTTTGCAGTCGGAACGAACTGCCATTTCAAATGACGTTTCAAAGAAGCAACTTCAACCCCTCTGTGAAGATTCGTTCCACAGATAGCCATAATGTCATCCAATGGTCTCTGAATACCATCATAAATACTTGTGATAAGTCCAGGTCCAAGTTCTACAGACAATGGCATCTCTGTAGACTCAACCGGTTCGCCCGGTCCAAGACCTGAAGTTTCTTCATATACCTGAATGGAGGCCTGATCTCCATGCATTTCAATAATTTCACCAATCAGTCGCTGGCTGCTTACACGAACAACGTCAAACATATTGGCATCGCGCATACCTTCAGCGATAACCAATGGTCCTGCAACTTTTTTAATGACGCCTTTACTCATAAAGCGGATTCACCTACTTTCTAATGATTACCGAAGATAATATCGGATCCTACAGCCTGCTCTACAGACTTCTTCACACCGGCAACACCTGCGCCTGTATTGCCCGAAGTTCCAGGAATCAAAATGATCATCGGAACCACCTGCGACCGATATTTATTTATTTCATGTGTCATCTCCGCTGCCAATGCTTCTGTGATATAAATCACTGCATAATCTGATGAAGTCAGGAAACGAAGGACACTTCTTCCTTCTTCTGCATTGGATGCCGGAAATGTATCCAGACCCAAAGCAGCAAAACCAAAAATGCTGTCATAAGCACCTAATACTGCGATCTTATACATACATCTCCCTGATCCTTTCTCGAATCGCCTCATCCGGCAAACCATTCTGCTTGCAGGTCAAGATGATTCGTACGGTTTTAATTTCATTTTCTCTGGCAATGACATAGGCCACCAGCGGACCTACAGAAAATGGGTTCATCTTCTGTGGTTTCATGGTCTGAATAATACGGTTATCACACCAGCGTTCAAAAGCCGAAAGGGAATCCTTTAATGCAGATGCCGCCTCACTGTAGCCATTACCTTCTAAATAATCAATAATCGAATCTGTTCCGGCGAGTGCCGCCATCATCAGTTTCTCTATATTTAACGACCCACACGGAGCCATCGCACGTTTCATAAACTCCATAGTTTTTCCGGTCTTGGATGCTCGAACAGCAATCTTTATATTCGTCACTGCCACCGTTGATTCTGCATAATCCCGAATCACCGGGTCCTCTGCACTTTTCCCTGCCTCCAGAATTGCTTCCATACATGCGCGGTCAATGATCACATCACAAAGCTGTCCGTCACCGGAATGTAATAAAGCTTCCATGGCTTCTTCTGCTGCCGCTTGCATATTTGCAGGCAACGCTTTATAATCTCTGTCTTTTAAAATCTGAATCAATCTCTCTTTAGTAATTGATGTATCCTCATAAAAAACATGTGCATTTTTCTTGCCCGTATAGACAGCCTTAGCGGCTGCTTTCAGATTATGGAACCAGTTTGGATAAAACAATACAGAAAATACGTTCATATCCACACGCATCCCACGAATGTTTTCCCAAATTTTTTCTCTTTCTTTTATAAGAATTGCTTCCGCATTCAACGGTGTGTCTGTTCCTCCCCATCCCTTTTCCTGTAAAAATCTCAGGCACATCCCTTCATCCTTACAGGCCATCAATTGTTCAATGGTGGATGATGAAAACAGAGAAGCTTCCAACGCACGGATTCGCGCAACCGCATAGGTATATTGTGTTTTCGACATGCTAAACCTCCTTTATGGCGAATCCCTATCTATCCAAATAAGATCTTATAAACGGTATCCTGAAGTTCATCCTTCTTCGCGTCTATTAAAGCACGAAATGTACAATTCTCTTCAATACCGCCATAAACCAGAATAAAACCATCTTCAATCGGCCGTGATTCTTTCATTAAACAAAGACTTCCTCCCGCCTCCGATGCTGCTTCCGAAATTTCAGTCTCAAACCCTGCAGGCATACGTTCAAGATCTGTCTGTGAAAAATAAATTTCACCAGCCTCTGGAAATGCATAAGCTCGAATGAGCTTCTTCATTGTCCCAAAATAATCCTTTACATCCTGATTCTTTAAAACCTGATAGGCCTCATCGATCACTTCACGTATGAGTTCCTGTTTTGCACGAAGAATGGCTGTCCTGCGCTGCTGTTCTACAGATGACTGAATTCGGCTTTCCTGAAGTATTTTCATCGCCTTCTCTTTTTCAGAAGCTTCCAATGTCATGGCTTCACAGGCATTTTTTGCTTCCTCAAGAATCTGTTCTGCTTCTTTACGAGCAACATCCAGAATATCCGCAGCCTGTTTTTCTGCATCCGCAAGAATCTGACCTGTAATTTTCTCTAATCCTGCCACTTTTGCCTCGCTCCTTTCTCACTGTTTTCTCGAAAACATCCTTCAATTAGATATTTACGATTGCAAGGAAGGAAACAAGTAATGCAAGAATCGCATAAGTTTCTACCATCGCCGGGAATAACATCGCCTTAACAAACTGATCCGGTTTCTTAGCAACGATGCCAATGGATGCTGCAGAGGTTTTTCCCTGGTGAATACCAGATACCAGACCTGCAATAGCGATTGGTAAACATGCTGCAAATGTCAACACACCTGAAACAGGATCCGGTGCTGTGCCGCCTAAAATACCAATTCGAGATAACGTTACAAACGCAATTAACAGTCCATAAATCCCCTGTGTACCAGGAAGTAACTGGAGAACAAGAACTTTCGCAAATTTTGAAGGATCTTCTGTAACAACGCCAGCCGCTGCCTGACCCGCAATACCAACACCAATAGCTGAACCACACCCTGCCAGACCTGCCGCAAGTGCTACACCGAGTAATGCCCAAACTGTACCATTTCCAAAGATTTCACCCATATTATTTTTCCTCCTTAATATCTACATATTTTGTATTGGAACGGAATGGATTGAACATGCGTCCACCACCCTCATAAAACTTTCCAAAAAATTCAATATACTGAAGACGACATGTGTGTACATAAGTCCCCAGAAGATTCAATGCCAGATTAAAAATATGACCAACGATAAATACGATAATAAATATAATCATTCCTATAATACCATCGCCAAACATACTTCCCATCTGATTAAATACCGATGCGATAACACCTGTTGCAAGCCCAAGCGCTAAAAGTCTGGAATAGGACAAGGCATCGCTGAGCCAGCTTGTAATATTATAAAGATCATAGGCTCCCAGGGCAATGCGAAGTCCCCACTTATTCTTCTGTCCACGTCCCGACATGAGCAAAATGCCACCGGCACCGACAATCGCCATGGCTTTTGCCAGGACGTTGATAAATTCCGGAAGAACAACCTCCATCTGGAACATGGAAGCGAACAGATCACTTGGAACCAGCATTAAAATCAAACCTGTCAATAATAATGCCCAGAATCCCACATCGCACAGTGCATCCATATACTTTTTATTTTTAATACAAATATAAGCTTTCAAAGCCAAACCTGTGTACATGTGAATAATACCGAAAATGATCGACCAGAGCAGCATCCGCATCGGCTCTTCCAATGGCACAAACCATAATGCCGGAATGGAAACCTCCTGACCAAAAAAGTTTCTGGAAATGATATTCACCGCATCACCGAAATATCCACCAAACATGACACCCCAGAAAATAGTAGAGATACCACACATGAAAAACAGCTTCAATGATTTTCTGAGGTTATCTTCCATACGCGGGAATTTTTTCAACATCACACCACAGGCCACTGCGACAATCAAGCCGTACGCCACATCGGCAAGCATAAGTCCAAACAGAAAAACATAGAAAAATGTCATAATGGCTGTTGGATCCACTTCTCCGGCTGCCGGAAGTCCAAAAGATGTTAAAACACCTTCACCTGCTTCTGCAAAACCATTATTCTTTAATAAAACAGGTGCTTCTTCATCCTCCCCAATTCCTTCGATTTCAACCACCGCGCCATAGGATTCCGTGAGTAAATCTGCAATCTGTCTGGCATCTTTTTCAGGTACATAACCACTTAATACAAAGGCATTCTTTGTTTGAGGAATCTGTCCCAGTACTTCGTATCTTTCAGCCCGCATCCGGTAATAATCCGATATCATCCGAAGGTTCTCACGTTCTTTCGAATATGAACGAATGTCTTGACTTAAAACCTTGATCTGTTCCCTGGACACCTGAATCTCCTGTAAGCATTTCTCTTTATATTCCAAAGGAATCTCACCAACACTGTGTGCCGGTCTCGCAAAACCTGCCTGACGTAAAGCATCTTCTACCATAAACCGATCAGATTTCATACAAATGACAAAAATATAAGTAAAGTCTTTATCCTTTGAAAGAATATCCACATCTATCGTTTCCATTTCAGGCAATGCATTTTTAAAAATTGTCCAAACACTCTCATACGTATGATTGCCAACGAGTGAGCCGATAAATACCGATGTTTTCTCTGTTCCTGAATAGTTCATCGGAACACTCAGACTCATCCACGGAACAAGCGCATCCACCTGATTCTGAAGATTCTGTATATTCGCCTGCTGCTCGGATACCTGCTTATCCAGTCCAATAAGTTTTTCGGATATGGCACTATATCGTTCCTGAGCATCAGAAACCGTATTAAACACATCTTTGTCAATCAATGGTTTCCCAGCAAGAGAATCAAACATGCCTTTTTTCTCCGGTGCGTATCGTTGCAAAACATCCAATGCCTGATCTGCTGTGCGTGCTTTTTTTTCAAAATCCGATTTCATAAAACTGACATCTTGCTTCTGATATCCAATATCTTCATCCAAACGAATGTCTATTTCTATCGCACCCATTGCCTGCAGACGTTCTAAGATCGCTTTTCGATTTTTATTCAATGCACATAGATTGATCCTCTGCATCTGCACAATCGACATAGGCTTATCCCTCCTTTTCCAAAATGAAATCTATATCTAAATCATCTGAGCAATCACTGCTTTAATCGCTTCTTTCTTTTTCATCTCAACAGAGCCTTTTAAATCTGTCGCCTCTTTGTTTGCCATTTGCGATGCATCTTCCAACTGCTGCTGACTGAGCATTTGCATCTGTCTGGACTGCTCCTGATACTCTGTCTTCAATCGGTTTGCTGTCGCCTCTTTCATGACAGCAGCCTCTTTTCTAGCTTCATCTGCCATCTTCAATCCCTTCTGCTCAGCATCCCGGATGATCGCTTCCGCTTTCGCTTCGGCATCTGTCACACTTTTTAAAATATTTTCAAGCATTTCATCGCCACCTTTCGCAATATTATTTGCTTCTCAGATATTAGTAATCATTATTTTTTTCTGATTATATCATGTATATTTCATCAATTCAACCCGCTTTTTTCATATTCACCCACAAAAACTCTAAATTTTACCTCAATACACAAAAAAACCATCTTAAAATTCCAATTATTATTCGAATTATAAGACAGTTTCTTCTTATTTATAATATACAATCAAATGAATTATTATTCTTCGACCTGTATTTTTCAATTATTTATATTAAACTTCAAATTCAATTTTTCTTCCAGATGGTTCATACCGACGAAATTTTACACCCGCCGAATTCAGCATGCGTTTTGATGCCATAACGCTTGGCGTATCTGCATATTTGTCATCCAAATAAATAACCTCTCGAATACCGCTTTGAATAATAGCCTTTGCACATTCATTACATGGAAACAAAGAAACATATAACTTTGCGCCTTCCAAATTTCCACCACGGTAATTAAGTATTGCATTCAACTCACTATGCGTTACATAAATATATTTTGTTTCCAACGGATCGCCTTCACGTGCCCACGGATAATCATCATCGGAACATCCCAAAGGAAATCCATTATATCCCATGGACAAAATCTTATTATCCGTGCTGACAATACAAGACCCCACCTGACTGTTCGGATCCTTTGACCGAAGTCCTGCCAAACGGGCAACCGCCATAAAATATTCGTCCCAACTAATATAATCTTTTCTTTTATCGCTCATCTTGTACCTCCAAAATATTTTTTAAACGTAAATCTGCTGATATCCTGCAGCCTTCAAAAGGCGATTCATGATGGCCTGCCCACGTGTCACATCTCCAAAACTTTCGGAATATATATATTCCACATTCTCTCTATCCATTCGACGAAGAAGATCAAACAGATTATACGCAATGGTATCTTCATCTTTTCGTGTACCAATACTCATAATCACAACCTGAGCATGATCTTTGATCTTTCGTTCATAGGATTCCTGTGTTTCTTCTGTAGCAATAATTCCCACCTTTGAATTTTCACTTGTTTTTTCATTCGTCAATTGACAGATTTTTTCAATGACTTTTTCCGTATCTCCTACGACCAGATGAAGATCCCCTTTTGGAGCATAATGTTTGTATTTCATTCCCGGTGCCTTTGGTTTAAAATGCTTATCTTTATTCGCGTCAAGAATCGCCGGATCCACCATCACTTCGCCAAGAACATCTGCAAGCATCTCTCTCGTAATGTATCCCGGACGAAGAATCATCGGAACATCTCCTGTCAAATCGATAATTGTAGACTCAATGCCAATGCCCACAGGTCCGTCATCCAGAATCATCTCTATTTTTCCATTCAAATCTTCATACACATGTTCCGCTTTTGTCGGACTTGGTCTGCCTGATGTATTTGCACTTGGAGCAGCCAGAGGAATCTGCGAATCCGCAATCAATTTCCGTGCCACCGGATGGGATGGCATACGAATCGCCACCGTATCAAGTCCTCCGGTGGTACCATAGGGCACCTGATCACTCTTTGGCAAAATCATGGTCAACGGTCCCGGCCAAAAAGCATCTGCAAGTTTTAATGCGGTTTCCGGAAGTTCTGAAACCAACCCATGAATCATATCCATCCCTGCAATATGAACAATCAACGGATTATCTGAAGGTCTTCCCTTTGCCGAATATATTTTTGCTGCAGCTTTTTCATCCAGTGCATTGGCCGCTAATCCATAGACTGTTTCTGTCGGAATTCCAACGAGACCTCCCTCGGCAAGAATATGCCCCGCTTCTTTCAGCCATTTTTTTTCATCTGTTTCATCTATTTTATATACAATTGTTCTCATGTTTCATCTCCCGTTTCTATAGTATCTCTTTCTTATGTTTTATTATAATGGGTGTTTGCACATTTTTCCATACTTTTATATGAGCGCGTCGATTTGGTCCTTACTTATTTTCATTCAAATAATGCATGGTTCCAAGATAAATATTCCATGCCAGATCTCTCTGATACTCCAAAGTTCCCAGCTTCGCCTCTTCTTCTATATTTGATAAAAAACCACATTCCACAATAACAATAGGTACGGGCGATTGTTTTAACATATAATAATTCATATTTGATTTTGGCACGCGATTGTTACTCGGATCCACACCCGCAATTAACTGATCCTGAATAGCTGATGCCAGTTTTGCCCCTTCCTCTGACTTTTCATAATAAAACACCTGTGCTCCACTATACTTAGCATCTGTAAAAATATTCTGATGGATGCACAATACAAAGTCCGGACGGGATTCCTCAATAATCTGAATACGTTTCGCCAAATCCTCTTTCTTTTTATTTTTTGCGGTTTCACTATATAATCCCTGATCTGTCTCTCTGGTCATCACAACCTCAATCCCCTGTTGTTCCAGATTTTCCTTCAAAAACAATGCAACCGAAAGATTCACATCCTTTTCCAGAACACCTGACACGCCAATACCTCCCGGATCATTCCCTCCATGTCCGGGATCAATCACCACCTTCACAATCTGTTTATCTGAAGCGTTCGAAAATACCTCAGCAACTTCCGAATATGTACGCCGATAATACACCACTGATAATCCCAGAAGTGCCAGCATCACCAGGATTGCACCTATTTTCTTCATAATACACTCGCCTGATTTTTGTTAATTCACTATATGATATCCCTACTTTAAACATGACAAATGAATTTCCTATCTTCCCAAAAAACAGGAACATGCTATAATAGAATCATAAATTTTATAAGATTCTTATCCCTCA
>JAFOYH010000070.1 GCA_017391465.1 Lachnospiraceae bacterium | reverse complement strand
CTTCCGGTGGATGGCGGATATTTGGCAAAATAATTAAAAGAGGTTAATACGTATGAAAAAAATATATAAATTACTGGGATTTTTTTGTATGATTGCACTCGGTTTTGGTGTATTCTGCAACGGAGCGAATGCATCCGAAGAGGAAAATAAAGTGGATATTATGTTTCTTCATGATACGCATTCACACTTGAATCCATTTGCAACGGTGGAAGATGGGGAATCTCAGATTATGGGTGGTTTTGCACGGATTAAAACGCTGATCAATGAACAAAAAGAAAAGAATCCGGATACATTTCTTCTGGATGGCGGCGATTTTTCCATGGGAACATTGATTCAGGTCATATTCGAAGAAGAAGCTTCGGAGATTCGTATGCTGGGAGAACTGGGGTTTGATATCACAACTTTAGGCAATCATGAATTTGATTATAAAGCAAAAGGTCTTTCAAACATGATGAACCATGCGGTAGACAGCGGAGATGCCCTGCCATCTATGGTTGTATGTAACGTGGATTGGGAAAAGATGAAACAGGCAGGACTTACAGAAGATCAGCAGATGCTTTTGAGTGCTTTTGAGAACTATGGCGTGGAAGACTATGCGGTTGTCGAAAAGAATGGTATTCGGATGGCAGTCATTGGTGTGTTTGGTATGGATGCACTTGCCTGTGTTCCAAATTCTCCATTAGAGTTTTTGGATCCTGTCACAGCAGTACAGGAAACTGTGAAAGTGATTCAGGCAAATGAAGCGGTGGATATGATCGTTTGTGTTTCTCATAGCGGTACATGGGACGACGAAGAAAAATCCGAAGATGAGATTCTTGCGAAGAATGTTCCGGAGTTAGACTTGATCATCAGTGGTCATACCCATACAAAACTTGATGAACCGATTATTCATGGGGATACTTATATTGTATCTGCCGGTGAATACGGCAAGTATCTTGGACAGCTTTCTATGACACAGAATGCAGAAGGCCGTTGGACGATGGAGTCATATGAACTGGTTACTGTGGGCGAAGATATCAAAGCGGATGAGAGTACACAGGCTAAGATTGATGGCTTTGAGTCTATGATTGACAGTGTTTATCTTGAACAGTTCGGATTTACAAAAGATCAGGTGTTATGCAATAATACAATTCCATTCGCAGAGAGTTCAGATACAGCTAATTTGCATACGGAGATCAATCTGGGAAGTTTTATGGCGGATGCCTATACGGATTCGGTTGAAAAGGTACTGGGGGAAGATACGGTGGATGTAGCGGTTGTTCCCTCCGGTGTCATTCGAGATACCTATGCGCTTGGAGAACTTACGACAGAGAATGCCTATAACTCATTCTCTTTAGGTATTGGTGAAGACGGTATTCCGGGATATCCTTTGATCGGAGTTTATCTGACGGGAGCAGAATTAAAAACAGCAGCAGAAATCGATGCAAGTATTTCGGATTTTATGACAACAGCACGTTTATATACCGACGGTTTGTATTGGAATTATAATCCAAACCGTATGTTATTGAACAAAGTAACGGATGTATATATTGACGATGATGGCGTGCGTGAAGAACTCGTTGATGATAAGCTTTATTATGTGGTGACAGATTTTTATACATCCCAGATGCTTGGCGGTGTCACCGATCTTTCTTATGGATTGTTATCTATTGTTCCAAAATTTGAAGATGGTACAACGATTGAGAATTATGAAGACGCGGTGATCTATGACGGTGATCAGGAGTTGAAAGCCTGGGTAGCCATTGCCAGATATATGGCATCTATGGAAGATGTAGATGGTGATGGTATCGGTGATGTTCCTGAAAAATATGGCACGGTGGAAGGTCGCAAGATTGTGGAAGACAGTAAGAATATTGGGGAATTATTAAAAAATCCGAATAAGTTCTTTTTTATCATTACTGCCCTGATCGTTGTTGTCATCATCCTTTTTGTCGGTGTGATTATGCTGATCCGAAGAATATTCAAACGAAAAAAGAGTAAAACAGAATAAAAGTTTTTGACAAAATATGACTGTATTTGAGTCGAAATTTATAATCAGGCTCCATTTGGTGACAAAATTCACCAAATGGAGCTTTTTTGCTGTCGATGGATTTGAAGTGAGAAAAGACATGGGACATAGTATACTTCCAATGTGAAATGCCGAAGGGGTGTTTCTGAGGTTGAAAAGAGGCGGGTGGATCGACAGAAATTTCCGTCATTGGGTGAGGCGTTTCGAGTTTTTTATCAACGATATCTGTAATATGCTGTCGAATGGACAAAATGTCTGTTCAATATCAGGCGTTCGAGTCGAACCTTGCGATGGGTTATTCTTGCGGCTTTTCCAGCGTCGATAATATAATACATATAGTTTCAAAAGGGGGAACACATAATGAGCAAAATTAATGTGGCAATCGTGGATGATAATGAACGAATGGTGGCACTTTTAGAGAATATTTTAAGTGAAGATGAAGAGATAAACATTGTAGGTACAGGTGGGGATGGCGCTGCAGCCATTGATCTGATTCAGGAAAAACAGCCGGATGTGGTACTTTTAGATTTGATTATGCCAAAACTTGACGGATTAGAAGTGATGCAGAAAGTCAATAAGGAATTGGAAATTAAGAAAAAGCCGGATTTTATTGTCATATCAGCGATTGGTCAGGAAAATATTACGGAAGATGCCTTTGAACTGGGCGCCAGCTATTATATTATGAAGCCTTTTGATAATGATGTTGTGTTGAATAAAGTGCATCAGACACGTCGAACAAAACGGTATACGAATGTACATAGCAAATATAGTATGATTGGTGAAACAGAAGGCGAATATTATCCGAGAAGTCTGGAAAATGATGTGACGAATATTATTCATGAGATTGGTGTGCCGGCGCATATTAAGGGGTACCAATATTTAAGAGATGCGATCATTATGGCTATTGAGAATCGTGAAGTAATCAATTCGATCACAAAAGTTCTTTATCCGACGATAGCCAAGATGAATTCAACCACATCCAGTCGTGTGGAGCGTGCGATTCGACACGCCATCGAAGTGGCATGGAACCGAGGCAAAATGGATACGATTAACGAGGTGTTTGGCTATACAATTCATACGGGAAAGGGAAAACCCACGAATAGCGAGTTCAT
>JAFOYH010000128.1 GCA_017391465.1 Lachnospiraceae bacterium | reverse complement strand
TTTTAAAAAAGGAAAGGAATGGTTGGATTCCGTTTGGCTTGGGGAAAACACAGAGGCAGAATATGTGACGAGTGACTTGTATTTTCCTGCATATATTGATGAATTTGGATTGACAGTCCGTTGGGAAGTGGAAAATTATGCATGGATTCAATCGGATGGGAAAATCACTGAACGTGGACTTTTGGAAGAACCTCAATCGATTAACATATGTGCTGTTTTGAGTTATGGGGAAACAGAAAAAGTTTATACATATGAAGTAAATATAGGAAAAACAGAAACAACAAAAGATAAACATATGAAAAAAGAAATCACAGATGCATTGAATATGCTGAATGATGAAAATCTTACAAAAGAAGAAATCTATTTACCAACAAGTTTAAATGGAGAGCAAATGTTATGGTACGTGAAACAACCTGTGATGTGGCCGAAAATATTTTTGTTTGGAAATGTCATTATTGTGCTGATTTATTTTGCAAAAGAAGAAAGAAAAATGCAAAAGATAAAGGATCGCGAAAAAATGCTGGAATTGGACTATCCGGACATCGTATACCGAATGGTGCTGCTTATTGGTGCTGGTATGACGATAAAAAACGCATGGGAAAAAATGACGGAAGAGTACGAAAGAGAGAAAATAACTACCGGAAGAATACGGTGGGGTTATGAAGAAATGGAAACGACATTGCGGGAAATGAACTTTGGAATTGCTGAAATTAAAGCATATGAAAATTTTGGAAATCGATGCGGAAATCAGAATTACATACGTTTATCAGCATTGCTTATACAACAGGTAAAAAGAGGCGCAAAGGGCATGAATCAATTGCTTATGCAGGAAGTAACGGAATCTGAAATTCTGTGGCGTGAAAATAGTAAAAAAAGAGCCGAAGAAGCAGGTATAAAATTGTTATTTCCAATGATTTTATTAATGACTGTTGTATTTGCGGTGTTGATGATTCCGGCATTTTTATCAATGAGTATTGGATAGGAGGAATCAAATGAAGTGGCTGAAAGATTTTTGGCATGATGATGCAGGTGTAGGTGTTGTAGAAATCATATTGATTTTAGTTGTATTGATTGGGTTGGTATTGATTTTTAAATCTCAGTTGACCTCATTAGTAAACGATATATTTAGTCGAATCATCAGCCAAAGTTCCGGAATATAAAAACAGTTGTGAAAGTTCAGGAGGATTATTTTAAGTGTAAGGGTCAGATTACAGTGTTCTCTCTTCTTGTTTTTATTGTTGTTGTCAGTGTACTTATTTCGCAGTATAAATCGGCTGTGTATTATGCTTGCAGAACGGATGCAGTGGATGCAGCCCATTTGAGTGTGAATGGTTTTTTAGCATCTTATCAGAAGCCATTAAGAGACTATTATGGCATCCTTGCAGTTGATGGTGGCTTTGGACAGTCTGTCTTCAAACAAGACATTATTGAAGAGCAATTGACTCGGGATTTTAATGATAATTTGCAAAGTTCAATGATAAAAAAAACGGTGGGAGAAGGTTTTTTAACAGAAAATCCAGTGTTTACATATTTTGTTGATGGTGATTGGGACTTTTTTGAAAGGGAAATTTTCCTTGCCTGCCAGGAAAAAACAGTGGTCGAAGGCGTGGATTATATTGTTGAACAATGGAAAAAACAAAATGATCAGGCTCAGGGTGAGTTTAATCATAAAAAGCGAATAGCGGAAAATACAGAAGTTGAAATAAAAGAAACTGCACAGGATGAAATTGAGACTGGGACCGTGGAAATTCAAGATCCAAGAGATTTGATCATGAGTATTTGGAATCAGGGGATTTTAAAGGCTGCGTGTCCGAATGGGTTTCAGATTTCAGAGAAATCTGTTTCCATGTCGGATGTGTCTTTCCCAGAGGCTTCAGAATATGTGGAGACACAGATCGATTTGAAGAACAATTCAAGTGTCCAGAATCTTTTTTCAAAGTGGGAATTGACTTTAAATCCTGAAACGCATATTCGATTATTAACAAAAGATTTGATGGTTCATAGTTATATTCATGATAAATTTGATCATGCAGTTCATGGAAAGCATACATTAGGAGATAGCGAAAAAGTACTTAAGTATGAAATGGAGTATATTATTGGCGGCCATGAGTCGGATAGCGAAAATTTAAAAACTGTTCTATGGAAAATATTGGCCATACGTTGTGTTTTTAATTTGTCATATCTTTTGACTTCCAGCCAGAAAGATAATCAGGTCATGGTGACTGCAGCAGCTTTATCAACGGCTTTTATGTTGCCTCATTTTACAGAGGTTGTCGCCTTCGTATTGAAATTGTCATGGGCATTTGCGGAGTCCCTTTCGGACTGTCGAACGTTGCTGAATGGCGGGAAGATTCCGTTAATGAAAAATGATGATACATGGTATTTGAATTGGGAAGATATTTTACAACTTTATGATGAAATGCTTGATGGAAATCAAAGTCAGGTGGGGTTGGATTATGAATCGTATCTTCAGATTTTATTGGCTTTTACAGAAAAGGACACAAAATATCGGAGAATGACTCATTTGATAGAAAAAAATATTCGGAAGCTTCCGGAATACAGTGGATTTAAAATGAAAAACTGTGTTTATGGTATACAGGTTTCCTTTGGCTGCGAATTGGGAGATTTTGGAACTCACGAATTTCAGACGGCATTGTCATATTAAAAAGGGGGTGAGGATGGAATGCTTTTTCAGATGTTTTACAATATTGGAAAGGCGATACCTGCTTTACATAAAATAAATAGAATGGATGTCAATAAAGGTCATATAGAAAAAACAGTCACACGGGCATTTGAAAAAGCATTTTGTCGTCATTCTCTCCGGGGAAGTATGACTGTGGAGGCTGCATTGGTAATCCCTATGATATTTTTTGTTTGGATTGCCTGTATGTCATGGACATCTATGGTTCGTATTCACGAGACGGTTCAGCATGAATTGACAGAAACTGCGATAGAACTTAGCATTGCTGCAGGAAAAAATCAAGATATGGTTAAAAAACTTGGGGGATGGTATGCATGGGGAAAATCATTTCAAATGGATACATTAACGGGTGGAGGGATTCATTCAGTATCGGGTTTTGATTTTTCGGAAAGTCAGATTTTGGATGCTCAGAATGGCATTCGATTAAAAGTAAGTTATCGAATTAAAGTTATGGAAGGAATTATTCCAATACCGTCGATTAAGTTGACAAATCAGGTATATACAAGAGTATGGACCGGAAGTGAACCATTATTGGAGATATATGGTTCATCCAACGATGGTGGGGAAATTGTCTACATTACTGAACATGGACATGTGTATCATATCGATCCTATGTGCAGTCATATACATCGGAGAATTTACATGGTTGGAAAAGGACAGACATCAGGTTTTACGCCTTGCGAAAAATGTATGCAGGACGGAATGGTTCATGGTCAGACATTTTATATAACAGAAACGGGTGAACACTATCATAGTCGTTTAGGGTGCAGTGGATTAAGACGTCAGGTCAGCTCAGTTCATATGACAGATATTGGAACGATGGGGTATGAGTTATGCAGCCGATGTGGGAGTGGTAAATAACAATGGAATTATGGATTCTATGCGGATTTATATCTATGGGGATAGCTTTGATTGATGATGTAAGGGAACAAAAAATTCGGTGGATTCCAGTGACCGTATGTATTGGGATTGGTCTCATATTTCGATTATGTTTCAATGCATTCGAGTGGAAAACAGCTTGCATGGGAATGTTTCCCGGAGTCATAAGCTTTCTGGTAAGTAAAGCCTGTAACGAATGCATTGGGGCAGGTGACAGTCTTTTGATTTTGGGGATCGGATTACTACATGGTTTTTCTTTTTGTATAAAAGTTGTGCTAAACACCTGTATTTGTATTTTTTTCTTTTCTGTTATTATGTTGTTTATAGGGCGTCTTCATCGAAAATCTCAGGTGGCCTGTATGCCGTTTTTGTTTCTTGGCTATTTAGGAGCGTGGTTATTATAAAAAACAAATGGCGTGGGAGTTTCACGGTGGAAGCGACGGTAATAGTCAGCTTTATGTGTATGCTTATTGCATTGATTGTCATGCTTGGATTTTATGTACACGATTGTGCGGTGATGAAAAGCACAGCAAATGAACTGGCAATTAAGGCGAGTATGTGGGGAAGTCGATATGTTTCTCCGTTGATAAATGAAGTGGATTATGAGTCGATGAAAGAAGAAATGCAGATAGAGATCGGTAGTGTGGAGGATATCGGATATGAATGGCTGGTTAGGCGATTATTGTATGGAAAAGTAAAATCTGTAAATGTTTTTCGTGGGATTTTAGAAGATAATGTGCGAGTGGAAATTTGTGTGGATTTTAAAATATGGAATTTTGAATTTACTCAGAATGCTCAGTCAGATGCTCTATGGATAGATAGTAGAGAATTACCGAGAATGAATAAAGAAACTGGTGGTGAAGAATGAATAGGGAGTATCATGTTGAAAAAGATTTAAAAGGACAGTATCTATGGATTGACAGAGAAGGTATCTGGGGCGAAGCTTACGAGGAAAATATTTTAAGAAAACAGAAAATTACCGGACTTATACCTTTCTATGAAACAGAGAATATGGGTGAAGTTCATCTGGTGTATCCTCTGGAATATCGAAAAAATTTTATAGGTACGCTAAAGAATGGACGTATGAAATGTTTGCAGATGGAAAGTCTTATAAAGTCCATGATACAAATGATGCACATGATGGATGAATATTTGCTGGATCCTTCCAATCTTGTCATGGAGATGGACTATTTTTACGAAAATGGAGACGGCTGGGATTTTATCTATATTCCAGGATATCAGGCAGATTTTTGGACACAGATGGAAAAACTTTCGGAAGTATGGCTGAATTATGTGGACTATGGTGATGAAAGGGCAGTTTTATGGGCATATGCTTTTTACGAAAAAGTGCATGGGGATATGTGTTCTGTTGAAACATTGGATGAAATTACGCAAATGGAAAAAACAATCATGAATAAGACATCGGTTTCATACATAGCAGAAGATGGGGGAAGTATGGATCATAAAGACCATTTGAAAAAAGATAAAGCAACTTTTTGGCAGTATATCAGGAAAAAGATGAAATGTAGAACAGAAAAATACAGTAAAAAAGAAAAAGAGGTATCTGAATTTTTTAGAAAAGAAAATACATTAGAAGATACATGTCCTGTTTTAAATTTAACTGAAGAATTCGATATTTCTGAAGGAAAGACAATGATCTGGATACCCATGGGCGGTATAAATACAGAAGTGATCCGATTTGAAAATGTTCCTGCACTTATTGGAAGAGCTTTGGAAGAAGTTGACGTGTGTCTTTCAGATTTGAGAGTTAGCCGTATTCATGCGCGTATTGATTATAAAAATGGACAGGTTGTAATTGTGGATATGAATTCTTCCAATGGATCCTATCGAAATGGTGAAAAATTAAAATCGGGAGAGGCCTATTCGCTTCATGCAGGAGATATAATAAAACTGGCAGATTTTGAATTTATCTGCCAGTGGTGTGCATGAATTTAGTTTAAAAGAGCTTTGATCTGAGTTGCAATAGATTCACGTTCTTCGGCTTCGGAAGTCCCAGGAATCCAGGAAATATGCTGTCCGTCTTCGTTATAACGAGGAATAATGTGTAAATGGAAATGGAAAACAGTCTGACCGGCAACTTCGCCATTGTTTTGAACAATGTTTAATCCATCACAGTTTAATGCGGTTTTCATAGCTTTGGCAATGCGGCTTGCGAGAACAAATACTTTTTCTGCTGTCGAATCATCCATTTCAAAAATGTTGGCTATGTGCTGCTTAGGAAGGATTAAGGCATGGCCTTTTGTTGCTGGTGACACGTCGAGAATAACGCGGAAAGCGTCATCTTCATAGAGTGTTGAAGATGGTATCTCTCCGTTTGCAATTTTACAAAAAATACAGTTTGTGTTCATTCAATATATCCTCCATTCAATTATTATTGATTCTTTAATTTAATAATAGTCCACAGAAGCGAAAAAGTCTATGCAGAATCAAAAGTTTTAAAAATTAGAGATAAGGAGTGTCGCTATTTGTCGTGCGAATTTGTTTGAAAGGTTGGAGGTGTCTGTGATACATTGAAAAAAACAACAGAAAGGAAGAATGGGATGAAAGAATCACCAAAGTTTTCGGTGTCGGTCATTTCGCATGAATTGAGAAATCCTTTGACATTGATTCATAGTACATTACAGCTCATTGGGGGGCGTTATCCGGAAGTCCAACAAGACCCTTTATGGGAACAGGTTATGCTGGATCTCAATTATATGTCTAAACTTCTTTCCGAATTGTCTTCTTTAAATACCAGCCAAAGTCTGAATTATTCACAAGTAAATATTCGACAAATTTTGACAAATGTAGTTCGGGCTTTTTCTTCGGAAGCTCAACTTCAGGAAAAAAGCATTTCTCTCAATTTTGAAACATCTCTTCAATGGATCCAGGGAGATTCTTTGAAAATTCAGGAAGTGCTTAGAAATTTGCTTCAAAATGCCATGGATGCAACGCAATCCAAAGATTATATAGATATTACGGTTCAGTCCAAATGGAAACGATTAATAATTATTATTCGTGATTCAGGATGTGGAATGGATAGAGAACGGATTTCAACAATTTTTGAACCTTTTGTGACATATAAAACGAATGGAACTGGCCTGGGACTGGCCATTGTCAAGAATATTGTAGATGCACATCACGGTGTGATTCAAGTCCATTCAAAACCTATGATTGGGACAAAGATTGTCTTGTTTTTACCGATACATAGTGAGAACAAAAGTATTGAAAAGGCTGCTTACAATGTGTAGGCAGCCTGATTTTCTTTCATAGAATGCGAAAAGCATTTTTATTTGTTGGAAATATCTTCACATAATTGAACGATGATTTCGATTGCATTTGAAGCTGGATTCGAAAGCATAGAACGAACATAAGCTTCTTGGTTTTCAAAGACGTGATGAACAGCTTGTGTTAAAGATTCATCTGTGACATCTTCCTCATGAAGAAGGTAGCTAAATCCCTGCTTTTCAAAAGATGCTGCATTGAGAAGCTGATCGCCGCGGCTGGCATTAGCAGGAAGTGGAATTAAAATGTTTGGTTTTTTTAATGCTAGAAACTCACAAATGGCATTGGAGCCTGCGCGTGAGATGACAAGATCTGCTGCAGCCAGTAAATGACTTAATTCTTCTTGAACATAATCAAACTGGATATAACCTGCCATGTTTTTTATCGAAGTGTCTACTTTGCCTTTTCCACAAACATGAATAATCTGATAGTCTGGTAACAAAACAGGTAATGCACCTCGAACGGCTTCATTGATAGCAACCGAACCCAAACTGCCGCCAATAACAAGAATAACGGGTTTTTCTGTGGAAAATCCGCAGATTTTTAAGCCCTCTGCACGACTGCCATTTAATAATTCCTGACGGATCGGCGATCCGGAAAGGACAGATTTGCCTTCTGGTAAATGCTTTGCGGTTTCTGGGAAATTATGACATACCTTGTATGCGGATGGTATGGCAAGCTTGTTAGCAAGTCCTGGTGTCATATCTGATTCATGGATAATTGCAGGAATCTTACAGCTTTTTGCAGCAAGGACAACTGGAACAGTGACAAAACCGCCTTTGGAAAAGACAACATCGGGTTTCAGTTTCTTTAAAAGTTTGCGGGCTTCAAAATAACCCTTAACAACTTTAAAGGGATCTGTAAAATTCTTTAAATCAAAATAACGGCGGAGTTTTCCGGAAGAAATGCCATAATAAGGAATTCCTTCTTTTTCGATCAAACCGCGTTCGATGCCATCGTATGAACCAATATAAGAAATCTGATAGCCTTTTTCTTTAAGAGCAGGCATGAGGGCAATATTTGGTGTAACATGGCCGGCTGTACCGCCTCCGGTCATAACGATTTTTTTCATTATTCAGACCTCCTGAACAGATTGAGACTGTTTGTATTCTTTTAAACCCTGCGCAAGCTGATCTGGGCAGGAAGTTCCGCGACCTCCACAGTCGATACCGGAAAGAATGCTGATGACATCATCTACTGGACGTCCAATAACGAGGGCAGCGATTCCCTGCGTATTGCCATGGCATCCGCCGATAAACTGGCAGCTGGTGATAATACCGTTTTCGATTTCAAAATCAACTGCTTTGGAACATGTATGTTTATTCATATGTCTCATAATCAATCACTCCTATTCATAAAAGATTCTTAATTATTATATCAGATGCCTGTGGTATAAGCCAGTAAAATTTAAAGTTTACCAAAAAGGGTCTCATCATAAGAGCAAATTTCAAAATTCTTTGAGTAGAATTGCTTTACCGTATTTGAGGAACATGTTATGATTAAAAAAACCAAGTGAGTTTAAACAGGAGAATAAATGGATGAAAATGATCGGTATTATTGGTGCCATGGAAGAAGAAGTGGCTGCATTAAAAGCAAAGATGATTATTGAAGAACTGCGTGTAATTGCAGGAATGGAATTTTGTAAAGGTATTTGTGAAGGACATCCGGCGGTTGTTGTACGAAGTGGTATAGGCAAAGTCAATGCGGCTGTATGTACTCAGATTTTATGTGATGTATATGACGTAGAAGCCATTATCAACACAGGTGTTGCAGGAAGTTTGAAAAATGAAATTAATATCGGAGATATTGTCCTTTCAGTAGATGCACTTCAACACGATATGGATGCAACGGGATTTGGCTATGATCCGGGGATTATTCCACGTATGGAGACCTCTGTATTTGAAGGGGATCCGGCATTGATTGCTTTGGCCGAAAAAATCTGTCAGGAAGTGAATCCAGAGATTCAGGTGTTTAAAGGCAGAGTTGTCAGCGGTGATCAGTTTGTTTCAGATCGTCAAGTGAAGGAGCGTATTGTTCAACTGTTTCATGGATATTGTACAGAAATGGAAGGTGCGGCCATTGCTCAGGCAGCTTGGTTAAATCATGTGCCATATCTTGTTATTCGTGCGATTTCAGATAAAGCGGATGGCAGTGCAGAGATGGATTACAGCGAATTTGAAATGAAAGCCATTGAACATACGGTACGCCTTGTGACCGGCATGTTGCAGAATATGTAGAATATCCCCGACCAATTTGAATGGATTTTGAGAATTCGTTGATATTATAATGGAGATATCTTATCAACGAAAGGAGCTCGAAAAATGAAAGATTGGTTCTTGAGCCAGGGTCTGTCACTCTATGTGGAGATCGTTCTGCTGATGGCAGGTTTAGTGACGTTGTGGATAACAGGAAGAAACTACAAAAGATTAATTCGGGAAGCGGATTCGATGGGAACATCGGAACATCGACTTGTGAAACACATTAAGTTAAAAGTGACGGGGTATTTTAAGATTGGGATGCATCCGGAAGATACACGGGCAATGGTCGGAAGATACATAAAAAAATATCGTATTGGACCAATGTCCTTACATGGATGGAGTCGTTTGCCATATTTGTTTATGACAGCGTTGCTGGCTGTTGGTGGCGGCAATTTTATTTATCGATGGACAAAAGGCGAAAGTTTATATCAGGTTTTTGTTCTTTTGACCACAGCGATTTTGGGAACATGGATTCTTTTGGGATTGACCCGGTTTATGGATTTTGAATCCAGAGAGAATGTACTTATTCACAGTATCTCAGATTATGTTAGCAATTATTTAAATCAAAAACTCGCTTTTGAGTACAAAGAACAGGCAGGAAAAGTTCCACCGGAACAATATAAGAGAGCATTGCAGGAAATTGCTGTAGCTGGAACAGGCCGTCGTAAAGAACGAAAACCTAAATATTATTATGATGAATATGGACAGGATGGAATTATAGCGCGTAATGATGAAGTTGATGCAAAGATTGTGGAAGACGTTCTGAAAGAATTTTTGTGTTGAAATGTTTTATAATTATTTGTAAAATAAATAATAGCAGACAAGCTCTGTTCAGAGAAATCTGAACAGAGCATTTTTAAAGGAGAAAGAGTATGATAGAGCCAAAGAGACAAAAGGAAATATACGTTATTGGACATAAGAACCCGGATACGGATTCGATTTGTTCTGCCATCGCCTATGCTTCTCTAAAAAATGAAATATTAGCAAGGATCCAGAAGGGTGAATCTGTTGAACAGTATCATGATTTTCTTGTTTCGGAAGGGAATCACGATGAGATGATTTATGTTCCTGTTCGTGCGGGTCAGGTAAATACGGAAACAGAGTACGTGCTGAATACGTTTGGACAGAGTGTGCCTGTGTTTATGAATGCAATCCGTACACAGGTGTGTGATATTAATATTCGACGCATTGCTCCGATTTCATCTGATTTTTCATTAAAAAAAGCGTGGGAGACAATGAGAAAACTGGATACATCGACACTGGCTGTAACGGATGAACAGGGGCTTTTGGAAGGTCTGATCACCATGTCTGATATTACAGGTGCCTATATGTCCATGTTGAATAATGAAATTTTATCCGAAGCATGTACGCCAATATCAAATATTTTGGATACATTGAATGGGACGTTGGTTGTTGGAGAGTCCGATAAGATTCTTACAAAAGGCAAGCTGGTTGTTTCAACGGCCACATTGAATGTTATTGGAGATTTTGTGCATGAGGATGACCTGGTTATTTTAGGAAACCGATACGAAGCTCAATTAAGTGCCATTGAAAATAAAGCATCGTGCATTATTATCTGTGACGGTGCAAAGGCATCAAGAACGATCTGTAAACTTGCCGAAGAAAATGGTTGTGCAGTTATATGCACACCATATGATACGTTTACGGTTACACGAAATATCAATCAGAGTATTCCGGTTGATTATTTTATGATCAAGGAAGGTCTTGTTGCATTTAATCAGAATGACTATGTATCGGATATTAAACCGACAATGATGCGTTTGAGACATCGAGATTTCCTCATCATTGATGATAATTATCACTATGTCGGGATGATTTCGAGACGTGCATTGATTGGCATGGACGCCAAAAAAGTAATCTTAGTGGATCATAATGAGATGGAACAGGCTGCAGAAGGGGTTGACGAAGCAGAGGTTGTTGAAATTATAGATCATCATAAGCTTGGAACGGTGGAAACAATCCGTCCGGTCAAAGTTCGTAATGAGCCGGTAGGATGTACAGCGACCATTATTTATGAGATGTATCAGGAAAATCAGATTCCATTGACAAAATCCATTGCTGGAATATTATGTTCGGCCATTGTTTCGGATACATTAATGTTCCGTTCACCGACATGTACAGCTGTAGATCAGATGGCGGCTGAACAACTGGCTGAAATTGCGGGGGTTGACCTGGAAAGTCATGCTCTGAAAATGTTTGAAGAAGGCAGTCAGCTTTCGAAAAAGACAGAGTTTGAAATTTTTTATCAGGATTATAAAAAATTTAATGCAGGTGATAATTGTTTTGGGGTTGGACAGATTACCTCTGTGAATCTTAATGAATTGATGAATGTTCAGGAACGGTTGCTTGAATATATGAAATCTGCCATGCAAGATACAAATACATCGATGGTGTTTTTTATGCTGACAGATATATTAAAAGAATCCACACGTTTATTATTTGTTGGAAAAGAAGCAAAACAGGTGGTTGAAAATGCGTTCCGACAGAATGCCGAAGAACATTATATCGATTTGGAAGGTATGGTGTCTCGAAAGAAACAGTTGATACCAAAATTACTCGAAGGAATACAGTAGGAGCAGGAGGAAGCAATGATGAAAAAAAATCGAGTTTATGTCATTGGACATAAAAATCCGGATACCGACTCTATTTGTTCGGCGATTGCCTATGCTCACCTGCGTAAAACGCTTACAGGAAATGATTATATTCCGGCGCGTGCAGGCGAGATTAATCCGGAAACAGCCTTTGTGTTGGATCGTTTTCAGATAGAAGTTCCAAGATTTATGGATGATGTACGTACGCAGATTAACGATGTGCGCATTTCCCCGCCACATAATGGAAGTCCGGACATGTCAATTCGTGAGATATGGCAACAGTTGGAAAAACGACAGGTTTCCACATTAACTATTGTGGATGAAAAAGAACGTCTTTTGGGATTGATTACCAAAGGTGACATAGCAAAGACGTATATGGGTGTATATAAAAATACAGTCCTGTCTCAAAACAAAACACCTTATAAGAAGATTGTAGAAACATTAGACGGAGAAATGCTTGTTGGTGATCTGAATGGTGTTGTAGAAAAAGGCAAGATTTTGATTGCTGCAGCCAATCCGGATTTGATGGAAGAATATATTGAAGATGGCGATATGGTGATGCTTGGTGATCGTTATGAGTCCCAGTTATGTGCTATAGAGATGAATGCAGGCTGTCTGATAATTTGCATGAATGCGCAGCCAAGTGAATCCATTTTGAGACTGGCACGTGAACGTAACTGTACAATTATTTTGACACCATATGATACATTTGTAGCGGCACGTTTGATTCATCAGAGTATGGAAGTTCGAAATTTCATGGTAACGAAAGCGAAAACATTCAAACGTGATGATTTTATTGAAGATGTGCGAAGTGTCATGGCGAAAAACCGTCATCGAGCTTTTCCGGTTGTTGACCATGAAGGAAAAGTCCTTGGAATGTTTACGCGTCATGATATGATTGATTTGGATAAGAAAAAAGTAGCACTTGTGGATCATAATGAATCCGGACAGGCGGTGGATGGCATTTATGATTGTGAAATATTGGAAATCGTAGACCATCATAAGCTTGGAAATGTACAGAGTATGCGTCCGGTTTATTTTAGATGTCAGCCAGTTGGATGTACATCAACGATTATTTATCAAATGTATAAAGAGAATAAAGTGGATATTCCGGAAGATATTGCGGGATTAATGTGTGCCGCAATTGTATCAGATACCTTAATGTATCGTTCGCCGACATGTACGATGCTGGATCGTATGGCGGCAGAAGCATTGGCGAAAATTGCTGGATTGGATGTACAGTCGTTTGCAATGCAGATGTTTGAAGCAGGAAGTGACTTGAAGAGTAAATCTGCTGCAGATTTGTTTTATCAGGACTTCAAAAAGTTTTCTGCTGGCGACATTCAGTTTGGCGTGGGACAGATTACTGCGCTGGATCCAAGAGCGCTTAAAACCATTCAGGAACGTTTGTCGAGCATGCTCGAAAATGCAAAAAAAGAACATGGTTTGGATATGATCTTCTTCATGTTGACCAATATTTTAGACGAATCTACAATGGTATTATGTTCAGATGCTAAAGCATTGGATGTGGCAACGCGTTGTTTCGGAGCTCCGGTAAACAAAACTGGAGATGGCGTTTTTGTTACAAAAATGGTATCTCGAAAGAAACAGTTTATTCCAAAGATGATTGGTGCATTGCAGGAGTAGGTGATAATTATGGCAAAACAAAAATGGAAACCGGGCAATATGGTTTATCCTTTACCTGCAGTTTTAGTCAGCTGTGGGGATAAAGAAGGACATGCAAATCTGATGACAGCAGCATGGACCGGGACCATTTGTTCAGATCCGCCAATGGTCTATGTATCCATTCGAAAGGAACGATATTCTCATGCGATGATTCAGGAAACTGGAGAATATGTGATTAATCTTACAACGGAGGATCTTGCGTGGGCAACGGATTTTTGCGGCGTACGTTCGGGACGTCACCTGGATAAATTTAAAGAAATGCAATTGACACCCGTATTTGGTGAACTTGAATATGCACCGATGGTCGAAGAGAGTCCGGTTTCTATTGAATGCAAGGTGACTCAGGTTATGGAGCTTGGAACCCATGATATGTTCATGGCAGAGGTTGTCGCGGTCCATGTGGATGAAAAATATATGGATGAAAAAGGGACCTTTCATTTGGAGCAGGCTAAGCCATTGGTATATTCGCATGGGCAATATTACGGTATGGGGAGACATATTGGTGGATTCGGTTATGCGGTGAGAAAGAAACCCGTAAAAAAATCCGTTCGAAAAAAAAGATAAAAGATACAAAATAAAAGAAGACATCCAGATTGCGATGTCTTCTTTTGTATTGAGAAATCCAGTGTCAAATGATAAAATAATAAAATATGACAGAAAGGATGAATTGTTCATGAATAATAATATTATTTTAATCGGTATGCCAGGTGCAGGAAAAAGTACAGTAGGTGTCGTTTTGGCAAAAGCTATAGGATATGATTTTATCGATTCGGATTTGCTTATCCAGTCTGAAACAGGCAAGTGTTTATTTGAAATTATTAACGAAAAAGGAATTGATGGTTTTTTAGATATTGAAAATCGAGTGAATGCACATATTGAGACGAATCACACGGTAATTGCAACGGGGGGCAGTGTCATTTATGGTGAAGAAGCGATGGAACATTTAAAATCCATTGGAAAAGTTATTTATCTGAAGGTTACTTTCGAATCCCTGGAGAAGCGATTGGGTAATTTGCTTAAACGGGGTGTTGCCATTCGTTCGGGAAATACATTGATGGATCTATACAACGAACGTGTGCCTTTATATGAAAAATATGCAGATTATATCATTGATGAGCACAATCGAGACATTCGAGAAGTGGTCGAAATGATTCAGGAAACATTGAAGGGATATATGAACAAATAATGATGGAAAAGATAAGGCATTGGTCAAGAAAAAATATATATTATATTTTGGCATTTGTTTTGCCTGTTTGTGTGGCAATTATGGCTTTTATAGCACAGGGAGTGTGGCCTTTTGGTGACAGGGGAATCTCTGTTATTGATTCCTATCATCAGTATGTTCCTTTTTTTTCTGAATTACAATATAAATGGAAAAATTGGGATAGCTTGTTTTATAGCTGGAACGGTGGGCTTGGAATGAATTTTTTGGCAGTTATGGCTTATTATCTTGCAAGTCCGTTAAATATTCTACTGCTGATTTTTCCGAAAAGTCTGGTTATGGAATGTTTTACGGTTATTTATTTGCTTAAAATAGGTCTGGCAAGTTTGAGTTTTGGCTATTTTATACGTAAACGTTTCGGACAGTATGATTTATCCATTACCACTTTTGGATGTATGTATGGAATGAGCAGTTTTGTGATTGGCTATGGATGGAACATCATGTGGCTGGATTGTATCGTACTTTTTCCGATGGTAATGTTAGGGATTTACACATTAATTCATGATGGCAAAGGATGGATTTATGGGTGGTCACTGGCTTTATGTATTTTTACAAACTACTATATTGCATTTATGATCTGCATTTTCTCTTGTATATATCTGCTGATTGAATTGAGTTGTACATGGGGGATGGGCATGAAACGCGTCTGGATGGCAGGGGCAAAATTTGCAGGATATTCATTGATGGCAGGTGGATTTGCGGCCATATTGTTATTGCCGACAATTTATGCACTTGGCGCCAGTGCATCTGCGACCTCTTCGTTTCCGACAACGTTGAAGTTTTATCATAATGCATTTGAACTTTTGTGTCAGCAATTTGCTTTTATACAACCAACGGATCTTTCCGGGAACTTTAATCTTTATTGCGGTGTGGCCGTTTTGATTTTTGTTCCGATGTTTTTGTTCAATAAAAATATTCGTCCATGGGATCGGATTGTAAAAATATGTGTTACAGTGTTTTTACTGGTGTGTTTGAATACAAATTATCTAACCTATATCTGGCATGGTTTCCATTTTCCAAATGGCCTTCCGGGACGCTATTCATTTATTTATATCTTTATGCTTCTTATCATGGCATATGAAGGGTTTAAAGCACATAAAGGTTGTCCAAAGTGGTTACCATCTATGATAGCTGGATTATGGCTTGTGTTTCTGGCCTATTGCTGTTGGGGAAGAAAAGCAGAACTTGAAAATTATACGGTCATTGTTAGTATTGTACTCGTTTTTGTGTATGGTGTTTTAATCATGCTTATCGGCATTCGTGTGAAAAAGTGGCACATGCTTGAAGTATTGCTGTTGTGTATTCTTTTGGGTGAATCCTGCGCATATGGTGTTTTTGGACTGTGCATGAACGGTACGGTGAATCGCAAAGATTATTATAGTGATCAGAATTCGGTGATGACCTTGAAAAATCATGTGGAAACATGGGAAAGAGAAAATTTTTATCGTTTTGAATTGGAAGAACGGCGTGGGCGTGATGATGTAACATGGCATAATCTGCCTGGAGTTTCTCTGTTTTCATCCACAGTGAATGCGGGGGTTAATCAGCTTATTCGGCGTCTTGGATATTATTCTGTGACAAATAAATATTCCTATGAAGGAGCGACACCGGAAAGTGATGCCTTTTTGAACGTGAAATATCTGGTTAGCCGGGAAAAGAAAGATCAGATTCGTACATTTGAATATGTGAAAACAGTGGATGATCGTCATCTCTATATCAATGAAAATGCATTGGGACTCGGATTTATGGTTTCGGAAGATATTCTTCAGTGGGACTATGAAAAGACGAACCCTTTTGAAGTGATCAATCAGATGATGACTTCGGTTATGGGAGAGGAAATACGACCGTATACTTATTTTGGTCTGGATCAACCAGTCAGTGATGGCTGTGCATTAACAACGGACAGTTGGGCGGATTGGTCATACACAGCAACAACAAAAAGAGATGGAACGGTGAAGTATACGTATATTCCGGAAAAATCTCAAGAATTATATATTTATTTTAAAGCAGCACATTGCAGCAAAGTTAAAGTTGAATATGAAGGATTTTCGAAGTCTTATTCCGACGAAGATGGTCATATCATTCCGGTGGGTTCTGTCAACGCCGGACAGATGATTACTTTAACCTTTGAAATGGATTCAGCTTATGAGAGCGGTTCGATCAAGTTGATTGCAGCGGAACATGATTCCGTGGCATTTGAGAGAGTTGTGGAACGAATGAAACAAACGACCTGGATTACGGATGAGATTGAATCTACACGTCTGAGTGGAACGATTCGTGTGCCAGAAGAAGGGATTATGTTTACTTCAATACCATACGAAGAAGGATGGTCCATATGGGTCGATGGAAAAAAAGTCAAACCGGAAATGATTGCAGACGCTCTTTTGGGGATAAGGCTTGCCGAAGGTGATCATACCATTGAGATGTCCTATATGCCGCAAGGTTTTGTTATAGGTCAAATCATTACTTTGATGAGCAGTGTTTGTTTGATCGTAGTTTCTTTATTGGAAAACAAGGGAAAATGTGGTCTGAAATATGGAAAATTGCCAGAACAGGAAAGATAGAGGATTAAAAAATATGTAAAAATTCAACGGATTTTTTACGAAATTATAAAATCCAATTTACAAATTTCTGGATTATGCTATAATAAGATGGATTATAGCAAAAAGTTTATTGAGGTGTACCATGGAACAATATGTTATAAAAGGCGGCAATCCATTGGTCGGTGAAGTTACGATTGGTGGCGCGAAGAATGCAGCATTAGGCATTCTTGCAGCAGCGATCATGAGTGATGAAGATGTGATTATCGATAATCTGCCAGATGTAAGCGATATTAATGTTCTTTTACAGGCTATTGCATCAATTGGCGCAGATGTTGAAAGATTAAATAGAAATGCAGTAAAGATCAACGGCAAAAACATTCACAGTTTTTGTATCGATGATGGATTCATTCGTAAAATCAGAGCTTCTTATTATCTGCTTGGAGCACTCCTTGGGAAATATAAAGAAGCTGAAGTGGCTCTTCCGGGAGGCTGTAATATTGGAAGTCGTCCAATTGATCAGCATATCAAGGGATTTCGGGCACTTGGAGCAAAAGTTGATATTAATAACAGTATGATTGTTGCAAAAGCAGAACATTTAAAGGCGCGTCATATTTATCTCGATGTTGTCAGTGTTGGAGCGACGATTAATATTATGATGGCAGCAGCGATGGCTGAAGGCCGAACAATCATTGAAAATGCAGCGAAAGAACCACATATTGTTGATGTGGCGAATTTCCTGAACTCGATGGGTGCAGATATTAAAGGTGCAGGTACAGATGTGATTCGTATTCGTGGCGTTCAGAAACTTCATGGCACAGAATATACAATCATTCCGGACCAGATTGAAGCCGGAACATTTATGTGTGCTGCAGTAGCAACGCAGGGTGATATCACAGTGAAACGCGTTATTCCAAAACATTTGGAATCTATTTCTGCCAAATTGATTGAAATGGGCGCAGAAATTGAAGAACTGGATGATGCTGTGCGCGTTGTTGCATCTAAACGTCTGATGCCAACGAACATTAAAACATTGCCATATCCTGGTTTTCCTACAGATATGCAGCCACAGGCAGCAATTTGCCTTGCACTTGCTGATGGAACCAGTGTTATAACAGAAAGTATTTTTGAAAATCGTTTCCGTTATGTAGATGAGCTCGCACGCATGGGTGCGCGCATTAAAGTTGAAGGCAATGCGGCAATCATTATTGGTGTGCCGGGTTATAAAGGAGCGCATATGAGTGCGCCGGATTTACGTGCTGGTGCAGCGTTGGTTATTGCAGCTTTGGCAGCAGATGGATTTTCTACAATTGATTCCATCGGTTACATCCAGCGTGGATACGAAGACTTTGAAGGAAAGCTTCGCAGTCTTGGCGCATATATTGAAAAAGTGGATAACGATAAAGATATCCGAAAATTCAAATTAAAAATTGGTTGATTACCAATAATCCGTTTAAGGATTTTTAAATTATAATAAATTTCTCTTATTCAGAGCAATGGAGCCCAAGGAGCGATGATATTGCGGCAACCCCAGTGATGGAAGGTGCCTGCCGGAGCGAATGAATTCGAACAATAAGAGGATTTGATACTCAACATCAAGTCCGCT
>JAFOYH010000122.1 GCA_017391465.1 Lachnospiraceae bacterium | reverse complement strand
TTCCAAAGCGACAGGCTTCCCAATTGCTCTTGTTTCTGCAAAGTTGGCAACAGGTTTAACATTGGAAGACCTTCCATGCGGCAAATATGGCACATTGGATAAGTATGTGCCGGATGGTGATTACGTTGTAATTAAATTTGCACGTTGGGCATTTGAAAAGTTCAAAGGTGTCGAAGATAAGCTTGGTACTCAGATGCGTGCTGTAGGTGAAGTTATGAGTATCGGTAAAAACTACAAAGAAGCTTTTCAGAAAGCCATCCGAAGTCTTGAAACAGGACGTTTTGGTCTTGGACATGCAAAAGATTTCGACACAAAGACAAAAGAAGAATTGCTTCAGATGTTGATCACTGCATCCAGCGAACGTCACTTCATTATGTATGAAGCTCTTCGTAAAGGTGCAACTGTGGAAGAAATTCACGAAATCACAAAAGTTAAAGCTTACTTTATTGAACAGATGAAAGAACTTGTTGAAGAAGAAGAAGCTTTGATGGCAAACAAAGGCCAGCTTCCATCGGATGAAGCCCTTATTTCTGCAAAGAAAAATGGTTTCTCTGATAAGTATTTGAGCCAGATTCTTGAAGTATCTGAAGATGCTATCCGTAACAAGAGAATTGAACTTGGTGTGGAAGAAAACTGGGAAGGTGTTCATGTAAGTGGAACAGAAGACAGTGCTTATTACTATTCCACATACAATGGTGAAGATAAGAATCCTGTGAATGAAGACAAACCAAAGATTATGATCCTTGGTGGCGGACCAAACCGTATCGGTCAGGGTATCGAATTTGACTATTGTTGTGTACATGCATCCCTTGCACTTAAGAAACTTGGTTTTGAAACAATTATCGTAAACTGTAACCCTGAAACAGTGTCTACAGATTACGATACATCCGATAAATTATACTTTGAGCCATTAACACTTGAAGATGTATTAAGCATTTACAAGAAAGAAAAACCAGTGGGTGTCATTGCTCAGTTTGGTGGACAGACTCCACTTAACCTTGCTGGTGCGCTTGAAGCAAACGGTGTGAAGATTCTTGGTACACCTCCTGCAGTGATTGATTTGGCTGAAGACCGTGATCTTTTCCGTGAAATGATGGATAAACTCGAAATTCCTATGCCTGAATCCGGAATGGCTGTTACTGTAGAAGATGCTCTTGAAATTGCTGAGAGAATCGGATATCCGGTAATGGTTCGTCCTTCTTACGTTCTTGGCGGACGCGGTATGGAAGTTGTATATACTCCGGAAAGCATGGTTGGTTATATGAAGGCAGCTGTTGGTGTAACACCTGACAGACCAATTCTTATCGACCGTTTCCTTAATCATGCTGTAGAATGTGAAGCTGATGCAATCAGTGATGGTACACATGCATTCGTTCCTGCAGTTATGGAACATATCGAACTTGCAGGTGTTCACTCTGGTGACTCCGCTTGTATTATTCCATCCAAACATTTGTCGGATGAAGTTGTTAAGACAATCAAAGAATATACACGTAAGATTGCGGAAGAAATGCACGTTGAAGGCTTAATGAACATGCAGTATGCAATCGAAAATGATAAAGTATACGTATTGGAAGCAAATCCACGTGCTTCCAGAACAGTTCCTTTGGTATCTAAAGTATGTAATATTCGTATGGTGCCATTGGCAATTGATATTGTAACTTCTGAACTTACTGGAAGACCATCACCTGTTCCTGCATTAAAAGAACAGGATATCCCATACTATGGTGTTAAAGAAGCGGTATTCCCATTCAATATGTTCCCTGAAGTTGACCCAATTCTTGGACCTGAAATGCGTTCCACAGGTGAAGTTCTTGGTCTTTCCCAGTTCTGGGGCGAAGCTTTCTGTAAAGCACAGGAAGGTACAAAGACTCAGGTTCCATTTGAAGGTACAGTGCTTATTACAGTATGTGATAAAGATAAACCGGAAGTTGTTGAAGTGGCTCGTGATTTTGCAGATGCCGGATTTAAGATTATGTCCTCTAAAGGTACAGGTAAGCTGATCCAGGATGCTGGTATTGAATGTGAAATCGTTAATAAGTTAAGCGAAGGTCGTCCAAATATTCTTGACTTAATTACAAACGGTAAGATTGATATTATCATCAATACACCAGTTGGTCAGGAACGCCGTATGGTAGATGACAGTTACCTTCGTAAAGCTGCGATCAAGAAGAAGATTGCATACTTCACAACAATGGCTGCTGCAAAAGCTGCTGGAAGTGGTGTTAAGAAACTTAAACTTTATGGACCAAGTGAAGTGAAATCTCTTCAGGAATTACACTCTGAAATTAAAGATAAGTAAAGACAGAATTAAAGATGTTTCTTCATATAAAAACAGGATGATATTTTTATCATCCTGTTTTTGGGTGATGGCGTTTTATTTGTTTTTACAAGATTCACATAAATAGAAATATTCGAAGTGGATTTCTTCGCAAGTGAGTTCAGATGTATTTTTACCGCAATCCATACAGCCGGAGACAAATCCGTGCTGATCGAGATAAGATATTATAGGTAAAATATTTGAATTTAAATGTTCAGGAACTGCCTTTTTCATAATAGGCGATTTTATATTTAAAGAAATATTATGCTTTTCTAAAGAAGCACTTATAAGGTGTTTCTGTGTGCGAATTTGTTCAGTCAGAAATTTTTCCAACTGGTTTATTTCATGATGATCAGAGTGAATAGCGGAGATACGAACGCGCAACATATAGGCGTATTTATTTATTGTGACATGAAAGCCCTTATAAGTTCCACATAAATGATTCTGATTGTTTTGAAGGGTTCCTTCGAGAATTTGATCTAAAATCTGTTCATTATACATAGGATATCCTCCTTATTTTATTTGTTATAGGATAACATCGAATAGTATTAACGACAAGATATTTTAGTACAAATAACACAATGAGTATTTTATTGCAAGTTTGGGATGTCATGTTCCAAAGAATATTATATAATATAAATGTTTATAAAATTTATGAAAATTTAATAGTGCCTGGCACCATAAAATATATTTTATGGTGCCAGGCACCAAATGATAAAGGAGCGTATATGAAAGCTTGTATTTTTGATTTGGATGGAACATTGTGCAATACGTTGGATTCGATGGCGATTAGTGCGAATCAGTGTATTGAGCCGCTGGGATTTAAACCGCTTCCTGTAGAGAATTTTAGATATTATGCAGGCGATGGCGCAAGAACTTTGGTTGAACGTGTTCTTCGAGATGCCGGAGACAAAGAATTAAGGTATGCTGATGAAGTGTTTAAATCTTATAGTGATATTTTTAATCGAGATTGTACATATAAGGTAACAATTTATGACGGCATGTTAGATACATTGAAGGAATTCAAATCTTTGGGAGTAAAATTAGCAGTGTTATCGAATAAACCGCACGCTCAGACCGTAAAAGTTATTCATAAACTGTTCGGAGAAAATCTTTTTGATTGGGTGCAGGGACAGCAGGAAGGTATTGAAAAAAAACCGGATCCTTCAGGTGCATTTGCAATATCAAAAGCTTTTGGGATAGATCCTTCCGAATGTATGTATGTTGGCGATACGAATGTGGATATGATGACAGGAAATCGTGCCGGGATGTTTACGGTAGGCGTTCTTTGGGGATTTCGCACACGCGAAGAATTGCTTGAAAATAATGCACATGCACTAGCAAAAAGACCTCAGGATCTGATTTGTTTATATCAGTCGAAAATCTAACATATTTTTGTTTGTGTTGAAAAATACTAAAAATAGGTTTAAAATAAATACTTGTTTTTAAATCTAAGAAAGTAGGAGGCGAAAAGTATGTGTGGTATTTGTGGTTTTACCGGTAAGCTGCCAAATAGCAAAGAAGTATTGACACGAATGATGGATCGCATTATTCATAGAGGTCCGGACAGTGCCGGACAATTTATTAATGATCGAGTGGCATGGGGATTTCGTCGATTAAGCATTATTGACCTGGATCATGGTTCACAGCCGATGTTTAATGAAGATGGCAGTATTGTCATTGTATTCAATGGAGAAATCTACAATTTCCAGACACTTAGAGAGGAATTGGAAGCAAAAGGTCATGTGTTTGCCAATCGTTCAGATACAGAAGTTCTTGTTCATGGTTATGAAGAGTGGGGTACAGATCTTCCAAATCATTGTCGAGGCATGTTTGCATTTATGATCTATGACTTGAAAAATGATGTTGCATTTGGTGCAAGAGATTATTTTGGTATCAAACCATTTTATTATAGTGTGATTAATGAAAATCTTGTTTTTGGCTCAGAGATTAAGAGTATTCTTGAATATCCGGATTATCATAAACAGGTTAATATGGAAGCTTTGGAACAGTATTTGACTTTCCAGTATTCTGTTCTTCCTGAAACCTTTTTTAAAGGGATTTTCAAATTAGCACCGGCTCACAGCATTTTGTTTAAAGATGGAAAAGTTTCTGTTCAGCGTTATTGGCAGCCGGATTTTGATATTGATGAAAATGCGGATTTGGATGAACTGATTGATAAAATTGATGCTCAGATGCAGGAGTCGGTTCAGGCGCATATGATCAGTGATGTAGAAGTTGGATCTTTATTGTCCAGTGGTATTGATTCCAGTTATATTGCAACGGTTTCAAAAGCGGATAAGACATTTACGGTTGGATTTGATTATGATAAATTTAATGAAATATCTTATGCAAAAGATCTTTCTGAGAAGATCGGTACAAAGAATTTCAGCAAATTAATCACAGAAGATGAATATTGGAATGTTCTTCCGGAGATTCAGTATTATATGGATGAACCTTTGGCGGATGCATCTTGTGTGGCACTTTATTTTGTAGATAAAACAGCGGCAGAACATGTGAAAGTAGTACTTTCTGGCGAAGGTGCCGATGAATTCTTTGGAGGATATAATATTTATCATGAGCCGGTTTCACTGGCAAAATATCAAAGACTTCCTAAATTTTTACGTCAGATTGCAGGGAAATTAGCAGAAGTTGTCATGCCGGAGGGAATGAAAGGACGAGGCTTTTTAATGCGTGGCGCACTGGACGTAGAAGAACGTTTTATCGGAAATGCAAAGCGTTTCTCATTAAAGGAACGTAAAAAGATTCTTAAAAATGCAACACCGGCTAAAGCACCATGGAAGCTTACGAAACCTTATTATGATCAGGTAAAGCATTTAGATGATACAACGAAAATGCAGTATATTGATATGAATTTCTGGCTTATCGGTGATATTCTTCTTAAAGGGGATAAAATGAGTATGCGACACTCCCTTGAATGTCGTGTGCCATTTATGGACAGGGAAGTCTATAAAGTGGCACGTACAATTCCTACCAAACATAAGCTGGCAGGCGGAACTACAAAATATGCACTTCGTAAAGCGGCGAATCGTCATATTCCGGAAGCAACAGCTATGAAGAAAAAACTTGGTTTTCCGGTTCCGATTACAGTATGGCTGAAAGAAGATAAGTATTATCATCGAGTAAAAGAAGCATTTACAAGCCCTGCAGCAAATATATTTTTTAATACCGTTGAACTTGTAAAAATGCTGGACCAGCATAAGTCAGGAAAGTTAGATAACAGCAAAAAAATCTGGGTAGTTTATATGTTCCTTCTTTGGTATGATGTTTATTTTGTTCAGGAGAATATGGGAGGATTTTAATGATAAAATATATTTTGTTTGATCTGGATGGAACGTTGCTTCCTATGGATCAGGAAGTGTTCGTAAAAGATTATTTTGAAAGACTGGCACGTCATTTGGCACCGATGGGCTATGAGGCACAGGCACTTTTTAAAAATTTATGGAAAGGTGTGGGTGCCATGGTCATGAATGACGGCAAAGTCAAGAATGAAACCGTATTCTGGAAAGTATTTGAACAAATATATGGAGAGAAAGTGTATGACGATATTCCTGCGTTTGATGAATTCTATCGTACAGATTTTCAAAATACATCAAAGGTTTGCGGCTTTAATGTCCAGGCAAAGGAATGCGTAGATCGGGTGAAAGACATGGGATATCATGTGGTTCTGGCTACAAATCCTATTTTTCCGGCGATTGCTACAGAAAGCCGTATGCGATGGGCAGGTTTTCAGCCGGAAGATTTTGAATATTATACAACCTATGAAAATTCGTCTTATGGAAAACCGAATCTGAAATATTATGAAGAGATTTTAGAGAAGATCGGAGCTAAAGCAGAGGAGTGTTTAATGGTCGGTAATGATGTGGCAGAAGATATGGTGACATTAAAACTTGGGATGAAAGTATTTCTTCTGGATGACTGCCTGATTAATAAATACAACGAAAATATTGAAAACTATCCGCATGGCGGATTTGAACAACTCATGCGTTATATTGAAACTTTATAATGTAAAACGTTTACGGAGGAAGACTATGGAATATAAGATGATTGCATTGGACCTTGATGGTACATTGACGAATTCCAAAAAAGAAATAACCCCTCATACAAAAGAGATTTTGATGGATATACAAAAGCAAGGCAAAACCGTTGTTTTGGCAACAGGCAGACCGATTCAGGGGGCATTACATATTGCAAAAGAGCTTGAACTGGATGTATATGGCGGTTATATTTTATCATTCAACGGTGGAATTATACAGAATTGTAAAACAGGTGAGGTTGTTTTCAGACAGCAGATTCCGGTGGAACTTATTCCACGCCTTGGGGAAGCAAGTAGAAAATATCAGGTTCCGATTATGACTTATGAAGGCGATTATGTAATCACAGAAGATACAACAGATAAATATGTGCGTCTCGAAGCTGCCATTAATAGAATGCCAATTAAAGCGTTGGATGATTTTTCTGAAGAAGTGACATTCCCTGTAACAAAATGTTTAATGGTTGCCGATGGCTGGATCCTTGAGGAGATTTTACCTAAAATGAAGAAAGAATTTGGAGATGTGTTGAATATTTTCCGTTCGGAACCGTTTTTCATGGAATTAACGCCGCCAGGCATTGATAAGGCTCGCAGTCTGGAAAAATTACTTGAAATTACCGGATTATGCAGAGAAGAACTCATTGCATGCGGTGATGGTTTCAATGATGTAACTATGGTTCAATATGCTGGACTTGGTGTTGCCATGGAGAATGCTCAGCAAGCGGTAAAGGATGTTGCAGATGAGATTACCGTATCCAACGATAAAGACGGAGTTGCATTAATTGTTGAAAAATACATGAAAAATAAGTAAATAAAAAATATGTAAAAAATAGTTGACAAATCCAACAAGATAGGTTAGAATCAATTATGCTGTGAGGCACAAAAGGTGCCGAACACGAATGGCCTAGTGGCTCAGTTGGTTAGAGCGCCGCCCTGTCACGGCGGAGGTCGAGGGTTCGAGTCCCTTCTGGGTCGTTGTTATGAACAACGTTTATAACATAATATTGATTTTGGGGTCTTAGCTCAGCTGGGAGAGCATCTGCCTTACAAGCAGAGGGTCACAGGTTCGAGCCCTGTAGGCCCCACTTAATCGAAAGAATTAAATATGGCGAGGTAGCTCAGTTGGCTAGAGCATTCGGTTCATACCCGGAGTGTCGGGGGTTCAAATCCCTTCCTCGCTACGATGAGGCATCTGAGCATTTCAGGTGCCTTTTTGTGTATTATTATTTTGTTTTTATATGTTTTCAGGATCTTCGAAAGGATACGTAAAAGATGGGGCATACAGACGAAAAAATATCTAAAAAAAAACAGACGAAAAAATTCGATATAAAAAACTATAAAGGATATATGATTGTTTTAATTGTGTTGTTTACCATCTTGTTTGTTTTGATCGGTATTGCGATTGGCATGATACGAGATCAATATGTCATGAAAGAACCGACTTATTCCGAAAGTAAGATTGAATCCGAAGTGGTTGAAACTGAAACCATACATGAGACAGAAACAACATTCATAAAATCAGATCATTCTGTCGATGAAGAAGATCCTTTGCTTATTCTGATCAATAGAGATCATCCGGTTCCAAAGGATTTGGATTATAAGTTGGTTCAAATCGAAGATGAATATTACATTGATGAACGTGTTTTGGCGGATTTACAGAAGATGCTCTCGGATGCAAAGGATGCAGGACACGAATTGGTCGTTTGCTCAGCATGGCGAAGTTTTGAACTTCAGGAAACATTATATCATAATAAGATGGATGAGTATTTATCTTATGGTTATGCTTATAGTGAAGCAAGGGAACAGGCTGCGTTCTGGGTGGCTCTTCCGGGAACAAGCGAACATGAGGTCGGACTTGCAGTGGATATCGTTTCTGAATGGTACCAACATCTGACACATGATCAGGCGGATACAGCGGAGCAGCAGTGGCTGATGGAACATTGCCATGAATATGGATTTATCCTTCGATATCCGGAGGATAAGCAGGATATTACCCATATCGGCTATGAACCATGGCATTATCGCTATGTGGGCAAAGAAGCTGCAAAAGATATTAAAGCTTCAGGACTTTGCCTGGAAGAATACTTAAACGCTGTCGAAGTACAGTAGAGGAAAGATTAACAGGGGTAGACGATGTTTGATGAAACGTATCAGATCATCGCTTTCATATTAAAAAATACATTGTTTGGACAATTCAATGAAATTCCAAAAGGGGTTGATTGGGACGAGGTATATCAAGAGATGTCGTATCAGTCTCTGACCGGAATGATCGGTAATACACTGAATCGTGTTTCCGATATAAATCCGGAATTGAAATCACAGTGGAAACGTGAAGTCATCGCCCAGGTGTATCGATACTATCGCTATCTGGATATTCAGGAAGATGTGCTTTCTGTGCTTCGAAGCCGGGAGATTCCCTGTGCGATTATTAAAGGCTGTGCTGCAGGAATGTACTATCCGGAATCGGAATACCGTGCCATGGGTGATATCGATTTGATGGTTCATCCAAAAGATTTTCAGCGTTCAATAGAGCTGTTATTGGAGAATGGATACACATCCAACAACAATCTATTAAAAAATGAACGCGAAATGGAATTTTATAAAGATGGTTGTACCATCGAACTTCATAAAACCTTTTTGGGTGCCGTTAAGAGTGAAATTCATCACCCGGAATTGTTTGATCAGCGAATCTATGAAGGTGTTGAAATTGCCCGTATTAAAGTTTTCTTATATAATGATTATTATTTATAAAAGAATACAAAGGTAGGTGCTTGTGATGATGAGAGGTATAATTGCAGACTGTCGGTTTTATGGGAATAATAATTCGATTTGTGTAAGTTCAGGGATTGATCCGTTTAGGTTAAGACAATATTTGTTATATTGGGATAAAATAGATTATCC
>JAFOYH010000008.1 GCA_017391465.1 Lachnospiraceae bacterium | reverse complement strand
CAGCAGAATATGCGTATTGACAGTGTAAAAGGTGAAGCAAAACCGGATGCACCATACGGCGAAGGTCCAAAAGCAGCTCTTATGGATGCGCTTGCATTGGGGGAAAGACTTGGATTTAAGACAGGCGTAGCAGACAATCGTGTTGGCTGGGTAGAATATGGTGATGGTGAAGAAATGGTTGGTGTATTGGGACACTTAGACGTTGTTCCTGTAGGAGACGATGGTTGGACATATCCACCATTTGGTGCTGAGATCCATGATGGAAAACTCTGGGGACGTGGTGTTCTCGATGACAAAGGTCCAATCATCGGTTCTATTTTTGCATTAAAAGCTATCCGTGATCTTGGACTTCCGATCGATCGTCGTATCCGTGTATTATTTGGTACAGATGAAGAATGCGGAAGTTCCTGTGTGGAATATTATGTAGAAAACGGCTATGAGATGCCAACGATTGGTTTTACACCAGACGGCGATTTTCCACTTATTTTCTTTGAAAAAGGGATGACGCGCTTTACTGTTGGCGGCAAAGTCACAGATAAAGGAAACATCGAAGTCGAATACTTTGGTGGCGGTATTGCAGCAAACGTTGTAACACCAACATGTAAACTGATTGTCAAAGGTAATCTTAAAGTTACGGAGACAGAAGGTGTAAGTGTTTGCGTAGAAGACGGCAAGACGACCGTTGAAGCCGTTGGTCTTGGTGCCCACGGAAGTATGCCGGAACTCGGTGTGAATGCTGCAGTTAAATTATTGAATGCAGTCAAAGAGAATGACTTTGGCGGTGACTTTGGCCGTTACATGAACTTTATCCTTGAAAAGATTGGTACAGAGGTTCATGGTGAATCCTTTGGCATTAACTATGTGGATGAAGAAACCGGTGTGACAACATTAAACCTCGGTGTGTTAAACTATGATGGAGAAGACATGTCCTTAACACTCGATGTGCGTTATCCAAAGACTGCAGCCGCAGACGTAGTGGTTCCTGCGGTAACAAAAGTCGCTGAAGCTTATGGTCTTGAAGTTTTAGAAGCAGATTGCACAGAATGTCTCTATGTACCACAGGATTCCGAACTCGTTGTTAAACTTATGGAAGTTTACAAAGCAGAGACGGGCCGTGATGACAAACCAATGGCCATTGGTGGCGGAACTTATGCAAAACACTTCCCAAATATGGTAGCATTTGGTCCATGCTTCATCGAAGATCCATCGGTGATTCACCAGCCAAACGAATGCGCAGACATTGATAAACTTATGCAGGCCATCCAGGTGTTTGGTGCAGCTATGTATGAATTAGCTTTGAAATAATGGTGTCAGACACCAGAAAATATTTATAAATAATATTAGATTTCTATAAAAACAGGCGCATTACGAACATCTTTTAAAAATGTTCGTAATGCGCCTGTTTTAGAAGCAAAATATTTTCAAATAACCCTAAATTATTTATTATTTCTTTTTCTGCGCTTTTTTCTCTTCGAGATTATTCACAATGACCGTACATGCGGCATCACCTGTGATATTGACAACGGTACGTCCCATATCAAAGATACGATCGACACCGGCAACGAGAGCGATACCTTCAACCGGAAGTCCAACGCTCTGAAGAACCATAGCGAGCATGACCATACCCGAACCCGGTACACCAGCTGTGCCAATAGATGCCAGAGTTGATGTAAGAACGATGGTCAGCATCTGGGAAAAGGTTAGATCAATACCAAAACATGCGGCAATGAAAACAGAACAAACGCCCTGATAGATAGCAGTTCCGTCCATGTTGATTGTTGCACCAAGCGGGAGAACAAAGCTTGCCACATCTTTTTTAGCACCCAGTTTCTGTGTGCATTCCAGATTCAAAGGAAGTGTACCGACGGATGATGCGCTGGAAAAAGCAAATGCCATGGCAGGAGCCATTGTTTTGAAAAATGCTTTTGCACTTACATTTCCAAGAAGTTTAACCGTACTGGAATAAACGAAAACTGCATGAATGGCATAACAGATATAAGCTGTCAAAAGAACCATGGCTAATGAACCAAGAATTTTCGGACCATTTTCTGCGACAACAGGTGTGATTAAACAGAACACACCGATTGGTGAAAGTTTTAAGATCATTTCCATAATAACCATGCTCACATCGGAGAGACTTGTGATGATCGTGGCTAAAGGCTCTCCCTTTTCACCAGCCAGAATAATGCCGAATCCGAATAATAAAGCAATGACAATGACCTGAAGCATATTTGCATTCAAAAGCGGGCTGATGGCATTGGATGGAAAAATGTCTACCAAAGTATCCATAAAGTTGGTTGTTGCAGAAACTTCATAGACAAGATCCGTTGTTTCAAGTGTCTGGAAGAAACCTTTAAAGAGATTTGCAACACATAATCCAATGGCGATGGCAAAAGATGTTGTCAGTAAATAATATAAAATGGTTTTGCCACCGATAGAACCTACTTTGCGAATGTCTTTCATAGAAATCACACCGCAAATAATGGAACTTAATACAATCGGAACAACGATAAATTTAATGAGATTTAAAAAAATGGTTCCGAAAGGTTTCACATAGGCAACAGCAAGATCGGCTCTGCCAAGTTTAAGGAAAATAAGACCTGCAATAATACCTAGTCCCAAAGCAATAAAAATCTGAATGGCAAGGGACATCTTCTTTTTTTCTTTCATAATTACCTCCACAATATATAACTTTTTCATTATAGACGATAATAAAAAAAAATGGAATAGTTTTATGCGTGATTTTGTCGCGAAAACAGAGGAATAAATGAATTTATTTTGCTGTAAAAACGGTTTATTGTTGAGAGAATTTCGAATATAATAAAACTATATTCGGATGAAAGGACGGTGATACGATATGTTAACATTATTATTTACGATTTTGATGATTATGGTTTTTGGGAAAATCTTAATGTTTTCCATTCGAGCAGCATGGGGGCTCACAAAGATTTTGTTTTCAGTTGTGTTGCTTCCGATTTTCCTGATTGGCCTTGTACTTACAGGTCTTTTAACAGTGGCTTTTCCGATTTTAATCTTTATTGGAATTGCTTCACTATTTTTATATGATTAATTTTATAGAATTTTGTAACTTTATTTTATAAATAAAAGAAAGAGGGTATATATTATGTATCAGATTAAAAATTTTTTTGACAATGACGACGTGAAGGTGATTGATTCTCTGGGAGCTTTTTCGGTTATTGAATATCGTAGAGATTTAAGTGTGACACCGGAAGTGGCAATGCATGCGTATTATTGTAATGAAATGAATGTTCGTAAGAAACAGGTGGTTTGTGATGTGTCTAAATCGAATATTACATTGCAGTCAGGTGCAATGCAGTGGACGGTTGGCAATGTGAATGCCACAACAGGCATTAAAGGTGTCGGGGATTTCTTTGGAAAAGCGATGAGAGGTTCCGTAACCGGTGAATCTGCAATTAAACCAGAGTATACAGGTGATGGAACATTGGTTTTAGAGCCAACCTATAAACATATTCTTTTGGTGGATGTGGCAGATTGGAATGGTTCGATTGTATTGGACGATGGTTTATTTCTTGCATGTGAATCCACATTAAGCCATAAAGCGGTGATGCGTTCCAACCTTTCTTCTGCAGTGGCTGGCAATGAAGGTTTATTCAATCTCGGTATTCAGGGAAAAGGTATTCTTTGTTTGGAATCTCCTTGCCCGCGTGAAGAGCTGATTGAGATTACATTGCAGAATGATGTGTTAAAAGTGGACGGTAACTTTGCTATCGCATGGAGTGGAAGTCTTGATTTTACGGTTGAACGTTCCGGAAAGAGTCTGATCGGATCTGCAGCATCCGGTGAAGGTCTTGTGAATGTATATCGTGGAACAGGAAAGGTATTACTTGCACCAGTTCGCTAATGGGCAATTATTTAATAATATAATATAGTTATAAATAAAATTAAGAGCGGTTTTGATGAACCGCTCTTGTTGTGTTATAATAAAGATAGTATTTTGGGGTGGAGGTATATGATGAGTTTAAAAGATAAAACAGTTGTTGTTACAGGCGCATCGAAGGGGTTGGGGCTTGCCGTTGTAAAACGTTTATGTGAAGAAGGGGCAGATATTATCGCACATTACAATTCGGGGGATATTACGGAGGCACAGAATCTTGCCAAAGAGGCCGGTGTAAAGTTTCAGGCATTTCAGGCAGATCTGTCTAAAGAAGAAGAAGTGCTCGCACTGGCAGAGAAGATTAATGTTTGCGGAGATATTTATGGTTTAGTAAATAATGCAGGTGTATGTCTTTTTGAAGATTTCTTTGATGTGACACCGGAAAGTTATGATTTTACATTTAATGTGAATGTGAAAGCTGTATTTTTACTGACGCAGAAGATCTCTGAACAGATGGTGAAAAGGGGAATTAAAGGTCGTATT
>JAFOYH010000047.1 GCA_017391465.1 Lachnospiraceae bacterium | reverse complement strand
TATTTTTTGTTCAAATTTATTCTTTGGTATGTTTGTCATAACCGGAGTTGGATATTCACCATCAAAACAAGCACTGCAATAATCTGTGCTTTCAATCAAATCTCCGAGTTTTTCTTTTGGCAAATATCCCAGGCTGTCTGCACCAATCATTTCGGCTATTTCCGGAATTGTATATTTACAGGCTATCAGATGTTCTTCGGAATCTATATCCGTTCCGTAATAGCACGGATGGAGAAACGGCGGAGCGGAAATCCTCATGTGTATCTCTTTCGCTCCTGCATCTCGAAGAAGCTTTACTATTCTTCCGCTTGTAGTACCTCTTACAATAGAATCATCGACCAAAACAACTCGCTTTCCCGACACAGTTTCTTCAACTGCACTCAGCTTTATTTTAACTTGGTCAACTCTTGTTTCCTGTCCCGGCGAGATGAAAGTTCTGCCGATATATTTATTCTTTATAAGACCGATACCATACGGAATTCCTGATTTTTCAGAAAAACCTAATGCTGCATCCAACCCCGAATCAGGAACACCAATTACAACATCCGCATCCACAGGATGACACTCAGCTAAGATATGTCCGGCTTTCTTTCGTGCTTTGTGAACTGATACGCCGTCTATCTTGGAATCCGGCCTTGCAAAATAAATATATTCAAAAATACAGGTCTTCTTTGTTTTTGTACTGCAATGCTCTTTTCGGGACTCTATACCGCTTTTTGAAAACACAAGAATTTCTCCGGGCAACAAATCTCTGATAAATTCTGCACCGACAGCTGATAATGCACAGCTTTCAGAAGCAATAACATAAGTACCATCACTTATTTTTCCGTAGCACAGTGGTCTGAAGCCATAAGGATCACGACAGGCAATCATTTTTGCAGGTGACATAACCACAAGTGAGTATGCACCGCAGAGTATATTCATGCTTCGGCTTACTGCTTCTTCAATTGATGGTGCATTTAACCTTTCCTTTGTTATGATATATGCAATCGTTTCAGTATCGCTTGTTGTATGAAATATTGCACCTGTAAGTTCAAGCTTGTTTCTGAGTTCATAAGCATTTGACAGATTTCCATTGTGTGCAATCGCCATTTTTCCTTTCTGGTGATTCACCTCAATCGGCTGACAGTTTTTCCTGCTCGAACCTCCTGTTGTTCCGTATCTTACATGACCGACCGCCATATTTCCCTTAGGAAAATCACGAAGTTTCGATCCGCCAAACACTTCACCGACTAGTCCTATATCCTTATGTGAATAAAATAATCCGTCATCATTTACTACAATGCCGCATGCTTCCTGACCTCTGTGCTGCAGAGCATATAACCCATAATACACAAGATCAGAAACATTGGTTTGTGCAGAAGAAAAAACGCCGAATACTCCGCATTCTTCATGTATAGACATTACTTCACACTCCTCTCAAATGCCGCTCCGATGAAGCCACAGAAAAGAGGATGTGCCTTATTGGGACGGCTCTTAAATTCGGGATGATACTGAACGCCGACATGGAATGGTCTTTTTGTAATTTCAACTGTTTCTACAAGTCTGCCGTCAGGTGAAGTTCCGCTAAGTGTAAGTCCTTTACCTTCAAGTATATCTCTGTATTCATTATTAAATTCATAGCGATGTCTGTGCCTTTCTGAAATCGAAGTTTCACCATAGCAACGCTCCATTGTTGTATCAGGCTTAATTTCGCAGGGATATGCACCCAACCTCAATGTGCCACCCTTATCTATATCATCGCTCTGACCGGGCATAAAATCTATTACTTTATGCTTACACTGCTCATCAAACTCACCAGAGTTTGCATCGGTTATGCCGCAGACATTTCTTGCATATTCAATAACTGCAATCTGCATACCGAGACAAATTCCGAAATACGGAATTTCCTTTTCTCTCGCATATTTTGCGGCAAGAATCATACCTTCAATTCCACGATTGCCAAATCCGCCCGGAACTAAAATTCCGTCAAGACCGCAAAGCTTTTCTTCGTAATTGTCATTTGTAATTTCTTCCGAGTCAATCCATTTTATATCAATATGCGCATTATGATAGTATCCGGCATGACGAAGGGCTTCTGCAACAGAAAGATAAGCATCGTGAAGTCCGACATATTTTCCTACAAGACCGATATTAACATTGTGTTCTCTTGTCTTTATACGCTCGACCATCTGACTCCACTCGGTTAAGTCGGGTTTCGGAGCATCTATTCCAAGTTCTCTGCACACAACCGCTGAGAAGTTTGATTTTTCAAGCATAAGAGGTGCTTCATAAAGGTTTGGAAGCGTAATGTTTTCGATAACACAATCAGGCTTTACATTGCAAAATAGTGAAATTTTCTTGAAAATGGATTCATCAAGAGGTTCATCACAGCGCAAAACCACAATATTGGGGTTAATGCCCATTCCTTGCAGTTCCTTTACCGAATGCTGTGTCGGCTTGGATTTATGTTCGTTGGAACCGCGAAGGAAAGGAACTAATGTAACATGAATAAACAGACTGTTTTCCCTGCCGACCTCTATGGAAATCTGACGGATTGCTTCAAGAAACGGCTGCGATTCAATATCGCCGATAGTTCCACCGATTTCTGTAATTACCACATCTGCATCTGTCTTCTTACCGACACTGTAAACAAATTCTTTAATTTCGTTTGTAATATGAGGGATTACCTGAACTGTTGAGCCTAAGTATTCGCCGCGGCGTTCTTTATTGAGTACATTCCAGTAAACCTTTCCTGTGGTAAGATTGGAATATTTGTTAAGGTTTTCATCAATAAATCTTTCATAATGTCCAAGGTCAAGGTCGGTTTCTGCACCATCTTCGGTTACATATACTTCGCCATGCTGATACGGACTCATTGTGCCGGGATCAACATTTATATACGGATCAAGCTTCTGTGCCGCAACCTTGAGTCCTCTTGCTTTCAAAAGTCTTCCCAGCGATGCAGCGGTAATACCTTTACCAAGCCCCGAAACAACACCTCCGGTTACAAATATATATTTTGTCATTTGAATCATTCCTCACTTTCTATTGGGCAGATAATTGTTCAGATTATGCTTTTTGCGAACGCCGTGTACTTTGTGTACATAATTAAGCAAAAAAAGTGCAAGATGAGCGATTTTATTCTCCTTTATTCCCATTCCACCGTTGCCGGCGGTTTAGAAGTTATATCATAAACAACTCTTGTAATTCCGCTTACCTCGTTTGTAATTCTGCTTGATGCTTTTTCTAAAACCTCATACGGAAGATGTGTCCATTCTGCCGTCATAAAATCATCTGTAGTAACCGCTCTGAGTGCAACCGTATATCCATAGGTTCTGGCATCTCCCATAACACCGACACTTCTTAAATCCGTAAGCACTGCGAAATACTGATTTGTCTCTTTTTCAAGGCTTGCATTTGCAATTTCTTCTCTGAAAATTGCATCTGCTTCTCGCAGGATATCAAGTTTATCTTTTGTGATTTCGCCGATTACTCTTACCGCTAATCCCGGACCAGGGAATGGCTGTCTCCACACAAGTTCATACGGAATACCAAGCTGCGTTCCTGTCTTGCGGACTTCATCCTTAAATAAATCTCGAAGTGGCTCTACAATTTCCTCAAAAGAGATTACATCCGGAATTCCGCCTACATTATGATGGCTCTTTATCACAGCAGAATCGC
>JAFOYH010000093.1 GCA_017391465.1 Lachnospiraceae bacterium | reverse complement strand
TTGTTTCAATAAAAATACAAAATTTTTAACACTTAAATTAAATTTTTTTCAATTTTCCACCTTTTTCCGTATAAAAAACTTTATTTGTGTTGTTCAAACAACATACTCGTTGCCATTCTTGAATTAAAATACAGTCATGATTTTCATCATTTTAAACATAATTTCTTTACAAATTTATACGATAATTTAGGAGGATTTTAAAATGACCAATAAAATGTTTTGTTTTCAATGTGAACAGACCGCAGGCTGCAAAGGTTGTATGGGCGCAGCCGGTGTGTGCGGTAAAAAAGCGGATACAGCCAAACTTCAGGATAAACTTACCGGCGCTTTGATCGGTCTTGTCCGCACCATAAACGGGGATATTTCTCTCATGACTCAGGATATCCACGAAATGATCATGAAAGGATTATTTATTACGATTACAAATGTCAACTTTGATAACGACGATATTCAGAAATTTATCGATCAGATTCATGATAAACAAAATTCCATTTCCGAAGGCTGCGCAACATGTACACATCGCTGCGGCCGCACCGATGACTATGACATGAATCTCATCTGGAATGCAGACGAAGATGTTCGTTCTTTAAAATCCTTAATTCTCTTTGGTATCCGCGGAATGGCCGCATATGCGTACCATGCAGCCCTTCTTGGCTATCACAACGAAGATGTGTATCGATTCTTCTATAAAGCATTATTTGCCATCGGCATGGATTATGGTATGGAAGAATTACTTCCTATTACGATGGAAGTCGGTGAAGTCAACTTAAAATGTATGGCACTTCTTGATCAGGCCAATACCGAATCCTTCGGCACACCGGTTCCAACAGAAGTTCCTTTAACTATCGAAAAAGGACCATTCATTGTCATCACCGGTCACGATCTTTACGATCTTAAACTTTTGCTTGAACAGACCGAAGGCAAAGGCATTAACATCTACACCCACGGTGAAATGCTTCCGGCACATGCTTATCCGGAACTCAAAAAATACAGCCATTTAAAAGGCAACTTCGGTACTGCATGGCAGAATCAGCAGAAGGAATTTGATGCCATCCCAGCACCAATTCTCTTCACAACAAACTGTCTCATGCCGGTCAAACCAAGTTATGCAGACCGTGTATTTACAACGGAAGCTGTCGCTTATCCGGAAATGGTTCATATCGATGACACCAGAGATTATACACCAGTTATTGAAAAGGCCCTTGAACTTGGCGGCTATACTGAAGACCGTAAAATGACAGGTATTAACGGCGGCGAAAAAGTTATGACCGGTTTTGGTCACGGTACAGTATTGTCTGTGGCTGATAAAGTGGTTGATGCAGTGAAATCCGGTGCCATCAAACACTTCTATCTCATCGGAGGCTGTGATGGAGCACGTCCGGGACGCAACTACTACACGGAACTTGCCAAGGCAACACCGGAAGATTCCATTATTTTAACACTTGCCTGCGGCAAATTCCGATTCAACGATATGGATCTCGGAACCATCGGCGGTTTACCTCGCATCATGGATATGGGCCAGTGTAACGATGCTTACAGTGCGATTAAAGTGGCTGTTGCATTATCCGAAGCCTTTGGCTGCTCTGTGAATGAGCTTCCTCTCTCCATTATCCTCTCCTGGTATGAACAGAAAGCAGTTTGTATCCTCTTGACTCTCCTTTACCTTGGAATCAAGAATATCAAACTCGGACCGACACTCCCTGCTTTCGTTTCATCAAACGTGTTAAACTTCCTTGTTGAAAACTATAACATCGGACCTACAACAACTGTTGAAAATGATTTATAATAAAAAAACAAAAAGTTGCATATCTCCGAAGAGGTATGCAACTTTTTATGGTTCTAAAATACGAAAGGGCGTTTTTTCACTTCCCCTTACATTCTAGATAAAGTCAAAGACTTCCTGTTCAAATTCAAGTTTCTCATATTCCATAGCCGATATATCCACATTGGAACTATAATCAATAACAACTGTCTGCTGCATTTTATCAATCATCTTCTGTCCTAAAATATAATTGACATCAAACTTACCTGTAATGGCTGGTGTCGCTCCGCGTGTTGGCACAATCAACTGTACATGATTTGTTTGAAGCAGCTCAAAAATCGGTTGCCAAATATAAATATCTTTTGCTGCCCCAAATGGATTATCAATAAAAATTACTTTTTGAAGATCGGCCCCATTACCGTTGCCGGAATAAACCATAGAAATATAATTGATAACTCCGATCAGGAATTGAATATAGATTCCCTGAGACTGACCCGTACTTCCAACGGCTTCTTCATATTTCAGATATCGACTCTGTTCTTTTATCCGTTCGCGCTTATAGAGATTTAAACGAATACTATTCATATCGGTAACAATCACAGAGAATAATCGTTTCCACGAAAGTTGCTGTCTTATATAAGCTACGCGTTCTTCCTGTGTTTCGTAAGAATCTGTATGCTCTACAATTGCATCAATATATTCCGACATACGCTGATCATACATCTCCTCTTTAACAAAAGGAATCTTAAGCATAACCATTGGGATTGTTTTTCCATCCAGCACAATCCTTGAATACATAGGAAAACGCTCAAGCTCAGCTTTCATACTCATACAGCGCTGTAAGCACTGTTTTTCAAAATTCTGCTTGAGTTGTACCATATCACGAATGGTTTTTTCAATACGCTCTTTTTCCATACGTATGATTTGAGTTGTATCGTAAATCTGATGCACAAGTTCAATAGCTTCTTCCGCCGTTTTAGGTATATCAATTTCGGTACGAACAGCCTCTGACAATTCCGAAGCAGAAAGCAGCCTCAGACTTTCAACCGTCTTTTCTTTATCTTTTGCAAAAGCTTCTTGTTTTCTATGAATCTCAAGACGCATACGCTCATATTTTTCATTAAGCTCCCCATACTTTTTACGAAGATCCACATCCATACTAAAACTTTCTTTGGTCCGGTTGAAAGAAATCTTGTCATTTTGAATCAATCGTTCCAGATCCCGACGAATATCCTCATAAACACGAAGCTCTCGATAGACACTCTGAATGCCTTCTTCTGCCTGCTTCTGTTTATCCATAACCAATGCAAGCGCCTGCTTCTGACCTTGCACAAATTCTGAGTAGTTATTATTGATCACAGAAACGGTTTCAAACGTTCCATATTTTTCTTCAATACTGCTCACACCATGGGAAACACTGCCAAACAGTTTATTCTTGTCTTCATGATAACGGAACAAGATTTCTTCCTGATGTTCAATTTCAACACGTAATGAAAGAATTTCTTTTTCCATTTCCGAAAGTGTCGACGATTCAATAATAACCAACTTGCGCCCCTGAGTCATCTCCTCAAGTGTTCGAAGAGAAATCCCTTTTTTTCGAATAGATGCCAACAGTGTATCCATCATTTGTTTATAACTTTCCATCAGCTTACGCTTGTCTTCAAAATCTAAATGTTCTTTTTCATAAAGATCTTTTAATGCCATAAACTGGGCATCCACTTCTTCACTTGTCAATCCATTGTCCGATACAATTCCCGCCACATAATAAGATTCATAATACTCCATCCAGCGTCGTTGTATTTCATCGGCCATATCCATGAGTGACTGTTTTTCTTTTTTCAGCTTTTCAATGGCACTTTGACACCATTGGACTTTTTCTGCAGCTTCCTTTTGAGACTGTGCATTATTGGTCAAAGAACGATGAATCTGTTTTTGTCGATCTTCAGCAGCCGTTAACTGTTCTTCAATCTGCTTCATTTGTTCAAGCAAGAAAATCTCCTCATCCAGATCCTTATTTTCTTTATCCAGATTGTCAAGTTGATCATTCAGATTGTCTTTTTCTGCAATATACATGCGAATCTTTTCTTCATTGTTCGCAAATTCCGCATGATATTTATTGATTTCCCGATCAATCGCTATACGGCGCTCTGAATGTCTTGCATAATACTGCTGATAGTTTAATTCAAACCCTGTCATATACCGACGGTCCGACTGTATAGTTCTCTCCCGGTCTGAAAGACGCAACAAGTCTCTCTCAAGTTCTTCCATCTGTCTGGATAAAGCTTCATAACCTTTCTGTCGTTCCTGATCATCCATATACCACGCCGGATTTTTTGAGAGAAAAAGTATATCCGAACGATTCAAAACCTCTTCCTGTTGAAGTACCGTCGAAAGAGAAACGATCGGTACAATCGTTTCGCCCAAATCTTTTTCAAGAAGCACTCTGTCTTCTTTAAGAGTTGCCATTCCACTTTCTAAAATCACCGACTCAGGTAAAAACGGAATACGTTTTAAAAGAATCTGACGATCATAATCACTCAAATCTTTCAGATAATCTCCACCAAAAACACAGTTTTTTCCATGGCAACGACGAATGTATTCGATCACAATTTCTACGGCATCGCTTTGGATTGAAGGACTTCCCAACGCAAGATGCTCTAACTTTTTCTTTACATAAGAATATTCATTGCGTTTCAGCTCATAATCCAAAATGGTCTTTCGAAGCTGTTGTTCAATCACATCCATCAGTGTTTCACTATCCACAGTACCATAAACCTGTATCAATTTATCCCGTTTTTCTTTCTCCAATGTATATTGATCAAGAAACGCCTGAATCTCCTCTTTTTCTTTTTCCAGGTTTGTACAATATGTGCGATTCGCATCATTTTCGTTGCGTATGCGTCCAAGTTCACTCTCCAGAACCATCTGTCTGTCGGTTATTTCCTGACATTTTAAGCTGTTAGCGGCACGTTTCTGTCTCTGTTTGTTCAGGAACTGTCCGATATTTTCCATATATAAAACAGGAACCTTTTTACATAACGCATTTAACTTTTGTCCCAGTTCTTCTAATAAGCATTTCGTCTCACGATCCTGACTTTCGAGAACTGCACCCTCGCTAAAAGCATTTCGTTCCTGATTTAATGCCTCTATATACGTTTCCTCTGTTTCTGCGATGGCATTTACCGTAAATGTCAGTTTCTTCTTTTGTTCCTGAAGTTCCTGTTCATTTAACGTATAACGAATCCGTGTCAGTCTTTCTAATTCGTCGAGAATACCTTCGGTATCCTCATGATTTTGTGATAAAAGAACTTTTAAAGCATCCCATTTGGATTTCACATCCATATAATGAAGATAATCATTGATACATTCTGCAATCTCCAAAGACTTTTGTTTTTTTTGAGCAAGATCTTTCAATTCAGCTAATTCTGCCGTAAATTTCTCTGTATCCGCTTCCAACTGTTTTAAATGTTCCTGTTCCTCCTGAATACGAATGGTATCCAGCTTTCTCGATATTTCATAGATATGCTTACCTGCATATTCTTTTTCTTTTTGATGAACTGCAAGATTCTTTTCTTTTAATCGATAAATATCGTTTGCTGTGCGATAGGCCTTAACAAGATCCGTGTCCAGATTTTCTTTTTCTTCGTACACTTTTTTCAAAAGCTCTACACGTCCGGAAAAAATCTCAAGAATATCTGCCTGTCGGTCATAATAACTCATCTCTTCCTTACGTACAGCTAATTCTGCCAGTTTATCTTTAATCTGTACAAGCGTGTCCGCCATATCTGTGTCTGAATGAACGCCTTGGAGATGCGCTCTTTGGATAATTTCCTCGATCAAAAGATCTTCAATCACTTTTCGTGTCGTTTTATAACGTGTTTCAAAATATGTTCGCACATGACCTTCTGTTTTATTGATACCACGCAGTATTTCCCAGTGACTCTCATACAGACCGTATTGACTGATAAAACGTTGATATTCGCCTTTACGCTCAAATATATGTATATCCAAACTCATATCCTTACGTCCCAACTCTTTTAAATAGGATTTAAGTCCTGTATACGTCACACGCTCTTTTCCATTCGTCAAAGGAAGGTTCACAAGATCATTGTCATTATACCCACGATAAAAAATAACATAATTAAAATATTCGATGGCAGCGGTTTCTTTAAGTTCTTCGCGGGCTTTTCGGGCACAAAAACCCGTCAGCATATATTTATAGCCATCACGGATAAACCTTTGATCCAAGCGCCACTCAATCATAGAGTGAATGGTTGTACTTCCCTGATCTGTACGGAACAGTTTTTCAATCGGCTGCTTTTCATCCAATGTACAGTTTGGAATGAGATTCTGGAAAAGCAAAAGCATAAGCACACTTTTTCCGCCGCCATTTGCCAGATCATATAATGCATTTTTCCCATCAAACCGAAGAATAAAGTCATCATAAAACTGGGTACCAAAATTGTATTTTACATTATTGACACGAATTCGATTAATATGTGGCATCCAATTCTCCTCCTGTTACAATTGAATATAAACGTCCACGATTCTCTTCATAATAGTTTTCCGCTAAGGCACGAAAACGTGGCTTGATATAATATCGTCCCCCGGATTCGAAAAACAAATCCTGAGAAATAAGAAAATTAAAAACAAGTTTCACAAAACCGGTTTTTGATCCTCTGGCTGCTTTCAATGATGCCATATCTTCATTCACCGGAATCAACGGAAGTTCATCCCAAAGGGCTGCTAACGTCTCAAAACTATTCTCTTCGATTTCATTAAGTGCTTTTCCATGCAATGCTTTTAGTGCCTGCTTCATGGAACTGTCTGTTTGAGTGATTACATCTTCACTTC